>CAYMUX010000068.1:0-19262 GCA_964393845.1 uncultured Nitrospiraceae bacterium
AAAAGCAATAAAATCCGCTTAACATGTAATGTTAATTAATGCCGTTACTATAGGACACCCTGCCCTTACCAGGTTGTTTCCGGCATAACAGGGCCTTTGGTCTTTTCTACCCTTTCCTTCGGGTCATGATAATATTTAAATCTGAACAATGCATCAAACCCGTGACAATCTATACATAATAAGTTGTAAGTTTGATGCCTGAGGAAGCTGTCGGTTGAATTCCCCTCGACATTGATCTCTTTGCCTTTTCTATTAAACCTCGGGTCCCATTGATGAACGGCATGACACGAAGGGCATGAAATGTTTCCGACTGATGTGTTGTTGCCGGTCCCCTTATCAAAAATCGGGAAGTAGTTAGGCGCGCCTTTTATATCTCTTCCTGCATTTGTAATAAGCATATTATCGGGATGGGTGTCTATCTGAGGTATTTTGGATTTTCCAACGCCGCTTTCTGAGTGGCAGGAATTGCACATCATGTCCATTATGCTTGATCCTTCTCCGAAGCCCTGGGCCCAGAGTTTGATTTTATTTCTGCTATTATGGACAAGATGACAGACCCCGCAGGTCCCTGACTCAGCAGGGGTCTGACCAATGATATTCTTCTCTGCAGGTGATGTCACAATTAGATCATGGTCGGTTTTTTCAACAAAGGCTTGCTCACGATGACAATTTTCGCACAGTTTCGGTGACGGGGAGTTCTCCAGTCGTAAAAAACTGTTTTGAGAATTTCCCTCAAGCTCAAAGTGGTTTTCTTTTATAATTTTCACTGGGTCCCAGCGATGGGGATCATGACATGTCTGGCAGGCCATGACGCCTTCCTTTGAAACTTTCCCGCTTTTATCAAAAAGAGGCAGCGTGGTGGAGAGCCCTTTTTCAGAAGGGGAAATATTCACGGGATGGGAATGTTCCTTTATTACTTTTTTCTTGGCCATTCCATTTTCATTATGACAGCTTATACAAAGATCCATTACGATAAGGCCGCTTTTTGTAGTCAGTTTTCTTCCCCACAGATAATTTTCCTGTCCGCCGTGGATGATATGGCAGACTCCGCAGAGACCTGATTCAGAAATTGTTTGATCTAAATAATTTTTCTCTTCAGGGGCCACTTTCTGAATATCATGCTTGGAGTTTGCAATTGCAAATTTCGTGTTATGGCATTCATTGCAGAGCGCAGGAGAGGGGCTTCTGAGAAAGGATGTCGTATTGTCGCCCTTGACGTCCTTTCTTATCTCTCCTTCTGTAGAGTCCGGACGCCATCTGTGGGGGTCATGGCAGGTAGCACAGGTAACCGTTCCGTTTATATCCTGTGCGCCGTATTTATTAAAAAGCGGCAACTTCAAATCTTCTTTTTTTACCCCTATGGTAGTCAGCAGCACATCAGGGTCTTTAATTTCAAAGGGATTAACATTAACGGGATGTTTATAGTCCGCCGGAATAACCTTCTCGCCAATATTCCCCTTGCTGTGACAACTAAGACACAACTGTGTAGTAAAATCCGGGCCATCGCCTGCCTTTCGGGCCTCTTTATGAGGCAGGTGACATGGCGAACATATGCCGGCCTCCGCAACCGTCTTCCCTTCCAGGTTCTTTTCATCGGGCGCGGAATGGGTCAGATTGTGTTTGGTATCTGCAAGATATTGCTTGTCCGTATGACACGTAAGGCATAAACTGGATTTTTCATCTTTTTTAATTAGCAGAAGATTCGTTTCTATTTTATTGTTGTGTATCTTATGACACGTTTGGCAGATTATTTCTCCGTTGGGCCCTAATTCAGCCCCCTTCTTTATCAATTCATCTGGTATTTTTACCTTCCCGGGCACTGCATTTATGACATGGAAATGGTTTCTTTTCCCTTCAGGGGTAAAAATATTTTTGTCGGCATGGCATTCAAGGCAAAGCCGTGAGTTCCTGGCGCTTTCTATCAAAAAGCTTTCATTAGGCGAGCCATGAACTGTATGGCAGGTTTCACAAATTATATTATTTTTTCCTTCACCTACTACAGCGCCATTATCCACAAGCTGCCGGGGTATTTTCATTTCAGAGGGACCTACGGGATGGTTGCCGAATTTCGGTCCCCCATCCTTGTCGGCATGACACATCCGGCACATGTCCGAGTCCTTGTTAGACGCCCTGATGAAGATAGTCTTTTCAATACCCATCTCACTGGCAACGCCATGGGCCGTGTGGCATGTAGAGCATTGCATGTTTCCGTCTTTATCCAGCGGGAATATTTTAGGTATGTTCATATGCGCGGGAGGGGGCTTATTTATCTTGTGCCTTAGATCATTATATACCCTTGCCCTTGAATCAACTACGCTTCCGTCATGGCATGAAAAACATATCTCAGGTTTGGCAGCGACTTTCTCTGTCTGATATTCAACCAGATCAGAACCTCTCCCGTCGATATAAAACGTGTCTATCCAGTTATAATGGCAGATAGCGCACTCTTTAGCCGAATCGGGATTTCTCGGGGCCTGGACCTGTTGAGCATATGAAACGTCGATTTGGAGTGCGAGGTAAATTATGAACAAATTGACAATTGACAATCGGCAATTGACAATCTTCATTCAGTATCTCCTACAATCTTATATACACTTACTCTTTCAGCAAACATCTCGACTACATAAAGTCTGTTGTTATCAATAAATAAACCCATAGGTGTAACAAATTTTTTAACAGAGCCTTTTTCAGGATCACCAATAGCGGAATAAAACTCACCGTTATTTTTGAATACCTGGATTACTCCCATATAACTGTCACTTACATATACCCTGTTATTCTTATCTGTTGCAACACCCTTGGGCCTGAAAAAATGACCTTTTTCAACACCCCATCCGCCGATAACTGTAACAAATAAACCCTCAGAATTGAAAACCTGCACCCTTGTATTAACAACATCCGTTATGTAGATATAGTTATTCTTATCCAGCGCCAGCAGGAAGGGATATCTGAATTCACGTTCTTCTATGCCGGGCGCGCCTAAAGTTTGTAATAATTGCATATTGGACAAGTCATATACAAGAATATAATGATTGTCGTTATCCACGACGTATAGCCTGCTTAAAGACTCGTTGGCCGCAACGTCCGTCGGGTCCGCCGACTTGATCTTTGAATGAAGTTTAATCTGGTTCAGATAACCGCCGGTCGGACCGAATATTTGTATTCTATGGTTGCCGGAGTCTGCAACATATACCTTCCCTGAATTGCCGATATCGATGCCTAACGGGAATTTAAACTGGCCGTTAAGAGAACCTTTGCTTCCAAAGGAAAAAACGAATTTACCGTCTTGATTGAAGACCTTGATTACGTTGTTGACGCCGTCAACGACATAGATGAGTCCGTCTTTCGAGACTGCAACATCACTCGGCTGGCTGAAGTCATGGGTTATATCAAAAAGGTGTTTGACATATGTGAGATGTATCCCGTATGCGGGACCGGTCGCAATTATTGATGAGATCAGAAAAATAAAGGAGAACACTCCAGCAAGAATTAACCGGGGAAACATGGACAAATTATATGTTATGATTCTCCTCAATGTATAGAGTTTGCCTTATTTTATTTGACAATTCAGCTTCAGATTTATTTAAGAATACAAGGATTAAATTTATTTTACAATATCCTTAGACATAAAAAATGAGCAGTTAATTGCCTGACCTGGCTCTCATAGCGTGCCGGGATAACAGGTTTAAAAGGTGAAGAAAATTATATGTCCGGACGCACAGTGACTTATGAAGATAATTTCTATATTTTTATAGGATGAAACATACTGCTTTATTTCGGCGGAAAACAATTTATTATTGAACAAAAAAATGCGAATTCTATTAATTAATCTGCCGGAACGGTTATTGTTTCGGCGCTACCTCGCCAGGCTGCAGCATCTTCGGCATATAGAATTTTGTATAATTCTTTATCATGCCGACAACCTCCGTGCTTATGATGGAATCTATCCTTTCCTTCGGATATCCAATGGCTTCAAGGGGCAGCAGCGGTTTTTCTTTCTGGTGGCAGTCTTCACATATATAAGGCTGTTTGCTGACTATTTTATGTATAAGTTTTTTGGCCCTTGATTTCTGGGATTCGGAGAGCGTTCTTTCTTTTTCCTTATACTCAAGGGCAAAATTAATTTTATCCTCAGAATCAACCCGCTGAATTGCGCCGCCACTTTTCTCAAAAGGTATAATCTTAGCCTTGAATGCCCCGGGACTGCCCTTCTTAACAGGACTTGCAACAATCTCGCCTGTTGATCTGTCATACCATTTATAGATGCCTGTCTTTGCAGATTCTTCAAATTTCACATGACAGGTTTCACAGCCCACAAAGAAGGAGTGCATATTCAGGAAGGCCCGTAATTCTTTTACTGCGTCATGCGGCATGTCACCGTGGCACTGAATGCAATACGATCTTTTATCCGGTCCGATATCAAACCCGATATGATGAAAGTGGCCTTTTATTCTTACCTCTTCAAGAATTCTGTATCCGAGGTAGTGCTTTACCCTCTCGTCACTTTCAAGTATGATTTTCTCAAAGTTGGTTTTCTCCACCTTCTTCAGTTCCTGGCCCTTTTTTAATTTTGCGATTTCCTGGCTCTCGTGTCTTTGGTGGTATTCATGCAAAATATGCGCAAATGTTACTTTCCATATTATTACCATAAAGAAAACTACAAGCGCCATAAAAGCCAGCATATAAATCTTAAAGAAGAAATTTTTCATGAGGATGCCCCTCCTTCATGTTCATGTTGGGCGCCATGCGGTGGAAGTATCTCATGTTCTAACCCTGCTTTCTTCATCACTTCCACATAATGTTGATAATGCTCTTCAACCATTAACTCCTCTGATAAATATCCCGTCAAAAATACTGTTCCCATTGGAAAAACGGCTATTGAGAAATGGACATTATACCAGTGCCATATAAACAGGAAGAGAGCGGCAAGCAGCGCTTCATCACTGTGGGCAATTAATAAAAAGTTCAAGGCCCCTCCGGGTAATATTTGTGTAAAAAGCTCCTTGTTCCACAAGAATAGTCCGGAGAAACCGATGATAACCATACCCCAGAACGGGGCCCAGTAATCGAATTTTTCCTTCCATGTCATCTCATCACCGTCAGGTCGTTTATTAGTAAGAAACAGGAGATACTTCATGAGGTCCCTTATATCAAAAGCATCCTTTAAATTGGGAACCATCTTTTGAGTTAGCACCGTTATTAAAGTATCGTATTTCCCTCTTGGTTCTCCTCTCTTTCTTTTGGGCGCAATATGATATTTCCGAATAACGTATATTAAGTAAAAAATATGATAGAAAAATAATACCATCAATATTGCACCGTTGACCTTATGGACAGTTGGCGCATAGTGGATTCCGCCAAACAGTGCGTAAAGATAAGGCGCCCATGAGGCATCATGAAATTTAAGAGGCATTCCGGTTAAAACCAGAAGAACGACTGTAAAAGCCAGAATACCATGCTGTATCCTCTGGTTCATACTAAACCTGTAAAAGTATTTATGACCATCTTTTATTTTTATCGCAGGATACTTTTCCATGGCCTATTTCCTCCTTCCTATCATTGCATGCGGGAAGAATCTTCTAAATAAATCAAGGAATATAATTCCCATAAGGGGAAGCAATGTGCCGCCGGTCAGGACAATAAAGAAAAATGTGAAAAAGTATTGTGCCGGGCTCTGTATCAGATTGAATTCAGAATGAACCCCGTATGTTGCAAGCTTTGGTGACGCACTCGGGTGACAATCTATAGTGGCGCAGATTTTACCTTTATTGCTTTCATGTATGGAAGAAAAAGGGTCCTTGTGGCTCAGCATCTGGTGAACGGACTCCCCTTTGTTGACATGGCAGTCCAGACAGTCAGGAACCCGTTCATCGAGGAAACTGGCAGCCTTGCCGTGGAAGGTTTCTCCGTAGGAAAATACCGCTTTTGTTGACAATCCATGTCTTGCAACTAATGAAGTGTCATCATGACATCTAGCGCACATTTCCGCAATATTCAGGGGATTCCTGCTCTTGTGTAATCTCGTTGTAATGTGATTGTAGAACTGATAAATGAAAGCCTCCTTTTTATGACAAACCCTGCATCTGCCGATAGAGGCTTCTGATATTCCGGGACGCACCTTTTTAAAGAAAGAAAGGGGTCTGTACAGAGGTTCATCATGGCAGTCTTTACATCCGGGATAATCTTCGGCAAATTTTTTCTCATGGCCGAGTTTGTCAACCTTGCCGTGTACACTGGATTTTATGAAATTAGCTACGTCTTTATGTGAGAATTTCGTTTCAGTAGAGGGCTCTATTATATGACACTCGACAAGACAGTCGACTTTTTTGGCAGGTTTATGTGGAATCTCCGTGATGTCAGTGTGGCAGCCCTCGCATTTTACCTTGGCATGCACGCCGTTATTAAATATAGACTCGTTAATAAAAAACAGTTTCATATTTCCTTCTTCATCAACTCTGCTGAGACCCGGATATTTATGACATATGAGACAGTTACCCATATCTGCCGCGTAAGAAGTTGTTTGTACTGGATAAGAGATGATAATCAGGAACGATAAAGAGATGATAAAACTAATTTTTTGAGTTCGGGTTAAAATCATATGTTCAACCCTCCTGAGTTGAAATTGTCATTAAGCATGAGGTCTGCCCACGATAAAAAAATAGTAACCCCTCTGGAAAAACTATATTAACTAATGGACAAGAAAAAATTGTTTATATTCATCAACCCATAGCAGAACTATGAGTAACTCAGATTCCAAGGATTGGCTTTGTGGCTTTATTATTACAACAAATTATTTTGTTTGTAAAATAATTAATTATTATAGGACTATAAAATGGGTTTAGAAGAGAGTCTCATTCGATGAATTTAATATTTGTCGCAGGCGGTTCGACCCTTTCTTTGGGGTCATGAAAATACTTGTATCTGAAGAGTGCGTCAAGGCCGTGGCAGTCTATACAAATATTGTTATAGCTTACATTCCGCAAGAAGCTGTTTGTTGTATTACCTTCCAGTTTTTTGTTTATCCCGTTTTCTTTAACGAGAGGACTCCATTGATGGGCATTATGACAGGAAGGACAGGAGATGTTGCCCACACTTACTTCTTTCCCTGTTTTCTTATCGAAAATAGGGGAGAAATCGATGGCCTGCCTGTTACTTCGCAGAACATTATTTATTAATTTTCCTTCCGGATGTGTTGCTATAGGCGGGATCTTGTTCTCTGCTATCTCTCCTTTGGAATGACAGCTGGTACACAGAGAGTCTATAACTTCCTCATCATTATTTATTCTCCCGTATTCACGGCCCCATAGTTTCATTTTATTAGGACTGTTATGGACTAGGTGGCAAACTCCGCACGGCCCTGATTCCTTGACTGTTTGGCCTAACAGGTTTTTGGCTTCCGGATCAGTTACATTAAGGTCGTGGTCCGTTCCATCAATAAATGCCTTGTCTATATGACATGCTTTACATAGGTCTGATGAGGGAGAGTTAGTTTTTCTCAGGAAACTGTTTCTGGCATCACCTTCAACATTTTTAAATGTATAATTCAGGACAGGATTGTTTGGGTCCCACGTATGAGGCTCATGGCATGTTAAGCATACGATTTTCCCATTAGCAACTTTATCAGCTCCACTATCATATAATGGTAATGTTGTCGTGATATTAAACCTGTCCAGTGTAACATCCACTGCATGATAGTTGTCTCCGAGCAGCTTGGCTGCAGCAGCGCCGTTTTTATTATGGCAGGCTGTACATAATTGAGTTACGAAATCCTTACCACCTGAAAGCTTTTTTGCCCATAAGCGTTTTGATACTGCATTATGCGGGATATGACATACACCGCAAGGGCCTGAAACCAGCGGAGTAAAGCCCTGTACGTTTTTTTCTTCCGATGCAGTTACCACAAGGTTATGGTCAGAGGCGGCTAACTGTGTTTTATCAGTATGGCAGTTTAAACATAAAGTAGACGAGTCATTGGGTATCCTCAAAAAACTGTTCGAAGAATCACCCTCAACATCTTTACCGCCTTTATTAATTGGAGAGTTCGGGTCCCATCTGTGAATATTGTGACAGGTAAAACATTGAACATTGCCTTTTGGATTCTTGGCGCCGTCTTCTGAAAATAGAGGAAGTTCATCCGATATTTTTACTTCTGAAGCCGTCTTTACATTAATAGGGTGTGAATATTCACCTATACGTTTTGTCTTGTAATGGGTATCTTCTCCATGACATGTCAAACATAACCGGGAAGCGGGATTTCCTTCTGTTAGAGGTCTTGCCCACAGTCTGTTGCCTGCAGCATTATGCGGCGTATGACAGGCTCCACAGGGGCCTGATTCAGACAGCGGCTGTTTTTTGATGTTTGTTTCATCCGGGAGAGTTATGCGAAGATCGTGTTTTGTATCGACCAGGGACTTTTGTTTTTCATGACAGATTGTGCATAACTCAGAGTTCCTGTTGTCGATAATTAGTATCTTCTTCCCTTTGGCCCCGTGTGTTTTGTGGCAGGACTGACATATCACTTTATTTTTCTCTGTTGCTTGTGTGCTGCCTAACTCGAATAGTTTGTCGGGTAATTCAAGGGCTTTTGTATGCAGAGGGTGTCCGTTAGAGAATTTAAAAGAGGCTTCGTTTCTGTGGCACTTCTCGCATAGACTTGAATTGATATTGACTTCCCTGAAAACGGCTGTTCTTCCCGTTGGGTCCCCATGCTGCGCGGCGGCGCCTTTGCCGTGGGCGGAATGGCATGTCCCGCAGTATATTTCGTCTTTTACACTCAGCGGCAAATCGATAGGTACCGTTACGTTTTTTGAGGGCTTTACAAAAACAGGATGCCGGTTATAACTCCAGGCAATATGGCGCGAGTCCTGCACATATCCGTCATGGCAGCTGTAGCATATTTCTTCGGAGCTGACAACGCCCTGAGTGTCCTTCATCAGGACATTGCCTGCCGGGAATTCTACCAGTGTTTCCTGATCGGTCCTGAAGTCGTCCATCCACTCGATATGGCAAACAACACAGTCTCTTTTTGAAGACATCTCCAGGGCAAAGGCGTAATAATCAATGGTGAGGACCAGGAATGCAGTAGTTGAAATTAATAAGTATTTTATGGTTCTTGAGCCTCTTGCAAAAGTCTTCTGTCTGTCACCTCGAACGAAGAGAGAGGTCTTATAACTCATTGACAACAAAAGATTTCTCCCTTCGGTCGAAATGACATATGCGGTATTTTCTTACTTATGTAAGAGGCTCACATTACTCTAATATCTTCAATACAGTTATCTTATTGTCTCTCATTTCTACAACCAGTAGTCTATCATTTTTATCAACAAGAATTCCTACGGGTGTTTTGAACTTTCTCATCTTGTTTTTCTCACAAATAACCCCAAGGAACCGACCGAGGTCACTAAATGCCTGTATTACTCCCATATAACTGTCGCCAATGAACACTCTGTTTTTCTTGTCTAAAGCAACCCCTTTTGGTCTAAACAGATGACCCTGTAACACTCCCCATGAGCCTATATTTACAATAAATTTTCCAAAAGGATCAAATTTCTGAACTCTGGTATTAAGCACATCTACGATAAAGATTTCATTGTAATCATTTAATGTCATAGTTGCGGGGTATCTGAATGATCCATAATCTTCTCCAAACTTTCCCCATTCGAAATCAAAAGTGCCGTTTTGCTTGTATACTTTAATTTTGTGGTTTTTGTTATCAGAAATGTAAAGGTAGTTATTTAATTTGGAAGCTGCAACATCAACTGGTTCAGGGGGTAGTTCCCCAGCGCCTGTCTTAACAGTAAACATATACAAGAAAGTGCCTTCAGAATCAAAGACCTGTATCCTGCGATTTCCGGTATCGGCAATAAATACTTTCCCTGAGTCGGATATATCTATTCCGAGGGGCAGTTTGAATTGTCCTTTATCGGTGCCCTCGCTGCCAAAAGAGAATTTCCATCCCACGCTATTATCAACCACGATCACCCTGCTGTTAACTCCGTCAACAAGATAGATGTTCCCTTTTGGGTCAATGGCAAGATCACTTGGTTGATTTGCCACCGGCTTGATATCAAAAAGAAATGTAGTGTTGATGCACTCTATTGCAAATGAAGTAACTGGAAAGATGAGAACAGCAAGGATTAATATTAATTGAGTAAAAAAAGGTCGCAAGGTAATTATTGTAAGCAATGTTTTTGATTTATTTTAGCATTCATACAGAGATTTTTGAAATACTCGGAAATCTCTGTATGAATGAAAGATTAGTCTTTAAACAGATTAGGGATGTAGAACTGTTCGTATTTAGTCACCATTCCTTTAATATTCAACTGCTCCAGGTCTATAGTTCTGTTAGTGGAGAACCCCATATTCTTAAAATCAAGAAGGCCTTTCTTGGAGTGGCAGACTTGACATTCATGCCCCTTGGCTTTTATATGCACATGGAATTTCTTCTTAACATTGTCCCTCTGCTCGGGGGTAAGCTTGTCTCTGACTTTTACATAATCCTGTGCTAGATCTGAATCCTGTATCTGAATGGCCGACTTGAGTTTATCAAAGGTCCTATAATAGGGAGCTATCTTGGAAAACTGGTCTTCAACCTCTACCAGATTTCCCGTCTCATGGTCATAATCCGTGCCAAAAAATGGTCCCTTTGGATTGTCGTTAGTAGGGTTATACCACTTATATACTATATTCACTCCCGCTTGTTCTTCAATATGACAAGTTTCACATACGAAGAATTGTGTGTGCATGTTTAATATCGCCCTTACTTTTTTATTCTTACCGTGCGGGTAGTCGGAATGGCAAATGTAACAGACCGGCCGCATATTTTCCGGGAGTTGAGGATAGTCAACAACATGATGAAAATGTCTGTGTTTCTCGTATTCCTCCTGTTGTCTGACTTCGTCGAGGATCGCAGACCTTTGCGATTCCTCTATCTTTTCCTTTATCGGCACTAAGACAGCAGGGCCGTGAGGAGAAAAAGTGATCTGATAGATGACGGCTATAAACACTGTAAGCGTTATTATCTTAAAAATGAATCCGATTACATAAACTGACTTGGGATGTTCTAATCGTTTTGGTTCACCTGGCACTGAAAGTCACCTCCTTAGTTCGTGTCGAAACCTTTTTCTCTTAAGATTTTTTTCATATACTCTCTCTCTTCCGGAATTTCTTTGAGATTGTTAACATATTCCAGGAAGTGCTCTTCGATTTGATGTTCCCTGGTAATTCTTCCAGTCAAAAAAGACCATTGAAGTGGGAATCTGCCAGGTACAAGATGTACATTTGACCAGTGCCAAAAAACAACAACAGTGATTGCCATGATCGCCTCGTCAGCGTGCATTAATCTTGCCAGATCCTGACCGAATCGTGGGTTTGGCCAGATAGTGGCCATTGTCTCCGGAAACAACAATGACGTCCCAGCGGCCACTAACACAAAGGTCCCCCATAAAATAGCAATATAGTGAAGTTTTTGTTTGTACATGAATTTATACATTTTAGGACGCTGCTGTTCTTTCCCGAGAAAATATTTAAAATCATGGATAATATTCTGAGCGTCTTTCAACAAAGGGATCTGCGTTCTCTTAATATCAAAGTTCTTTTTAATGATTTTATAAAAAGTACCGCCGACAATTGTCATAAGATGGTATATGCTTGCTATTATCATCAAGGCAGCGGCTATTCTGTGTATAAGTCTTGCTGTATCAGGTCCGCCGAACAGTTTCATCACAATAGGCGCCCACCACAGACTAGCGAAGTGTAAAGTCAGCCCCGTAGCCGCCAGAATAAGGAAAGTTATGAATGTCAGAAAATGTTGTATGACTATATGTATTGAGTACCGTGGAAGGTCGCCTAACGGGTCTGACTTTACATATTTATATATGTCTCTCGGGATATTCCCCACACCTTCAACATATGTATAGTAATCATCAGCCCCCGTCTCTTTGGAAGAAGCTGCAATGTTTTCAGTAGATGATGACATCATGCCTCCTTGTATATAGATATCCCTATTTTTTGTCTCTTAATATTATTTGGGCTTATTACGTTTTGATTCACCGCGCCATGATGTTCCATGTATGATCTGCATATTAATTCCGTCTTTCCTTCTGCCGTAAGATTCAAGCATCGCAAGGCCGACCAGACCAAAAACTGATCCGTAAAATACAAACGCTAAACCAACATTCACGGAATATAAAAATGGTTTTTCATGGGGCGAAATTTCTGAATGGACATCAATTTGAACAAACTTTTCGTTTACATCTTTATGACACTGTTTGCAAGTATTAACGAGATTGGCTTTATTTACAGTAGCATGAGGTTCATCTTTTTTATAAATGTCATGTATTGAGCTTGTAGCATGACAGCTGACACAATCGGCAGCATCCTGTGAACCCAGTCCTACTGCCTTGCCGTGGATTGACTCATTGTAAGTTTTTACTGCTTCCATGCTTTCCTTTGATACTTTGAGCTTTTTCATTAACACAAGATCAGCATGGCAATTTTTGGCGCACAACTGAACAATTTCCTGAGGCGAGCGTGAGGTCTTAGCCCGCAGGCGATGCGTTATGTGTTTATAAGCCTGCGTAACGCCTTTTCTCTCATGACAATTCAAACAACGGCTTAAGGTCTCTTCAAAGGCGATACTTTGTTCATCGACCCTTGTAAATACCGGGTTAAGATGGCAATATTTGCAATATGGTTTTGCCGCTTTTAAATCTTCAGAATCATCAGCCTTAGCTCCATGAACACTTTTGTTATATACATCTATTATTTTTTTATGAGAAAAGTTTTCGTTTGAGAAGGGAGGCTTGATGTGGCATTCGTTTGCGCAATTGACTTCTTGTGTTACAGGGTCATGCGGAAGTTTGTCAATATAAGTATGACAGTCTCTGCAGGGGACATTTCTGTGCACAGTATTGGCGTAAATATTTTCACTAACAAAATAACTCTTTTTATGCCCCTTCTCGTCAATTCGCCCGATCTGACGATATTTGTGACACATCAGGCAATTCTCTTTATCTGCTGCATCGATGCCGGGAGTAATAAAAGAGAACAAAAGGAATATTGCAAGGAATAAAGTTGTTCTATTTAAAATTCTTATGAAGTCCAAATCCCTCTCCTCCTATTCATATAATTTTAATTTATTGGTTTTGAGGTTTACCGGGGTCATACATCGCGATAGCGGAAATCTACCCCTATATAGCAACCGTTAATAATAACATATGAAATGTAAATGATTTATTAAATTTTGTTTATATAGTTATAAAATAAACTTTTTAATCTACACAAAAGAAAATATTATTAACATTTGAATTATCTTTTGTCAAGCGGTTTGTTGCTTTTTTATTATATGAAGTTGAAATTTGCAACTAAGGTCAAATTTTATTTAACAATATAGAGATGTAGGTAGTTTGGTTCGTATGTTATATTTAAATAATGTTTAATAGCCTGAAATTTAAAATTACTATCACTGCCTTCCTTATCATCTCTGTCATAATGGCTTTTTCTACATGGAGGGATATTAAAGACATGGAACAGAAGCTGCTTGACGGTCAAATGGAAAAAGCCGTATTGCTCTCCGAAAGGATTTCACACAGCATAATGGTGCTGATGTTGAAGAACAGGTGGCAGGATCTACAAAACTTTATAGAAAGCCTGACTAAGGATTCCAAGGACCTCAAGGGAATACGAATATTTCTGCCCGATAAAGGAATAATAGTCGCATCTTCATCTAAACAAGAAATAGGCGGACAAATTAACAAGCAAGATAGCGCAATGTTTAATAAAAAAATAGTAAACGATGCCTTCCTGTCTGAGAAGAATGGGCAGCGTTATGCTTCAAAATTTACTGTAATTCAAAACCAACCTATCTGTCACAAGTGCCACGGTTCTGAAAAAAATATTTTAGGAGTACTGGGCGTAGATATTGCACTTTCTGATATTCATAAGACTGTTGATGCATTTAAAAAAGAACATTTATTAGATGCCGTTATAGGATTTTTACTGATTGGCGGAGGATTAATGCTTGTGGTCGGATTGTTAATAGACAGACCCATAAAAAAAATGGTCCGCACTATCAGGAGGATTGAAAACGGCGACTTATCAGCAAGGATGGAGGAAGACAAAAAAGATGAATTCGGTCTTTTGGCAAAGAGTTTTAATAGTATGCTCGAATCTCTTGATTCAGCCAAACAGGAAATAGAGATGTGTCATTCGGAACAAATGCAGAGGGCGGCAAAACTGGCATCTCTCGGAGAGATTATCTCTGGAATTGCCCATGAAATTAAGAATCCTTTGACTGGAATAAGCTGTGCAGTCCAGGTGTTTCAATCGGAAATGAATGAAGACGACAGTAAAAAAGCAGTAACCACGGAAATATTGAATCACATAAAAAGGCTTGACAGGACGGTCAAGGATCTATTGAATTATGCTAAGCCTAAACCCCCTAATTTTATGCCTTATAAGATAGATGATGTTTTGAATAAAGCTATTTTTTTTGTATACCCTGAGGCAAAAAAACACAACGTAGCTATTGATACCGGGATTGAAGGGGAAATCCCCGATGTTATGATGGACCCCGATCAGATGCAACAGGTCTTTTTAAATTTAATGATCAATGCGGTTCAGGCTATGCCGGATGGTGGGAAGTTAAAGATTACAACATCAAATTCCGAGAAAGAAAAGGCGGAAGATAATAAAATAATTGAATTGTTGCCGGGAGAGAAGGCAGTTATGATTAAATTTGAGGATACGGGAATAGGGGTAGAAGATGATATCCTGGATAGTATATTTGATCCATTTTTCACGAAAAAATCAAAAGGGACTGGTCTTGGTCTGGCAATAAGCAGGAGAATCGTGCAGGAACACGGTGGTGAGATTACTGTTAAAAGCGAAGTTGGCAAAGGGAGCATATTTACGATATACTTGCCGGTAATACAAATGATTGAAAGCGGGTAAATAAATTTTTAAGTAATGTCTGTAGAAATGCCGTAAGACACTTAAATAAAATTGTCATTCCCGCAGTCTGTTGAGCGGGAATCTAATAAATACAAGGATAGATTCCCGATTAAAACCTCGGGAATGACAGACAAAGGGAGTTTATAAACAGACATTATTTAAGGAGGGTTTTTGGTTCAGAGCAAGATACTTGTGATTGATGACGAAGTTTTTATAACTAAGAGTCTCAAGCAACACCTTGAAAAAGAAGATTATGAAGTATTTACTGCTGCCACGGGTGAAGAGGGACTTGAAGTTTTCAAGGCGGAATCTCCTGACATTGTTATTCTCGATCTCAATATGCCGGGGATCGGCGGCATCGAGACACTTAAGTCGGTTAGAAAGCTTTGCAATGATGTCGTTGTAATTATAATAACTGCTCACGGGGACATAGAAACTGCTGTTTCTGCAATAAAATTAGGGGCTTATGACTTTGTCGAGAAACCTTTTGAGCTGGACAGGATTTCTGTTATCGTAAGGAAGTCCATGGAAACGGTACAGCTGAAAAGAGAAGTTAATTTTTTAAGAGAAGAAAAATTCGATACTTACAGTTTTAATAATATTGTAGGGGAATCCTCAGCAATGAAGGATATTATTGCCCTTGCTAAAAAAGTGGCAGCCAGCGATGCAAATACAATTCTTATTCAGGGGGAAAGCGGTACCGGCAAGAGCCTTCTTGCAAGGGCGATTCATTATCATAGTCATCGGGCATCGGAACCATTTGTCGAAATAACGTGTACGGCCATACCTGAGACGCTTATTGAGAGCGAACTTTTTGGCCATGAAAAAGGCTCCTTTACGGATGCCAAGGCTTCTAAAAAAGGACTTTTTGAAATTGCTAACGGAGGGACCATATATCTTGATGAAATAGGAGATATTAAATTATCCACACAGGCTAAATTGCTGAGGGCCTTAGAGGAAAAGATATTTAAGAGAGTCGGCGGACTTAAAGAAATAAAAATAAATGTCAGGATTGTTGCTACTACGAATAAAAAAGACCTGGAAGGCGCAGTCAAGAAAGGGGACTTCAGGGCGGACCTTTATTACAGGCTGAAGGTATTTCCCATATTTATCCTTCCGTTGAGAGAGCGAAGAGAAGATATAATCCCTCTTGCAATGCATCATATAAATAGATTCAATAAGGAATTTAAAAAAAATGTAAAGAGTATATCTCCGGACGCTGAGAAACTATTATTAAATTACCCATGGTACGGTAATGCAAGAGAGCTTAGAAACGTTGTCGAGAGAATATGCATTCTTGAAGATACCGATGTTATTTATCCCATACATCTTCCTTCTGAAATAATTGAATATATTGATACGGAATCTGAGGAAGGCAGCTCAATAGATTTACCCAGTGGAGGCCTTTCTCTAAAAAATGTGGAAAAAGATCTCATTATGCAGGCCCTGAAAAAAGCGGACAATAACCAGACAAAAGCAGCCAAACTGCTTGGCATATCAAGGGATGCACTCAGATATAAAATGCAGAAGTTTGATCTGCTCTAATTCTGATATCGTATAGAATATTGACAGACAGTCGGAATATTTTTTTTTATTTAATTATAAGTATGCATCCATATTACTTCAAAAAAATATATAATACGTTTTATACTAATTACGTTTATGTTAAACCTGTCTGGGCGAAAATTCACAAATGTGGGAAATGACACAGTGTTAACGGATAGAAAATGAAAAGTGACGGCTACCAATATAACAAATTCTTATTAAAAAAACAGTTTGTTGTTTTGCAGTTACCATTGATTTTCTTTATTATATAAATTGTTTCTTATATGTAATTGTTCTGGCATATAAATTGCGATTGTTTAATATTAGAGTCTAGGAAATAGTCTTACTATCCAAAAATTATAAGAAAAGGAGGTGGAAAAAAGTGAAGAAAAATAATCTAAAAACAAAGGAGGTAAAGAATATGAGAAAAACAATCATGACGATGTTACTCATTTTTCTATCAGTAGTATTGATGTATGGATATGCCGGCGCTATTGGCGGTGTTTGCTCCAACTGCCATACGATGCATGCAAGTCAGAATGGTGTTGCTGGAACACCCAATAACCAGTTGTTGAGTGCAGGCTGTGTGGCTTGTCACACGGGTACTACCGGAATGACCAGTACTTATGGCGCTCCTGCAGTATTGCATGAAACGCAGCCATCAGGTCAGGGTGCCAGCTTTACAAATGCTGGCGGTGACTTTTACTGGGTTAACTCAGCTGAAAATGCTGCTACGGCCAAGAAGGGGCATAATGTTATTGAGCTCGCCGGTGTAACGATAAAAGATACCAATATGCCGACCCTTACTCCGCCGGGCTGGGATGCTGCTGCAACAACTGGTTTTGCCTTTACTGCTGTAGCAGGCGGTGAAGCCGCTTGGCTCGGACAGCTAACCTGTGCAGGCAAATACGGATGTCATGGTAACCATAACGATTCCATCGGTATAAGCGGCGCTCATCACAGCAATACCAACGGACAGCTTGCCACTGCAAACACAGTAGGAAACAGCTTCAGGTTCTTAGGCGGTATCAAAGGCCTTGAAAATGCTAACTGGAACTGGGGTGAGACAGCGGCTACTCATAATGAATATTATGGTGCGAACAACATTGCTGCCAGAAACGCTGGTGGCGCTGCTGCGTATGGAACCAAAGATACGATAAGCTTTCTCTGTGCTGAATGTCATGGAGTATTCCACGGCACGATTGATGGTGATGCAACAGCCGGTTCACCATGGGTAAGACACCCGACCGATATCAATCTGCCTAACAGCGGTGGATATGACGATTACAATTCCGACAATGGTGATAATACTGCAGGCAGCTACAGTCTTGAGGCGCCAGTTGCCAGGCCGACAGTTCCGGCTGCAAGTTCCGCCACTGTAGTTCCTGGTGGCGCTGGCGCTACAGGCGCAATTGTAATGTGTCTGTCATGCCACAGGGCACACGGTTCACCTGAGGATGATCTCCTGCGTTGGACTTACTCAAGTATGGTAGCAGGCGGTGGTAATACAACCGGATGCTTTGTTTGCCACACTGACAAGAACTAAGAATGCTTGATTAAACAAGCACAAATAAACAGGATTGGGTATCACGCATAGCGTGATACCCAATTACTAAAAAAATAGAATGTTAAGGTATAGTTTAAATCTCCTATAGGAGCATTAATTATGGGCTCTCATAATTTTATAAATAATGTATCTAGCGTTTTTATCATTGTCGCTTTATTACTCATATCAACGATATTCTTTCCGATGCAGTCTTTTGCAGCAATAGGTGGTGTATGTTCCAATTGTCATACAATGCATAATAGCCAGAACGGGGTTGGTGCCGGCAGTGGTACTAATAACAATCTGATGCTGGGGCTGGGCGGTTATTCCGATCCATGCGTAGGGTGTCATTCTTCTTCCGTAGCTAATGAAACTAAAAAGAATTTAAACGGCAGTATAGTGCCTATTGTACTTAATACGGTAGCGCCTTCTGCGCCTGTTGCAAATAATATGCTGGCAGGTGGTAATTTCTACTGGGTTTCTAAAGACAGCGGCTCATGGGATAAATATGGCCACAATGTTTATGGTATAGTCGGCACAGACCGTAATCTTGCTGAAGCTCCGGGAACTCTTGACGGCTGTGGCGCCGGTGAATGTCATACAACGCTGGCTTCTGCAACAAACAGTAGAAATAAACCAGGATGCCGGGGTTGCCATTTCAGGGTAATGCACCATGTTATTGATTCTAGTCCTGTCAACAGTAATACAGGGTATCGATTCCTTTGGGGGCATACTTACTCTGGCGGGAATTATACAGCCTGGGTGGAAGGGGTAGAAGATTCTGACTGGGAAGCTACAAAATCGTCTTCTGACCATAATTTTTACAAAGGGACATCAACGGCTTATAGTGCCGGTGCGAATGGATTAGCGAATTCAAAAAGTATCAGCGCTTTTTGTTCAGGCTGTCACGGTGTTTTTCATAATGATAATGGCGGGCCTACAAGTCCCTGGACGAGACATCCGATAGATATAGCGCTGCCTACTACAGGTGAATATAACGGTTATGATCCAACGACCAGTTATAGTACCGAAGCCCCTGTTTCCTGGCAAAATCCTACAGCTCCCGTTAGATCTGAAGCAAGAGTTATGTGTCTGTCATGTCACAGACCCCATGGATCAGACCAGCCAGATATGCTGAGATGGGATTATAATACAATGGTAGCAGGCGGCGGTGGTTCCGGCGGATGTTTTACCTGTCATACGACAAAAGATTAGATAT
>CAYMUX010000069.1:0-19154 GCA_964393845.1 uncultured Nitrospiraceae bacterium
CGGCGATCTTGATTATGGATGTCATGTAGGGGCGAGGTGACCTCGCCTCTACAGCTACCGCACTTTCGCTCTTTCGCACTATCAACTCAACATCAACATGCATCAACACCGCGTCTGCCAGCTTGTCTATCTCCTTTTTATCGATAGGGCTCTCTTCCGCCACAACTAATCCAAGATGTCTGTGAGGAATCTCAAAATCCAGATCTCTCGGCAAATACCCAAGGACAGGGACATCCTGAACACTGTCTTTGACTCTCTGATAATGTCTGTCCGAGGCGACGCGGTTGAAAATGACACCGGTAACGGTAGGGGCACGGCGCGCCGTGCCCCTACAAATGTCATCCATGTTCCGTCTACCATATTCCATAAAACCTTTCACAACCGCTCCCGCGCTCTCCGCCATGCCGTAAGCATCGACAACGAGTATGACCGGCAATCCGAGCGCAGCAGCCAGGTCCGCAGTACTGATATTGCCGTCATACATGCCCATTACTCCCTCGACTACCGCTATATCAGCATCTGCTGAATGCCTTGAAAAGCAGTCGGTCACATAATCCCTTCCGCACATCCATAGGTCGAGGTTCCTTGATGTCCTGCCGGTAATGAGTTTGTGAAGACCGGTGTCAATAAAATCAGGGCCGGTTTTAAAGGGCTGAACAGACAGTCCTTTTTTCTTCAACGCTGCAAGTATTCCAAGCGTGACCGTTGTCTTGCCGCACCCGCTGTGTGTTCCTGCGATTACTATGCCGCGCATAATCTTGAAAGCTCCTTCAGCAATATCCCGTTATGTTTATGAGATTTTACGGCAACCCGTATATACGAACTGCCCAGCCCTTTAAAATTTGAACAATCCCTGACAAGTATGCCTTTATTTCTCAGCTCGTCGACCAGACTTGTTGCATTCTCAATCTGCAATAAATAGTAATTAACCTCGGACGGGAAATATTTTATCCCCATTTTCCGGAAGCTATTCTCCATATATTCTTTTTCTCTTTTTATCAGGCTGAAAGTTTCATCTGCATATACACTGTCTTCGAGTGCAATAATTGCCGCCTTTTGGGCCAGATTATTAACTGTCCACGGCTCTTTGAATTCTTTTATTTTTTGTATTAAGTTCTGATGGAATACCCCGTATCCGATTCTCAGTCCTGTAAGCGCATAAAATTTCGTCATCGAGCGCAGGACTATGAGGTAAGGATTATTCTGAACATCATCAATGACCGACTCTTCGGGTACAAAATCAATAAACGCCTCATCTACAACCAGCGTACATTTGCTCTTTTTCGCAGCCCCTGCTATTTCCAGCACTTCGTTGCGGTCCAAAAGATGACCGGTCGGATTGTTCGGATTGCACAGAAAAGCCATGCCGCATTCTTGCATGGCGTCGATAAACGAATCAATATTTAATTGGAATTTATTTTCCTCTTTTAACTCGTACGGGCGAGGCGCCGCCTCGCCCCTACTCAGTTTGCAGGCCCTTTCGTATTCCGAAAAAGTAGGCGCGGGTATCAAAACCTGTTCCGGTTTCAGCGCCCTTGGAATGAGATAGATAAGTTCGGTGCTTCCATTGCCGCAAAGTATTGTTACAGGGTCAATATCATAGTGTTCAGCTATCTTCTGTCTCAGAATTGATGTGTCCGTATCTGGGTAGTTAACTAAACCATCCATCCCCTTTCTGATTGTCTCCTTCACCTTCTTTGACACACCGAGTGGGTTAATGGACGCGCTGAAATCAATCATCCTGTCTTCAGGCAATCCAAGCTCCCCGGCAATTTTATAGATATTGCCGCCGTGCTCCAACGAGTTCGGAGTTCGGAGTTCAGAGTTCAAAGAGTTTGATTTTATTTGCAGCATATGATGCTCCTCAAATATAGCAATAACAGCGCAAGCCCGAAGCCGAGCAAAGAAGAAATTTTAACGATGGAGAGGGCAGTCTCCGAGGCATTAAGATACGTTATCTGTTCTTTGACCCCTTGCCCCTTGCCCCTTGCCCCTGATTCTTCTCCTATATACGGTTTCTCAACTATAATTCCACCATACACGGAAGGCCCTCCGAGCCTGACACCCAGTGCGCCTGCCATTGCCGCTTCAGGAACCCCGCTGTTGGGACTGGAATGCTTCCCGCCGTCACGGAGCATGACTTTCAATGACCAATGACCAGTGGTCAGTGACCAATTAACAATGGCTGAAGATATGACTATGAGCATTCCGGTAATCCTCGCCGGAATGTAATTGGCGATATCATCGAGCCTAGCCGCTGCCCAACCGAAGTCTTTATACTTTTCATTTTTATACCCGACCATTGAATCGAGAGTGTTTATCGCTTTATAAGCCATGGCAAGAGGCAGCCCGCCAAGGGCAAAATAAAAGAGAGGTGCGACTATACCGTCCGAGGCATTTTCAGAAACGGTCTCAATCGTCGCCTTCAATATACCCTTCTGATCCAGAGCGTGCGTATCCCTTCCCACGATCATTCCCAGCTTGCCCCTTGCCCTTTCCACATCCCCGGTTTTAACTTCGTCAATCACTGTCTGTGCGGATTGAATCAGCTCTCGTGTCGCGATACTGGTAGCGATCAGAATGGCGAGGATGATAAGAGCTAAGTAAGAAGTGAGAAGCGGGAAGTGGGAAGTAAGGAGGAGATGATTAATAAAATAAAATATACCGTAAGTCGCTCCGACCACAATAATGACAAGAACAATTCCCACAAGTTTCTCAACGGTAGGGGCAAGGCGCGCCTTGCCCCTACTCGATTCTGTCATACGCATCATCCTTCTCAACACATTCTCCATCTTCTCAATCGCCCATCCGATCCCACGCACCGGGTGAGGAAGCCATTTCGGATCACCGATAGCCAGATCCAATAAATACGCCGCTGTCAATGTAATTGCTTCTGTCATATTCCAGCCACCCGTAGGGGCGGGTTTCAAACCCGCCCCTACCTTTTCATGCAGTATTCCATTCCTACCTGCCTTAAAATAAAACAGATATCAACGCTGTTCTTTAATGTATCGGCCCAGCGGTTAATTGCCTCTTCCCTCATTGCCTGATAATTGACTTCCACATCACGAGGCGGCAGGCCTTTCTTCTTCCTCAGGGAATTGATAATCTCTGCCCGGAGTTCATCATTGTCGAATATGCCGTGAATGTACGTGCCCCAAACATTGCCATTCATCGAGCCGTCGAGGATATCAAATCCCCCCTCGCCCCCCTTTTCTAAAGGGGGGATGGGGGGATTATCTGTGTTCTGAAATCTTTTCAGCTTAAACAATCCCACATCACCGGTTGTATTACCCATGTGAATTTCGTAGCCCTTCAGTATATTTTTATAACTCTTAACTCCTAACTCTAAACTCTGAACTGACTCCGCTTCCACCCGGCATGTAGTCTTTGTCTTGTCGAAAGTCGTGACGGTATCGAGAAAGCCAATGCCTTCCACTTCATGCAGTGAGCTTTCAACATTATGCAGATCAAAAATCTTTTTGCCGATCATCTGATAGCCGCCGCAAACACCGATGAGCGGGATTCCCTTCTTAACGGCAGCCTTCACACAATCCTCAATCCCGCTCTCCCTCAACAGCATCAAATCGCTGACTGTATTCTTGGAACCTGGAATAATTATGAGATCAGCGCTGCTGATATCTTCTTCCCATAAAGAGTACTTTAACTCAACATCGGGTTCATACAAAAAAGGCGCGAAGTCTGTAAAGTTTGAAATGTACTTCAGTCTAAGGACAACTATTTTCAGATCTTTATGGCCTGCCTGGTTAAATCTGGCAAGCTTCTCGATTGAAAGCCCGTCCTCCTCATCAAGCCCCATATTCCCCTGATAATAAAGAGTGCCGATTACCGGCTTGCCTGTTTTGTCCTCAATCATTCTGAGGCCGGGACGGAGGATGTCCATGTCTCCACGGAATTTATTTATTATGAATGCCTTGATATAGTCGGCGTCGGATTGTAGGGGCACGGCGCGCCGTGCCCCTACGTTATCTTTTAATAATTCCACGGTACCATAAAACTGCGCAAACACCCCGCCCCTGTCGATGTCCCCGACGAGTATTACCGGTGCGTCTGTATAACGGGCAACGCGCATATTAACAACTTCTTCTTCCCGGAGGTTGATCTCAGCAGGACTGCCCGCGCCTTCAATAACAATCAGGTCATATTGTTTTGAAAGCCTGTCATATGCCGCTGTTATTTCCTCCCAAACCTTGTCCTTAATGGCATAGTATTCGTGCGCCTTCATCGTTGCATGCACTTTGCCGTTCAAGATAACCTGGCACCCCGCCTCACCGGTTGCTTTAAGCAAAACCGGGTTCATGTCATTGCACGGTTCCAATCCCGCAGCCTCGGCCTGGAATGCCTGTGCCCGTCCGATCTCCCCGCCTTCTTTAGTAATAAAGGAATTAAGCGCCATATTTTGAGACTTAAACGGCGCAACCTTAATTCCCATGTCTCTGAATATCCTGCAAAGACCGGCGACAATGGCGCTCTTACCCGCGCCTGAACCTGTTCCCTGTATCATTATTGCTTTTGCCATAAATTGATTTAAAGGTAAGGGCGAGGTGACCTCGCCCCTACGTCTCCGTTAATCAGCTTGACTACCGGATAGTCCCATATCTCGATAACATTTAATGCTGCATAACTCTGTTCGATTCTGAAGATATTCTCCAGAGGCATGCCGAGCATTTCGCTTAACAAAACCCTGATTACGCCTCCATGTGAAACTATCACTATATTCTGTCCATTATGTTTTTTCATAATTTCTTCAAAGGCCTTTATCACTCTGTCTCTTAGTTCAATTGTGCTTTCCCCATCCATCGGACTGAACTTCAACGGGTTCGCTGCCCAGGAATTAAATGCATCAGGCCATTTCTCTTTTATCTCATCAAATGTCATGCCCTCCCACACACCGAAGCTACGCTCTTTCAAATCTTCAACTATTTCCGGCTTAAGACCAAAAGGTGCGGCAATAATCTCAGCGCTCTTTATCGCCCTGCTCAGATCAGAACAATAGACGGACGTTAATGGCCCCCCGCATCCATTTCGTAGGGGCACGGCGCGCCGTGCCCCTACATTGCCGTCTCGCATTATGTAATCCGCCACTCTCTTTATCTGCTGAATGCCGTTCTCAGACAAGGGCACATCAATATGCCCTTTATATCGCCGGGAATCCGCGTCTTCTGTCTCTCCGTGTCTTATTAAATAAATCCTTGTCATAATACCGATCTATGCCAGCCTGGCATTATTTATCACCACGCTTAATAAAAAAACGAGCACTGCAATCTCATTTACCGCTCCGAATGAATCGCCGGTCATACCGCCGAAGTTTTTTTTGAAAAACCATACTGCACCGAAGCTGAATGCAAAAAGGACCGGCATGGCAAACATCATATAAAACATTAAAAGCGAAAACTGCGAAACCATAGTACAAACCAGGGCCATAAGAACTATCGCAGCCACAGTTGCCGATATGAGCTGTCTTGCTCCTGTATGTTCTATAAACAGCCTTCCCAGCCCGTCATTCCTTGCCGCCCTGCTGTAAAAAGCCGCTGTAACCATGGCCCATCGAGACAGTACCGGGATCGAGACAAGGGTCATTAAATAGGCGACTGAAGTCGATTGGAAAAACACCGCGTTTAATAATACGTACTTCAGCAGCAGCGCCATGACTATGGCTATGACCCCAATTGGGCCGACCGTGCTGTCTTTCATAATTGAAAGCTTTTTCTCCCGGTCTCCCCTCGATGCAATTGCATCAAAGGTGTCTGATAACCCGTCAAGATGAAGTCCTCCATTCATTATTGTGAGAATGAGCACCAGCAGGGCATTTGTCAGTTCCGAGGGAAATACTTTCAGAAAAACCGCAGCCGAAAAAGCAAGCACAACACCCTCTGCAAATCCCACCACAGGAAATACCGCCGTTGTCTTCCCCATCTGCTCCTCAGATACCTCACCCATGTCTTGCACGGGAATGATCGTCAAAAATTGGAACGCTAATAAAAGTTTTTTCATCTTTTAGCTTTATTCGTATGGGCCGTAGGGGCGAGGCGCGCCTCGCCCTTACTTCTTCCCTGCTACCGCAGCTTCCGCAAATGTTGCCATCTCTTTATAAATCTTCAGGCCTGCTTCAATAACCATCATGGCAAGGGCCGCGCCTGTGCCTTCGCCGAGTCTCATATCAAGATCAAGAATAGGCTTGAGACCTATCTTTTCCAGTATAGCCCTGTGTCCGACTTCCTGAGACATGTGCGCTGCGAACATATAGTCTTTGGTTTTCGGTTCAATTAAATATGCTATCAGGGCGCCTGCTGTTGAAATGAAGCCGTCGATGACAACAGGGACCTTGTTTGCCGCAGCTCCGATGATCAGTCCGGCGATTCCGCCAATTTCGGTCCCGCCTACTTTTGCGAGCAGATCAATGGGATCGGAGGGGTCCGGGCTATTAACTGAAATGGAATCTTTAATCACCTGGACTTTATTCTTCCACGCATCATCATTTATCCCGGTTCCCCGTCCAGTAATATCTTCAACAGACTTGCCCGTCACAATTGATGTAATTGCGCTTGACGGGGTCGTGTTGGCAATGCCCATTTCACCGGTGCCGAAAATCTTATACCCTCTCTTTGCATACTCAGTCGCAAGCTCTATGCCGACCTGAATGCATTTTACAGCTTCCTCTCTCGTCATGGCAGGGCCTTTACGCATGTTCTTAGTGCCTGACACAACCTTTTTTGAAATAAATCCCCCCAACCCCCCTTTACTAAAGGGGGGCGAGAGGGGATTATTACCGAAATCATAGTCAACACCGATATCCACAACAACAACCTCTTCGCCGGCGTGTCTTGCAAGAACATTTATCCCCGCTCCTCCATTAATGAAATTCAAAACCATCTGCGGTGTCACTTCTTTCGGAAATGCAGAAACCCCTTCTTCTGCAACACCATGATCTCCGGCAAAAGTGAAGACAACTTTTTTATCAAGACTGGGCATTTTATTCTCGGTAATCGCAACCAGTTGTTTTGCAAACTCTTCAAGCCGTCCAAGGCTCCCCTGCGGCTTTGTAAGATTATCCAGACGCTGTTGAGCCTGTTCCGCAAATTTTCCGTTAGTATTTGTTATTGTAGATATTATCGTGTTTAATTCCATAATCTCCTCCGTACCTTAATTTTTATTTTTGATCTTTAATTTTTATAGGTATCCCTGCTGTTACCAGATATACTTCATCCGCAATTTCGGCTACTTTCTGATTGAGCATACCTGCCAGGTCTCTGAACTGCCGCCCCAGCTTGTGTTCAGGCACAATCCCCATACCAACTTCATTGCTGACAATAAAAAGGTTTAAACTGTGCGAGCTGTTCAAACTTCTCAGTCCGTCAACTAATTTCTGAATGCACTCATCCACCGTCTTATCTCTATGCTCCGGCATCTGAGTTCTCAACAGGATATTTGACAGCCAGATTGTCAGGCAGTCAAGAACTGCGGCGCTGTATCGGTCTTTAATTTCTGATAAAACATTTATGGCATTGATGGGTTCTTCATAAGTGTCCCAATCGCTTCCTCTTTCCACTTTGTGCTTTTCGATGCGCTCTTTCATTTCCTCATCCAACGCTTCCGCAGTCGCAATATATGCCTTTGGGCCGTTAATTCGGGAAGCCTCTCTCAGAGCGAATAAACTCTTGCCGCTTCGTGCACCGCCTATGATGAATGTAATTTTCATAACAAACAAAAAACCCCAGCCTTCCAAAAAGAAAGCTGGGGATAAAAGCCATGACCTTTACCCTCACAACCTCTTCCCTCGAAGGCTATTTAGTGAGGCTTGGTTCAGTTAGGTCTTCTGGCTCTCCCGATCTCTACTTGCCTTCCCTGTCAATCCAACAAGTGGCGTTCATTGAGTAGAGACTGTGAATTCCGAAACAGTGGAAATCGGGATTACAGCGGCGGGTCCGCTCCAGTTTCACACTGGATTCCCCTTTAAGCCTTAATAGGCGCCTGAACAAATATGTGTAGAATTATAACCTATAGGGTTGTTGCTTAGTCAAGGAGATGGCAGAATATTTTTTAGTTCGAGTCCTGACATATGTGTGCAAATGAATTGGTCAGGGTTTATCGTGGCTTATATTGTTGTACAAAGCATTATATTCTTTTTCAAGCCATATATAATTTTTTTGAAGGCTTTCACATTCCCCAGTTTTATCTTCAAGATCTTTTTTCAATTTCTCGAACCTTAATTCGAGGCTTTTATTATGGGCTTTTAAATTATCATACTCTTCTTTACTGACTGATTGCTTCAGTTTTTTTTCTAATTTATTGATATAACTCTCAGACGATTTTGATTTTTCATGCAGCTGCTCTTTCTCCTTTCGAAGGATTGCAATAAATGAATCGAGTTCTGCATAGCTTTGCTCTATATCTCTGATTACCTGTTCATGTTCCTTGGTCCTTTCAGCCTCAGGAATCAATTTATTAATGGAGTCTTTTAGTTTTGCATTAATATTTTTGACTTCTTCAAATTTCTTTTGTAAGTCGCTTAGCGTATTCTTCGAGTCGGAAAGCTCAACGTTTTTGGATTCCATATGTGTAAGCTCGCTTTTAAGCCTGTTTGCTTCCCCTCGTACAATAATTGCTTTAACACTCAACTTTCTATTCCGAAGGAACAAAAATATCGTAAGACCCAGGAATATCAAGAGGAACTGAATAAGGAATAATAATACCAAGGGAGGAACTTTAATCACCGGAGGCTCTCTCTTTTTTATCTACATCGCTTTCGTCTTCTGCTGACGGCTTTGCAGCTTCTTTACCATTTTCCTGCTTTTTAGAATCTTCTTTCACATCTCCTGCTGCCTTCTGTTCCTGCAGCGCTTCCTGCCATATATCGTCTATATTTTCCTGCTGTTCATTCTGCTTCTCATCCTCTTCCTTCTCCGGTTCCTCCCCGACATGCTGTGTTCCGCTTTCCCCATCCAGTGTCACATCTGATTCCTGCTCTGATCTTTCTACATCTGTTTTCTCTTTCATCTCACTAGCTGATGCAAGCAGCTGATCTAAATCTTCCTGATTTAATATTGGTTTATTACTGTCTGCATCAACCTCCGGATTATCACTTTCCAAATTTGTTTCTTTGTCCTTTTCATTATTACTCTGTTGTTCACGCTCTTCGGTTTCTACTTCCTGTTTTTCCTCCTGGATTTCAATTTTTTTCTCTATATCCTGTCTATCGGTCTCCTCTATCTCTAATAATTCTTTTTCTTCCTGCTCATTTTCATCCAGAGAAATCTCCTGTTTCTGTTCATCGTATTCGCCTTGCCCGGTCTGAGTTTTCTTTTCTTCCGCTGCTATCTCCTTTTTCTGCTCTTCCTTCTCATCTTGATTTTCCTTAACTCCCGGGACACCCTGATCTTCTTCTGTCTGCTCCTCTGTTTCGATGTCCTGCTGCTCCTCCTCTCCTACCTCCCCTGTTTCGACCTCTTTTTCTCTTTTTGTCAAGCCCTTAATTTTAATTAAATTCTTTAGTCCTTTTATTTCCTTAATACCCTTCCTTTTCCAATAAACTAAACCAATGATGCCGATTACAAGGTTAAGACAAACAAATTGAATGATTATCTTTGCCCATGATATTTCATCTGTTTTATTTTTTACATCAGTCTCATGCCCGGCGTGCTGATCAACCTTCTTTTCCTTCTCCCGTTTTGCCAAAATATCCTCTTTTGATTCCTTTGCATCGGCTATGTTAAAAACGAAAGCTTTTTCCCTTTCGAATGTATTACCCTCAGCCACAATCCTTAGTTTATAGTTCCCGGGTGCAAACGGCGCAACATTTCTGATATAGATACCTTCCCCTTTGCTGAAGGGTGTTAATTTTGAAGTCGTGCCGTCAGGGCCGGTCATTTCAATGTAAATATTAAATTTATCCAGCACAGCCTGTTCTGTTATAGGAGCGCCGTCTTTTTCGAGCCATATCTTTATATCGAGCGGGTCTCCAAAGGTTGAATATAATTGATCGAAATTAGTCTGAAGCTTTAAATTAGTAATAATGTAAGCTTTGTTATTTTCCCCTGTGCTGAAAAGTAATTCCCATCTCCCTTCAGCAGGTTTCTGTATAGTTATCATGTCAAAATTGTCAGATGCAAACCATTCGATGCCCGTGGATTTGTCTTTATTGGAATATCGTTGCCCTCCGGGGGCGCTGAGTTGTATTTGTATTTTAGGTGAACCTTTTGTTGCTACGATAGTAACTTCTTCAATGGATCCGTCAATGAGAAAACCATTGTCACTCATTGGCAGCATATCGGGACTTTTCAGGCTTTCAAATATTGAGGTAAATATAAGATGGAAATCTTTATCCGTTAAAGCAAGATTATAGAAACCGCCTGTTCGTTTTGATATCTTCTCCAGTAGTTGTTTGTCAGATTGTTCGGTAAATGCTATTGCATAAACCTTGATCTTTTCTTCTTCAAGCTTTATTGCAAGCTCGTTTTTAATTTTATCAAGAAGTTTTATATCCTCATCCGGATCACCGACATCCATCATACCATCAGACATTAATACTATGAAACGGTTCCTGTCCGCTTTCTTGTTATTAGCGAGAATCGAGAGCCCTTTGCTCAATGCATCATGTAGATTAGTGTATAGGCCTTTTGAAGAAATTCTGTCTGCAGCTTTGAACAGCTTATCCTTATTTTCTTTGCTGTCAACCGGCGTTAAGTCAATTATCGGATAGCTTTTGTCGCTAAAACTTATAACACCCGCTCTATCGTTACCATCCAGGAGCGAAATGAATAATTTGGCTGCCGGGATACGCAGAGAGTGCGGGTCCGTCTTTTTCATGCTGCCGGAGCTGTCCATTACAAGAACAACATCTATATTGTTAATGGCTTTTGAATAAGCATTGTCAGATGTCAGTGCCATGATTCCGGCAATGAAAAAAATAAAAATGGCTTTCCGATTAATCTTCACAATAATTCCAACGTCCCCTTTTCTTTAAATTCATCTTTTATAATGCGCCTCTTTCAGAAATTACTTTCCCCCTCTATATCGCACATTTCACAGCATAACTTTAATTTATGAGCTAGCCGGACCTTAATAACAGAGAAAGTCCATGTGGCTAATTGATTGATTAATTGTTTACGTTTATTACTGCCATTGCCTTCTTTAACCGGGAAGAAAAATTATCTTGTTTAGGAATATGGGAATGAAACGGGAAAGGAGAATAAAAGATTAACTGGTCGGGGCGGAGTTTGCCGGATTGGTTCTGAAAAATTACATATAACTGTACTATATTAAAGACTGCTGCAATAAATACTGTGTCGTTCAAAAAAGAATGGAAAACATCATCAATACCATTTCATCTATCAAAAAGCGGTTAACAGAGATAGATGCTGAGCGGGAGAAGCTCGTTAATGAATTAAATGAATTACAAACCGCACTCGCTGATATTGAAAGCTCTTCTTTCTCTTCACCAGCAACATTTGTAACTGCCCAGTCTTCAACGGGTAAGAAGATAGAATTATTTCGAAGCCTGTTCCGGGGTAGGGAAGATGTCTATCCGAAGCTTTGGACAAGCAAAAAGACCGGCGCTGTCGGGTACAGTCCTGTTTGTGAGAATGAATGGCTGCGGGGAATATGTCAGAAACCTTCTCTGAAATGTGGAGAGTGTGAGAACAGGAAAATATCTCCCCTGAACGATGATGTTGTTAGAAGACATCTTGAAGGGAATATCACCATTGGCATTTATCCAATGCTCGAAAAAGAAACCTGCTATTTTCTTGCCGTTGATTTTGATAAACATAACTGGCAGGAAGATGCAAAAGCCTTCTTGACGTCCTGTCGAAATAATAATATTCCCGCATCTCTTGAAAGGTCGCGCTCAGGAAATGGAGGACATGTTTGGATATTCTTTTCCGAACCAGTTAGCGCTTTTCTTGCCAGACAGCTTGGAAGTTACCTGATAACAGAGACAATGTCTCAAAGGCATGAACTTGACATGAAAAGCTACGACCGCTTATTCCCAAATCAGGACACGCTTCCCAAAGGCGGTTTCGGTAACCTCATTGCCCTACCCCTACAGAAAGCTCCGAGAGAAAAAAACAACAGTATTTTTCTTGATGAGGATCTTATTCCCTATACTGACCAATGGGCTTATCTGTCAGGAGTAAAAAAGCTGCTCCTCAAAGATATTCAGTCTTTTGTAGAACAAGTCACCAGAGGAAAAGACGTTATGGACATAAGCATGAGCCAAACAGATGAAGATGTAAGACCATGGGAAAGATCTTCATCCGGCGGCCAAGAATTTAAAAAACTCTCCTGCAAACTTCCATCTACAATCAACGCTGTCCTTGCAAACCGGATATACATCAAGAAAGACGGCCTGCCGTCCCAACTGCTCAACAAAATCAAAAGACTTGCAGCGTTCCAAAATCCGGAGTTTTATAAGAAGCAGAGCATGCGACTTTCAACCGCACTAACACCAAGAGTTATCTGCTGCGCCGAAGAACTTCGTGACTATATTACGATACCACGGGGGTGTCTGGATGACTTTTCAAAACTATGCTCCGTTCATCAAGTGCCTTTCAATGTTCAGGATAAACGCGTTAATGGAAATGAAGCTCGATTTAATTTTATCGGAGAGCTCACCGAAACGCAGAAGAAGGCTTGCAAAGAATTGCTCAATCATGAAACCGGAACATTCGTTGCGCCTCCTGGCATTGGTAAGACAGTTATAGGCATCAAACTGATAGCTTCGAGAGGCGTTAATACCCTTGTGCTCGTTCACCGAAAACCGCTTCTTGAACAGTGGCGTGCACAAATTGCAGCTTTTCTTAATATCCCGATTGGATCAATAGGGCAAATCGGCGGGGGTAAGAATAAGGTAACCAATTCTATTGACGTTGCAATGATTCAGAGCATGGACAAGAAGAAGGAGGTAGACCATAGGATCAGAAACTATGGGCAGATAATCGTTGATGAATGTCACCATGTCTCGGCTTTTTCATTTGAGCGCATCATGATGGAGGCAAATGCAAGATATATTGTCGGACTAACTGCAACTCCTTACAGACGTGACGGTCACCATCCGATTATAACCATGCAGTGCGGACCAATCCGGTATAAAGTGACAACACGTAAAGACACAACAGATTCACCTTTGAAATACAGACTAATAACAAGAGCCACAAATTTCGCACATCTTTGGTCAGATGGAGATAATATTCAAAGCCTGTGGCAGCCGCTTACGATGGATGAAAACCGTAACCATATGATATTTGATGACATCCTGAATTCGCTCGAAGAAAAACGGACGCCTATTGTCCTTACCGAGAGGAAAGAGCATCTTGAAATACTAAAACAAAAGCTTGAGAAATTTGTAAAGCATATAATCGTGCTTCATGGCGGGATGAGAGCCGGCACAAGAAAAGAGATGCTCTTTAAGCTTGAAGCGATTCCCGATACCGAAGAACGGCTGATCCTTGCCACCGGGCAATACATAGGTGAGGGATTTGACGATCCACGGCTTGATACGCTTTTTATCGCAATGCCGTTTTCATTCAAGGGTAAAATGATTCAATACGCCGGCAGACTCCATCGCATATATAAGGGGAAAACGGAAGTACGAATTTATGATTATATAGATGAAAACATTCCCGTTCTTCTTAAAATGTACAAGAGAAGGCTTAAGGCATATAAGGCTCTGGGGTATGTGGAGAAGGCGATTATTTGATTTGTTAGACAGATACAGACAAGGTCAGATTACGAATAAGAATATAGAGAAATTTGTTCCCCCCTTTTTTATTCTGGTATATAATAGAACATTCTCTAACAGGAAATGGGGTTCTTATAACTTATGATCCATATATTAATGGGCAATAATATGTCAGGATTAAACGAAGCGGATATATGTCTTACATAACACCTGACTTAAAAACAGCAGAATGGTGTGATCCGCATGGACGAATCGCTGAGCAGCACTACTTCTATGCATACTGTTATTGAAAAGGCTTTAAGGGGAAAGTTATGACAGTTTCTCTTGAGGAACTGGAATTATGGTTTCGAGACCGCCGAAAATGGTTACAGGATGCCGCACGCCGACTTATTCAAAACGGAACTCTTACCGAAGAGGATTATACAGATTTACTTTTGATATGCAAACAGGAAGCTTGCGGACAATCAGTGACTTTTTCCGGTATCCCCACCGGCGGACTAAGTGTGGCAGATACTACAAAACCACTTTGGCTTGAGTCTATTTCAGACGTTCAGGGTATCAATGCTCTTTCACCGAGTAAACCTCTTTCATTTGGCAAATCGCCACTTTGCATAGTGTATGGCCGCAACGGAGCAGGGAAATCTGGTTACGTACGTTTGCTGAAACATGCTTGCAGAGCAAGCCAACCTGGTGTTCTTCTGGATAATATATTCAGCGCTGCCAAACAACAGCAGACTGCAAAAATTACGTTCTCCGAGGACACGCAAACGAAATCAATTCAATGGAATGGAGCAACTATTTCGGAACTTCAGGGAGTTGATATCTATGACACTGCTTGCGGACTTGTTTATGTCAACGAAGAGAACGAAGTCGCTTTTGAACCTTGGCTCTTGCGCCTCTTTACGCAATTGACGAACACCTGCACAACATTGAGTAAACGCATTCAAAAGCAGATTAACGAAAAGGTATCAAATAAACCAGTATTCCCTGCAGAGTTTGCTACAACAACTCTATCCGCATGGTATGCCAATTTAACAGCCAATACTACAAAGCAAGAAATAGAAGAAAAAACAGCATGGACACCTGATTATGAAAGGGATTTATTCGATGTTTACAAACGACTTGCCGAGCCAAATCCAGCTTCAAAAGCTATTGAGTTGCGTCGGCAAAAAACTCTGGTTTTGGAAGTTATGGCGGAGTTGAAAAAACATTGTGAAGGTCTTTCCGACGGGCGTTGTAATACTTACCTGCCGATAAAGTCAGACGCTGCTGCCAAGCGCAAAGCGGCTGATGAGGATGCAAAAAAAGTTTTTGAAAAAGCTTCTCTAACCGGGATTGGTACCGAAACATGGCGACTTCTCTGGGAAGCGGCGCGCCGATATTCCGAAGAATACGCATACAAGGCTCAACCTTTTCCTAATATCAGCGAAGATGCGCGCTGCGTTCTCTGCCATAGAAAGTTTGACAAGGATGACAAGGAGAGCAGGGTGCGGCTCATCTCCTTTGAGACTTTTGTTAAAGGTGAAATGCAGCAGCTTGCAACCAGCGCGGAACAGAGCCTTCAGAATTTTGTTGCTACTTTTGAGGAGTTGCCCTCTGCTGAAACTCTTGCTATCAAAATGAATGCGGCAGGGGTTACAGATATCACGACCAAGTCGTTGATTGATGACTTCGTATCACAGCTCGCAAAACGAAGGCAGACCTGTCTTGCTGCATTTAGCATAGACGAAATATCACCACTTCCAGCAAATGGAATTTTAATACAACTTGTTCAAATCGCTCGTAGTATTTTAAAACAGTCGCGCTCCTATGATAAAGACGATAAGGGTCAAAACCGGCCCCAGCTTGAGCAAAAGGGGAAGGAACTGTCAACCCGGAAATGGCTGAATCAACAACGGAAGGCTATTGAAAACGAGATCATGCGTCTAAATGCTGTCAGGCTACTTGAAGCAGCAGAGCGACTGACAAACACGACGGCGCTTTCAAAGCGCAAATCCATTCTCGCCGAAGAACTGATAACAAAAGCCTATATTAAACGGTTTCAAGATGAGCTTAAGAAGCTAAAAGCTTCGCATCTTAATGTTGAAGTGAAAAAGACAGTTACTGATGTATGTCGTGTCTATCATCGCATATCTCTCCGCAACGCAAAAAAGGACGTGAAGACAACAGACATTTTGAGTGAAGGGGAATTCCGAATTGTTTCTCTTGCCGCTTTCCTGGCTGATACCGAAGGACGCGGCTCAAAGACACCGTTCATTTTTGACGATCCGATTTCCTCGCTGGATCAAGTTTATGAAGATGCAACGGCAGAACAGCTTGTCGAGTTGACCAAGTCCCGACAGGTTATTGTTTTTACTCATCGTTTATCTCTGGTAAGCGCTCTTGAGAAGTACGCTGAGAAAATGGGATCTTCTCATGAACTTGTTTGTCTGAGCAATTATGTCACTGGTGAAATTACAGACTTGCCCATTGAATTTAGAAAAACTGACAAGGCTGTGAACACATTGAGTAATGAACGGCTTGCTGCTGCAAAGAAGGAGTTAGCTTTAGGAGATGTAGCTTACGAGCAAGTAGCAAAAAGCCTATGTCTCGATATTCGCGTGCTGATTGAGCGGATTGTTGAATCTGACTTGATCTATGAGATTGTCAAACGTTACAGTCCTGAAGTGAATACATTAAAAATATATCATCTTGCCAAAATCACACATGAAGATTGCAAATTTATTGACGATTATATGACTAAATATTCACGATATAAACATTCGCAACCGGAAGAATCACCGGTGCCTTTACCGAGACCAGAGGAGATAGAGAACGATCTAAATGAAATTGCCAAATTTATTGAATCCATAAGGAAGAGGAAAAAATCTTGATGGGACAGCGTGACAAGCTAATGCGGATTCAATTACAAACCACCGCCGAACTCAAAACCCTTATGCCAGAGGTTCTTGATAAGACATTCAGGGGAAAGCTACGAACATCGCTTGCAGTTTGAGATTATCGGCAATTAATAATAAACTATTGGAAAAAGGTAATTAATAAATTCATGGCTAATATCAAGGCAATTGTAAAACGAGAATTATTGATCTGGGCAAGAGAAAGCGCCGGGTTCAGCATTGATGACGCGGCAAAAAAAGCGCAGGTTAAACCGGGCCGATTAGTAAGTTGGGAAGAAGGCGATGCTCAGCCTACTATAGTGCAGTTGAGGAAGCTTGCCCAAATCTATAAACGACCTTTAGCAGTATTTTATCTGTCTGCCCCGCCCAAGATATTCGATGCTCTGCATGATTTTCGCCGTCTGCCTGATAAAGTGCAGCGCAAAGAGTCTACACATCTCAAGCTTGAAATACGATTAGCAGTATACCGCCGCGAGATCGCACTCGATTTATACGGCCTGCTTGGAGAGGAAATTCCAAAGTTTGCGGGAACGATAAACATAACAGACGACCCGGAGCATGCGGCTGATAAAATACGTGAACTGGTAGGTATTCAATATGATGATCAAGTAGCTTGGAAATCTGAATACGAGGCTTTCAACACATGGCGCTCAGCTTTAGAGAATCTCGGCATAATAATATTTCAGGCGCAAAAAGTCGACTTGGATGAAATGCGGGGATTTTCAATCAGTGAAACCCCTCTTCCTGTAATTGTTCTCAATACAAAGGATTCTCCAAGTGGCCGGATATTCACAATGCTTCATGAATTCGTACATCTACTGCTTAAAGAAGGCGGCTTATGCAACTTGGAAGAGGACTATCATCACCGCACACACGAAAGTGAGGTCGAAGTTTTCTGCAATAGAGTAGCCGGCGCTGCCTTGGTACCTATGCAAAGACTTCTGAAGGAGGATATTGTGACCATGAGGCAACGAAAGCCTGAATGGGATTATATGGAACTCGATAAACTTGCTTACCGCTACAGAGCAAGCCGGGAAGTTATTCTGCGAAGGCTGCTCATTGCGCAGCTTACAACCGAAGCATTTTATCGCAAGAAGAGAGAGGCATTTCAGAAGGAATATGAATCAATAGGCAAAAAGAAAGGGGGCTTTGCCCCGCCGCATGTTATGGCTCTTTCCAGCGCCGGAGGTCATTTTACAAGTCTTGTCTTAGACAGTTATCACAGAGACAAAATAACGACGAGCGACCTGTCTGATTATTTGAACATACGACTTGAACACTTGCCGAAGATTGAGATAGAAATGAGGGGCAGAGAAGCGCATAAGTGATATACAGTATCGATACAAGTGCCATACTTGATGGCTGGGTCAGGCATTATCCCCAAGATGTTTTTCCTGCGCTGTGGAATAGGATTGACGAATTAATTACAGACGGAAAACTCAGGGCAACTGAAGAAGTGCTTTTCGAGTTAAAAAAGAAGACAGATGAAGTCTATAAATGGGCAAAATCGAGGTCCGCTTTGTTTGTTCCAATTGACGATGATATCCAGATAGCAGTGGCAAACATTCTTCAAAAACATGAACGGTTAGTTGATGCTCGAAAGAACCGGTCAGCAGCAGATCCTTTTGTGATCGCTTTGGCTCAGCTTAACGGCTGCAAGGTTGTGACTGCCGAACAACTTTCTAATAACCTCGGTAAGCCTCGAATGCCGGATGTTTGCCTTGCTTTGAATATCCCATCGATTAATCTTCTCCAGCTTGTACGTGAAGAAGGATGGAGGTTTTAGTGCCCTTGGATGTAAACAGAATTCAAGATAATATTCTTCGGAAAGTTCGAAATGATAATGAGTAAGAATAAAGTTGAGAAAGTGCTGTTCAAAGATATACTGAGAGCATGCATCTTTAAAAATGTTAAAGAGGCGTTGCAAAGACTTTATCCTGATCAGAAAAAAGTTATTAATGGGTACAAGTATGTTTTTCAAACTCTAAAACTTATGAGGCCCAGATATAACAAAGAAGGGATGGTTATTGATATAAGGAAGTTCGGCAGAGGGAAGAACGCATATTTCTGTGTCAGCGGTGTATGCACTGAAAAAAGCATTCAACAATCATACGCCCTTGAGTATACCCCGTGGTCGAAATGGCTTGGATATGAAATAGATAAACAAGTTCTTAAAAAGATGCCAAAGGAAGAAATATTAGCACACTGCCTTTGGGAAATGACCTTTATGGGTTTTACTCAGAGCAAGATCAGAAGCAGATTATCTGTGCTAAAGAGGCGGGTCAAAGATCTTGAAGAGGGCAAGGTGAAAACTATCCCTTACGAAGAATTAATGGCAAGACTTAAAGATAAATTGAAGAATAGATAGTGGAGCAGCTTTTTTGAAGAAGAAAGCAAACAGGCTTTGAGTAACTTCAGCCGCAGTCCCGACATTCAATGATTCAGGCTTTGTCAGGTAATTTTGTTTGCAGGAGATAAGTGTTTGATAACAGGCGGGAAAGACTTGGTCGGGGCGGAGGGATTTGAACCCCCGACATCCTGCTCCCAAAGCAGGCGCG
>CAYMUX010000070.1:0-18571 GCA_964393845.1 uncultured Nitrospiraceae bacterium
GCCGGTTAAGGATTTATTGAAAGGGATATTTAAATAGCATCACAGCTTACCGACAAATGAATCTATATTCTCAATAAATACATCACGCGAAATTAAAAACGCATCGTTATGTCCGCCCTGGAGCTCAACAAACTCTTTAGGCCCGGGGGCATTGTCAAACAGCTTTTTGCCGAGCCTGAAAGGAACAATTTCATCATTGATACTGTGAAAGTGCAGTGCCGGCGCTTTTATTTTCCTGATCTTTGCATATGAATCAAATCTGGTTTTATAAACAAATGACGGGACAAAGGGGAAATACTTTTTTGCCATGTCCCTTATGGATGTAAAGCCACCTTCGATGATTACTCCTCCCAGTTTATGCCTGCTTGCTAGGTCGATAATAACTGCGCCGCCCAACGATTCCCCGTAAGCTATAATCTCATGAGCAGGAATTTTCTTACTGTTAACCAGATAATTATAGACAGCCTCCGCGTCAAGATACAGGCCTTCTTCGGACGGACTTCCTTTACTCATGCCATACCCGCGGTAATCAAAGATAAGGACATTTACATCAAGGGCATTAAAAATTTTAATTTTTTCCAGGCGGTGGCTGATGTTCCCGCCGTTGCCGTGACTGAACAGGAATGTTGCCCTCGGTGATCTGGACGGGATATACCAGCAGGAAACCCGGGCCCCGTCTTTTGTTGATATATATACCTCTTCGTATTCCAGGTCTATGTCCTGAGGGGTCGCCTCAATTTTTCCAAGGGGGAAATAGAGGCTTTTCTTTTCGATGAACCTGACGAAACAAAAGAGGACAACTAGTACGGCAATGGCTAGAAAAATACTTTTCATGAGGGCATTAGTCCCCTTACAACTCTTCACTCTTAACTCATAACTCTTTTAAGGTATCACCTTATTCAGCGGGTATTCTATGATCCCTTCTGCTCCGACGGATTTCAGCTTCGGGATAATGTCCCGGACCGTCCTCTCATCAATTACTACTTCAAGGGCAAACCACCCCGTATCTGAAAGCCCTGAGATCGTCGGAGAGTGCAGGGAAGAAAGCAGGCTCATTACCCTCTTGAGCGAAGCTTGAGGCACATTCATCTTCAGCCCGACTTTTTCCTCGGCGGCAAGCGCTCCCTTCAAAAGAAGCACAATGTTTTCCATCTTCTGCCTCTTCCATTTGTCCTTCCACGCATTTTTATTGGCAATAAATCTCGTGCTTGACTCGAGTATGGTTTCAATTATCCTCAGATTGTTTGCCTTTAAAGACGAGCCGGTCTCCGTCAGCTCAACAATCGCATCAGCAAGATAAGGAGGCTTCACTTCTGTCGCTCCCCATGAAAAATCTACATTAGCCTTGACCCCTTTTGATTTGAGATACTGCTTTGTATAGCCGACAAGTTCCGTTGAAATGCGCTTGCCCTTTAAGTCCTTTATGGTTTTTATCTTTGAATCGTTCGGGACTGCAATGACCCATTTTACGGGTCTCAGCCCGCCCTTGGCATAATTAAGCTCAGCAACTTCACGAATGTCTGCGCCCTGCTCCAGTATCCAGTCTTTACCTGTCAGTCCGGCATCAAGCACTCCGTCATCTACATATTTCGCCATCTCCTGGGCACGGATCAGCATGGCCTGTATTTCCGTATCATCGAAGTCAGGGTAGTACGACCGCGCGCCTACGGTGACATTGTAGCCGGCTTTTTTAAATAATTTCAGCGTTGATTCCTGCAAGCTTCCTTTAGGAAGTCCGAGCCGTAAAACTTTATTCATTGTAAAATAACCTCTCTGAATGATTTTGTTTTTCTATAATACAGGCGGAGATAAAATTTTTCAAACTTTGTTACCGGGGTTTTTCTGCCGTCATCCGGGCATTACGACAGTACAATAAAATATCAATCAGTACCATCAGCCCGTTTGTGACATACAAAATAATGACAAGGTCAAAGCTGTACATGATCTTGTGCATAATTCCTGCCAGATATCCGGCAAGTACGATATATAAAAACACAATGCTCTTGCCTTTGTTTGTCTTTGATTTGTATGACTTGTATATTGAAAATGGCCAGGCAAAGCCGAAACAGAACAGCATGGCGAGTTCAAAAATGCTCATTTCTCACTCGTACTGTATTACCATGCGCTTCAAGTCCTTCAACATCAGCTATGGTTTCAACCGTCCCGGCAAGTCCGGCAAAACCTTCTTTCGAGGCATTAATCAGGCTTGTGCGCTTTATGAAATCGTACACGCCGAGCGGCGATGAAAAGCGCGCCGTGCCGCCGGTCGGAAGCGTGTGGTTCGGTCCTGCTGCGTAGTCGCCGAGAGGCTCAGGTGTCCATTGACCAAGGAAGACTGCTCCTGCATTTTTGACATTCGGCAGAAGACTCGCCGGCTTCCGGGTCATTATCTCAAGATGCTCGGGTGCGATCCGGTTCGCTATCTCAATGGCGTCATCCATATTGTTTGTAATAATTATCGCGCCGTATTTCCGGAGAGATTTTTTCGCGATGTCCTGCCTTTTCAGTTTTTTTAATTGTCCTTGAAGTTCTGACTGTACTTTCTCTGCAAGGGCCGCTGAATCAGTAATTAATACTGATGACGCTATTTCATCATGCTCCGCCTGGCTGAGAAGGTCTGATACGATAAAAACAGGATTTGCCGTCTTGTCTGCAATTATCAATATCTCACTCGGCCCTGCGATCATGTCAATCCCCACATCTCCGAATACTATCTTCTTTGCAGCTGCCACGAAGATATTGCCGGGACCGACAATTTTATCAACTTTCTTTATTGTCTCAGTCCCGTAAGCCAGCGCAGCAACGGCCTGCGCTCCGCCTATTCTGTAGACTTCCTTCACGCCGAGCAATTTAACAGCAGAAGCGACATAAGGATTAATCTTCCCTCCCGGAGTCGGCACGCACATTGCTATCTCTTTAACGCCTGCCACCTGAGCGGGAATTACATTCATCAGAACAGTCGAAGGATATGCGGCCTTGCCGCCCGGCACATAAACGCCTACTCTTTCAAGCGGCCTTATTATTTGTCCGACTGTTATGCCGCCTTCAGAGAATTGCCAGGAATTTTCTTTCTGATGCTCATGAAATGTCTTTATCCTGCCTGCTGCATGCTTAAGTGATTTTAAAAATTTATCACCCGCATTTTTTGCAGAGGCCTCAATCTCTTTATTGCTTACTGCAAAACTTTTCAATTTTAGAGAATCAAACTTTTCCGTGTATTTCCTGACCGCCCTGTCACCATTTTTTTGAACGTCAATAATAATTTTTCTTACAGTCTTTTGTATATCGTCTTCACGGACAGAGGTCGACGCCCTTTTTTTCAGAAGAGAAATAAATGCGCCGGTTTGATTTTCTTTTATTATTCTCATTTGGTTCTCCCTGTATAATTTGTTAATTATACTTGATTACACAGACTCACAACAATGATTATACGGATAAGTAGTGTCTGTTTATATACTCTGCTTATTATCCGTCATTCCCGAAGTCCTTAATCGGGAATCCAGAGTTTTTAATATGTTCTGGATCCCCGTTTTCACGGGGATGACAAACAAGAGACATGACCCTAAGTAACATACCAATTGCATCAAACTATCGCAAGTTTTTATGGAATCTGGCTTGCAAAATGAGTGGCATCAATATATACTGTTGATATATACTTAAATGGAGGTGCACTATGAAAACTGCGAAGCTTTTTCGGAATGGCCAGAGTCAGGCTGTGCGTTTACCAAAAGAATTCAGATTTGAGGACGACCATGTTTTTGTCAAGAAGACGGGAAATGCTGTCATGTTAATTCCGGCAAAAGGTTCATGGGAGTCTCTGTTCGATAGTCTCAACAAATTCTCTGATGACTTCATGTCTCAGAGGAAACAGCCCAAACTTCAAAAAAGAGAGGATATTTAATGAAGTTAATGCTTGATACAAATACCTGCATTTACATAATAAAAAATAAGCCTGCAAAAGTACTCAAGCATTTTGTATCTCATTCCATAGGTGACATAGGCATCTCTTCGATCACCCTTGCTGAAATGCAGTACGGCGTTGCTAAAAGCCAGCATATACAGAAGAACAAAGAGGCGCTTGAAGAATTTATACTGCCGCTTGAAATTGCTGACTTCGATGAAAAAGCAGCTAAATCTTATGGAACGGTCCGTGCAACACTTGAGAAAGCAGGAAGACCTATCGGAGCCATGGATTTATTAATCGGCGCTCATGCACTTTGTCTCGGTGTAACTCTCGTCACCAGCAATACCAGAGAATTCAGACAAATAAAGAACTTGAGCGTTGTGGATTGGACTATATAATATCTTATTTGTAATCTAACAGTCTCGGTCAATAACAGGCTCTTAAGATCAGGCTGATTTTTTTGGAAATAGCAAAATGGTCAAAACTGACCATAATCCCCAGCTGAAGATTTCCTGCCGGCATCTTCAGTTTTCAAAAGAATAATAAAAGTTGAAATTGATGACTTTACCTGCTTGTAAATAATATCGAAGGACTTTTAATTTGATGATTATGGGTTAAAAGAGTAATTTCCATTTAATCGACGGAATGGTTCTTTTGCTAACAAAGAGAGACTATAAAAGGAGTTAACGTAATCAACTGATCATCCAATGATTATGAAACCCGTCCTTTTTTATTTTCTAAAGCAGATTCTGAACCATGATTTTAATTAAATCGAAATTACTTAAGATTTGAAGGTGCGGCTGGCGGAATCATTGCAGCACTATCTTCTATCTGAGTAGGAGGCGCTTTTTCAAGGTTGAAAGATTCCTTACAAGAAGGATCTTCATCGTCATTTGGCATTTCATTCTCTTCTTCAGGCAATTTTGTAGAATCGATTTTTTTATTAGATAACCGATTTAATGTGGCTGATTCTGACTTCTTATTTTTATTGCCAATCATCTCTAATAAGAACTTATACGATGGTATATTGATATGTTTTCCTGTTTCTTTAGCCCTTTCAATCTCTTCAATTCTACTCTGCTTGTCTGAATAAAGTCCTAAGTGTCGAAAATAATAAGACAGTCTGGTCGAGTTCGAAGTAATGGGCGAAACAATAATGAAACTAACTCCTAGTAAAAGGATAAACTTGATCCACTCTATATCTCGTCGAGTCACTTATTGCGAATGTGCATGGAGTTCTGCAATTTGTACTGAAGAAACGCCAGCCTTAAAAAGGCTTCTTAACACGTCACTTATTAAATTACTATCTTTTGCCTCATAAATTACATAGGTATTGTCTTTACTGATATGCATGCTAAATGTCTCCAAACTGCTGAAGGTTCCAATCTGTATGGACTTGTTTGGATCAATTACTTGCCACATTTCTATAGTATTACCATTTAAAATAATTGAAACAAACGGTGGGTTAGATGAACTCATCATGAAAGCCTCATTGTCTGGAATGACAGACTCTACTTTTAAAGATGCTTTTTCTCCTATTCCCTTTTCACTGTATTGAATAGAGAAAAAACTTATAAGTAAAGTTATGATAACTAAAAACAATAAATCTATTGCTGGTACTAAAACTCCCTTATTCGTCTTCATTACTTCTATGCCCACCTGTCTTGGTCTGTAGCTTAAAAACAAATTCTCTTATTCCATATATACTTTTTATAATCAACCCCAATACGGTAGTAAATATTGCAAATTTAACAAGGTCTAATATCTCAAAGAAATTGCTATAGTCTAACCCTGCCGTTTCCAATGCAACCCACATAGACAAGACCGTACCCAAAAAACCAAATATTACAGCATAGTCTTCCGAAATAATATCAACAATATCTATAGGAGATATACTACCTAACCCTATTTGAAGGTCTCTCTTTGACAACAAAGACTCAACCATTGTCAAAAAGAAAATAACAAGTTGTATAGCTAAAATAACAACCAAAATATATGTAATAGCATAAATCAAAATTTGTCCATATTGAATAGCTAAAAAATTGGAAATATTCCGTATGCTAAACGCTTTGTAATATTTGAGATTACTATCTTCCTGGATAAGAAACGTATTGTAGAAGGAAGTTATGCCAACATCAGAACCATCGAAAGAAATAGCCTTAATATATTTCCTTGTTGGAAAATCTCTTGAACCAACACCTTTAAAATAAATATACATCGTTAGCCATCCGGATATTTCCTTACTGTCTTTTATAGTAATCTGAATCGACTTTTTGTCTGGAGATGATGCGACTTCATATTTAGCAAACATTAGAGGAGACGTTTTTTCTTTCACAACAAATATCTGATGACCTTTTGACAAAGTAACGTTATCTTTAAAATATATTTCAAGAATGCTGAATTTTTTCTTGAGAGATAACCTAATGACATTATCTTCATTGACCAAATATTTTGGCCCTCCAATAATTGTCATATCAGAATCTTTAATCTGACAAACAATAAAATATAAGATAATTATAATTATTGACGCATAAGCTAATTTCGATACCAAATTTCTCTTATCCATGGTTGTTAAATGCGTTTAGGTATGGTTTTCTGAATTCAATATCCCCTATCATTTTGATCCTATTCCCTGCTCGTTCAGCACAATTAAGAAATATCATACGCAAAGACAGTGATAAAGCGCAATAGTTTTTTAATGCCACACTAAAACAGTGCTGCAGAGATACAGTGCCCCACATGAACAGAAAAGAGCGGAACAGTTTCAATCTATCATTGTAATCATTGTCTGTGCATGTATAGTAACGGCATTAAATTAAAATACATCTTAAGCATTTAATTAGCTGTAATATAAAGGAAATATCATATTTTAACTTAAGTTATTTATTGCCGTTACTATAACAGGTAGGATTTGCCTTTGAAATCAAATCTGCAAAATTAATAGACGATAACAATATAATACAAGAGTTATAATCCGGATATTTCATGCCGAACGAAAAGATTCAATCTGTAATCCGACCTTCTCTCTTTCAGGATGAATTCAAGCCCTCTGTAGGCATTATTGAAATCATTGATACATGCGAATTAGTGAGAATCTGTAATTCTCTAATGAACTGTTGAGTTCATTAAGTAATAATTCTCGTCCATCAAATCATCAGAGCAGTGGCAGAATTCAAAAAACATCATTCGTGAGAGAGTTAAGTCCTATCCTTCCTCGATTATGTCATCAGCTCAGTTGATCGCTGCTGAAGATGAAAGGTCTAAAGAAATCGACAAACGTAAGTTACTCTTTAACCCGCCTAATTTTAGCACCGAGAAGCTCAAGCTTCTTTTCTATGCTCTCATACCCCCTGTCTATATGATAGACCCTGTCAATGACCGTTTTCCCCCGCGCTGCCAGCGCTGCAACAACAAGCGATGCACTGGCCCTTAAATCCGTGGCCATGACCGGCGCGCCCTTCAAAGATTTTATTCCTTTAACCGTGGCCATTGAACCCTCTACCTTAATATCTGCCCCCATCCTTCTCAATTCCGCAACGTGCATAAACCTGTTCTCGAATATGCTCTCGGTAATAATGCTTGTACCGTTTGCTATAGTCATCAATGCCATGAACTGCGCCTGCATGTCTGTAGGAAATCCCGGATAAGGCATGGTCTTAATGTCCTTTGCCAGGGGCCTTTCCGGACCACTGACAAAGAAAGTGTTTTTATTCGTGCGGACCTTGGTCCCTGTCTCTTTTATCTTATTAATAATCGCTTGCATATGCTCCGGTCTGCAGTCCCTGATTTTGACATCGCCTCCGGTTATAGCCGCAGCAGCTATAAAGGTACCGGTCTCTATCCTGTCAGGAATTATTTTGTATTTAAGCGGCTTGAGACTGGATACACCGTTAATTGTTATAGTGTTTGTCCCCGCGCCCTGTATATCAGCGCCCATTGATATCAATGCATTTGCAAGGTCAATGACCTCGGGCTCGCAGGCGGCGTTTTCAAGAATTGTCCGGCCTTTTGCAAGAGATGCAGCCATCATGAGATTTTCTGTTCCTGTTACGGTCGGTATGTCAAAATAGATTTCGGCCCCTGTCAGTCTCTTTGCTTTCGCATGTACATATCCCCGGGAAAGATTTATCTTTGCGCCCATTTTTTCCAGACCCATTATATGCAGGTTGATGGGCCTTGCTCCAATGGCACACCCGCCGGGCAGCGAAACTTTTGCCTCTCCTGTCCTTGCGAGCAGAGGACCCAGCACCAGCACTGAAGCCCGCATTGTTTTAACAAAATCGTAAGGGGCCTGAATGGAGGTTATATTTGAAGATTGAAGAATGACCTTGCCATTTTCCTGATGATATCCCATCCCAAGGTGGGCCAGAAGCTTTCCCATTGTTGAAATGTCTCTGAGTTGAGGGACGTTGGAAATGAGATGTTCTCCTGAGCTGAGGATTGAAGCTGCCATTACCGGGAGGGCCGCATTTTTTGCGCCGCTTATTGAAACTTCACCGCATAATCTTACTCCGCCCTCAATTTCTAATTTGTCCATTTTGCCTGAATGATCCTTTCTATGCCTGCGTAATCCTTTCTTAACTCGATATCAGAATACCCCGCGTCTTTCATCATATAAACTGTTTCATCTGCACAGCCTGCGCCGAGTTCGAGCATAAGTATACCATTGGTTTTCAGAAACTTTCCCGCCTGCGGAATTATTTTTCTGTAAAATTTCAGGCCGTCAGCACCGCCGTCAAGCGCATTCAAAGGTTCCCAGTTTCTTATTTCAGGCTGAAGCGTTTGTATATCATTTGAACTGATATAAGGCGGGTTTGAAATAATAAGGTCAAATTGAAACACACCCCTGCCCCCTCTTACTAGAGGGGAATGAAGTCCCCCTTTGGAAAAGGGGGATGTAGGGGGATTTTCATTCTCTTCTATAATAAAAGGTTCAAAGAGATGACCGTTTATGAATGAGACATTTTCAATTCCATTTAATTGCGCATTCTTTTTTGCATAACTTAATGCAGTCTCCGAAATATCAATCCCGTAAACCTGAGCATCAGGAAATTCTTTAGCAAGCGCAAGCGCCAGGCATCCACTGCCCGTGCATAAATCCAAAATTCTCAGTGGAGAATTTTGGATTGAGTTTAGCGTTATGAGTTTAGCGTTATGAGTTTGGAATCTTGAGTCTTGATTCTTTACTCTTAACTCATAACTCCTAACTCTCTTGACCGCATGCTCCGCCATTAACTCGGTTTCAGGACGAGGAATCAATACACCATGGCCAACTAATAATTTCAAATTGAGAAAATTAACATATCCGAGGATATATTGCAGAGGTTCACGTTTGATCCTTCTTCCGGTCATTTCATCAATATCCATGACCTGCTTATCATCAATGCCGGGTTCATTTTTATACAGATCAACAAGGTCAATCCCAAGGCATTGCTTTACCAAAAGTTCTGCCTCTTTATTTGCTGTCTCAATGCCTGACGTAGCGAGCGTCTTTGATATTTCCCGTATTTTTTCTAATGCTTTCATGTTATATAAGTAGGGGCAACCCTTGTGGTTGCCCTTCATGTGGCTTATAAATTCTTTAACTTCTCTGTCTGAAAATGGGTGGCAAGGTTGTCAATAAGCTCATCGAGGTCGCCTTCGAGGATTGCCTGAAGTTTATAGAGGGTGAGGTTTATCCTGTGGTCTGTGATCCTGTTTTGCGGGAAATTGTACGTCCTTATTCTTCCACTTCTGTCACCAGTGCCGACCTGTGACTTTCTCTCCTGCGCCCTTTCTTTTTCCTGGTTTTCTATTTCAAGCTCATATAACCGTGACCGCAAGACCTTGAGGGCCTTTTCCCTGTTTTTTATCTGAGACCTGCTGTCCTGGCATTGCACGACAAGTCCTGTCGGTTCATGAACTATTCTGACGGCTGAATATGTAGTGTTAACACCCTGACCTCCGGGACCTGAAGAACAATAGGTGTCGACCCTTAAATCCTTCTCTTCAATTTTTAAGTCAACCTCTTCGGCCTCGGGTAAAACTGCAACGGTTGCAGCAGAGGTATGGATCCTTCCCGAAGTCTCTGTAGCAGGCACTCTCTGTACACGGTGGGTGCCGCTTTCGTATTTCATACGGCTGTAAGCCCCTTTTCCCTGGACCTCGGCAATAACTTCCTTGATCCCTCCGACTCCGGTGGAGCTCATATCCATAATTTCCACTTTCCACCGTTTATTCTCAGCATACTTGCCATACATTCTGAAAAGGTCGGCGGCAAACAACCCTGCCTCGTCACCACCCGTGCCGGCCCTGATTTCAAGAATGATACTTTTCGAATCACGCGGGTCTTTGGGTACGAGCATTAACTTCAATTCATCCTCTACACGGGGCTTTTTCTCTCTCAATTCCTCAAGTTCAAGCCCTGCAAGCTCTTTCATACCATCATCTCCAGCGGCATAAAATATTTCTTCAGCCTCACTTATCCCGGATAGTATTTTCTTGTATTCCCTTATCTTGCATACGATATCCTCAAGATCAGACTGTTCTTTTGAGTATTTCTGGCTTTTGGTGTAATCTGAAAAAATATCGGGGTCTGATAGAATCCTCGTGAGGTCATGATATTTGTTCTCAATTTCTTCAAGTTTATCCAATAACATTATTCTTACTCCCCAAGGCATGTGCCTGTTTCGGGTCCATGTTCAGCACTTCCTCTAATGCCCTGATGGCTACCTCTATCTGGTCAAGTGTCGGAATGCCTGTTGTCAGCTTTTGCAGCCAGAGGCCCGGCATAGCCATTATCCGGACGACTGGATTATTGAGTCTTTTTGATGAAAATTTAATAAATTCATATGACAAGCCCGCAATCAGCGGCATCAGGATAAACCTTGATAAAAATTTATCAATAAAGGGCCAGTCCTTTGGAATAAGTGAAAAAATTACGATGCTCAACAGCATTACCATAATCAGAAAACTGGTGCCGCACCTCGGATGCAGGGAACTGTATTTATTTGCATTTTCGGGCGTAAGCTCATCGCCGGCTTCAAATGCATGGACTACCTTATGTTCAGCGCCGTGGTACTGAAAAACCCTTTTTATATCCTTGCTCATGCTGATAGACAAAATATATATAATAAAAACAAGCACCCTTGCCAACCCGTCCACTAAATTAAACATTAACGAGCTGTCATTTATGGACTGAAAAAGAATGCCTAAAAGTTTTGTGCCATACAGCGGCAGCAGCAGGAACAGGCTGATCCCGATAACAAATGCAAATAAAACGGTAAGGAACAGGGAAAAAGACGACGGCTTCTCTTCTTCATGTCCTGATGCTTCAGCAGAATACATAAGTGCTTTTATTCCAATGGAAAGCGCCTGAAAAAGGGCGACAACCCCCCTTATCAAGGGCCATTTCAAAGGTCTTGAGAGCTCACGGATATTTTCTTTTTTTAAGACAATATCCTTATCAGGAGTCCTGACGGCAACCGTATAAAAATTGCCGGACCTCATCATCACTCCTTCTATTACTGCCTGTCCGCCGATGTCACCCATATTTTTTCCCTGGCACAAAGTAACAAAGTGGCATATGCACTAAGTAAAATTGTTTTTGCATTCTTCCTTTGACCCTTTGTGCCTCTGTGCCTTTTTTATTCACACAATAAAAAAAGGGAAACCCGCCGCAATATGAATTTGCAATAAAAGCGCGCGTTTCCCTTTTAGACTTAGCTACTTATTATGCTTTTTGTATTTCTTTACGAACTTCTCAACTCTTCCTTCAGCGTCAAGCAGCTTCTGCTTGCCGGTAAAAAAAGGATGACATTGAGAACACATATCAACGTGTATGGAAGCCTGGGTGGATTTTGTCGTAAACGACTCTCCGCAGGCACATGCAGCCTTGACTTCTTTTACTTCTGGATGAATTTTCTCTTTCACAATAACCTCCGAGTATTAAATATAGCAAAGAGAGGAGAAATTTTGCAATAGTGTGTACCCCGAAAACAGAGATAGACATTTTGACCTGTTGTAATGTCTGTCATTCCGAACACCCAAAGGGTGAGAGGAATCTATATTGTAAACCGGCAAGATTTCTCACTTCGTTCGAAATGACAAGCTCCTATCTCTCTTTCTGGGACTCAATGTATTTTGTCATTTTTAGAGGTTGTCTTATATAATCAGAGATTATCAATTCACAACATCCATTGGCTGACCTCGCAGGATCAGCAAATGGATAGAAGAAAAACTTAAAGAATAGAGGAGCGCGATAATGTTGAAAAATTTTCTGTATTTAATAATTATGGTTAGTATCATCGTAATATCCGGTTGTGAAGGTGAAAAAACAAAAGAAACGATTAAAGCCAAAAACGCCGTTTTGCAAACGATGGAAATGCAATATCGTAAAGATGCCGTGCTTCTTTCACTAAAATATAAAGTTGATGAGAATACGGTCTTTGATATCATTTCAGAAAAAGATCGCATCCTCCTTGATGTATTAGATGGAAAGCCAAAGAGCACAGAGGATGTTTTTGCCCTTTACAGTAAACATGCAAGAGAAAAAATCAGCGCTTATCACGAAAAGTATGAGATTCCGGAAGACATAATCGCAAACATATTAATTGATTATTATGCTATGAACTGTAAAAAAGGGGAGTAAGCCTCAAAGACTTCAATGCTTATAATGCCGAACGGCTTTAATTACCATATCAAAGAAAGAAATGCGTCGAGGTCGGTCTGAAGACGGTTGAACTTGCACCAGATTACCATGCATTGCTCCGATCGATAACAGTAACCGTCTTTTATAACTACATGAATATTAATGCCCGTTCTGTCCTTATGTGGACAAGAGATATGGAGCTTACCCGATTTAACAGAGTAGGTCTTCTGCATTGACCGGTCTTTTCTCATACTATTATTTTATAGTAACGGCATTAAATTAAAATACATCTTAAGCATTTAATTAGCTGTAATATAAAGGAAATATCATATTTTAACTTAAGTTATTTATTGCCGTTACTATAGAATAATTGTAATGCATTGCAAAATTATTATTATCATTGTTTACCGGGTATCGAAAGTTTCTGATGTTCCCCCTGGAGTTGTTTTAATAGTCCAAATTCCTTTTTCAATTCCGCTTCCCTGATCTTCTTTTGCAGGTCCTGCAATAAAAGTTTCCGTTTATTTTCCTTGATGCTTTTAATGCAATCGTTAAGGGCTTTTTCCGGATATTCAAATTCCGGATTTTCAACATCTTCATTTAATGAAATCCCGGTAAGATAATTTTTTTCTTCGCCTTCACACTGAGACAGAAGCTGATTAAATTCTGTTGTCCCTTCTTTAATCCTGTTAAGTATCGAGCGGGCAACAGGATCTTTAAAGTCCTCGGACGCAATATTTTTACATGCTTCTGCCGCTCTTTCAGGCAGTTGAAGCAGCAGCTTGATTATATATACTTCATTCTTCGGCCCGGCCTTTGGTTTAGGCTGAGCAACGGGAGCAGATTTATTATATCCACCCTGAAGTTGTTTCTTTATCCGTTGATACTCATCTCTTACGGAACGTTCTTCCACATTAAGCTTTTCAGACAGCATTTTTAAATATGTATCCTGGAGAATTTTGTCCGGCGCTTTGGATATCGTCTCCATCGCCTCATGGGCTATTAATCGTTTATCTCCCTTCTGAAGCATAAAAAAGTCGATGATCGACAAAGGATTTTCAAGTAAAGCATGGAACGCCTCCTTCCCCCTTTTCCGTAAAAAACTGTCGGGGTCTTCTTTTTCAGGAAAGGAAAGTATCTTCACGTTAAGGCCGCTTTCGAGCAGTATGCCGGCGGCATTTTTAGCTGCCTTATTACCCGCGGCATCACCGTCAAAAACAAGGATGACATCTTCCACAAACCTTTTTATTAACTTCCCGTGTTCCTGTGTACAAGCTGTACCTAGCGGAGCAACCGCATTTGTAAAGCCATATATATGGGCGGTTATTACATCAAGATAACCCTCCATAAGCAGGGCACATCCGTCGCTTTTAATTGAATCCTTTGCGCGGTCAAGGCCATACAGTATTCTGCGTTTGTTGAAAACCGGTGTTTCAGGCGAATTCAAATATTTCGGCTCGGAATTGTCAATCGATCTTCCGCCAAAGGCAATGACATCTCCCTTGAGATCGTATATTGGAAACATTATTCTGTCCCTGAATGTATCGTAAATTCCCTTTGCCCCCTGTGTGACAAGCCCGGCCTTCTTAATCATTTCGGGGTTATAACCTTTACGCATGAGAAAAGTTAACAAGGCATTCCAGGAATTGAGGGCATACCCGATAGAAAAAAGTTTCAGAACATCACCGTCGATACCCCGCCCTTTGAGATAACCCATAGCATGGGAATTTTTCAATAAGTTCTGCTGAAAAAACCAGGCGGCATCTTTGTGTATATTAAACAGCGCCTCTTTTTCTCCTGTTCCCACCGTATCTTTTGGAGAGGTTTTCAGAGTCACCCCCACCCTTTTGGCAAGTAGTTTCAAGGTTTCCGGGAAGGAGAGAGTTTCACTGCGGGCTATAAACGTAAATATATCGCCTCCGCTTCCGCAGCCAAAGCAGTGAAATATCTGTTTTGCAGGACTGACGGTAAAGGACGGGGTCTTTTCGGCATGAAACGGGCAGAGTCCCTTCCAGTTCTGCCCTGTTTTTTTCAGTTGGACGTAATCTGATATCAGATCAACGATATCTATCCTGTCTTTTATCTCTTCAAGGGTATTGTCGTGGGAAGGCATAATTTAAATGATACAGGATAGAGGATGCAGGATACAAGATTGAAAATATTGAATGCCAAATGCCATAGGGCAATCCCAAAAAAGCAATTAGGATAATGCAGGTTGCATATGACTGTGGGCAGGCAGCTCATAACTGCAAATGATCCTTCCGTTTTTAAAATCCTTTGAAATATAATCATATTTACGCACAGTGGTCTTTGATAAGACGTTCAAAGGGGAGTTCTCAAGGTTTTTATTCTTGAGATAATTTGTGAAACAATATAATCTTTAAGCAGGAGTTAATTATGGAGAAATCAGGCGTAACGACAAACTCAGCCAACGAAATCCTCTCGGTCCTTAAAGCACTGAAACCTGAGATCAGGCAAAGATATAAGGCAGAAGTGAAGGGTATCTTCGGCTCTTATGTAAGGGGCGAGCAGAAGGCCGTGAGCGATATTGATGTCCTGGTTGAGTTTGACGAGGGGGCAAACCTGCTGGATCTGACCGGGCTTTCTCTATTTCTTGAGGAAAAGCTCAAATGCCGTGTTGATGTTGTTCCTGAAGATGCCATAAGAAAAGAGCTAAGACCTGCTATTCTGCGCGAGGCCGCCTATCTATGAGAGATTACTCTCTTTACCTGAAAGACATAGTGGATGCGATGGAAGCAATCGAGAAGTTTGTCGAAGGGATTGATTATGACAGCTTTCAAAACGACGATTTAATATCAAGCGCTGTTATAAGAAAGTTTGAAGTTATCGGCGAAGCCTCAAAGAACATTCCCGAAGATGTGAGGAGCAAATATCCTCAAATCCCCTGGAAAGAAATGGCCGGAATGAGAGACAGACTAATTCACTTTTATATGGGGGTGAAATATGATCTCGTCTGGCATACCATTAAAGACGTTGTCCCTGTAGCAAAATCCGGGATTCGCAAGATATTGGAAGCAGGTTAGCCTGTCGAACTTATCACAATTTGTGATAAGTTCGAAGATAAAGCATGAACCTAATGTATTTGCTTTTACAGAACAAGGGGTTGCTATGCTATCAAGCATCCTGAAGAGCGAAAGGGCAGTACAGGTGAATATTGCCATCATGAGAGCATTCGTCAATATAAGAAGGGCGCTCACAACTAATAAAAACCTTGCCCGGAAATTAAGTTTATTGGAAAAAAGAATAGATGATCAGGATGGGAAAATATACGCTGTCTTTGAAGCAATTAATCAGTTGATGTCTCTGCCGGGACTGACCCGGTTGCTATCCCCTCCTTAAGGCGTTAAGATATTCAATCCTTCTTCGGCTGCTATTTTACAAAGCCTGCGGTCTGAGGAGACAAAGGTAACACTGTCATAACTTAAGCTCAGGGCCATGGAAAGCTGGATACTGTCAACAGGCTTCATGTATCTTTTCAGAATGAGCTCCTCTGCCCTGATAATGTCATCGGCTGTTACATCGAGTATCGTAATACCAAGCGTACCGATGTCCTGATAGAAGAAAGAGTGCTGCATCAGGAATTCTTTTTCTGTCGTGATTTTATCTACCTCGAAAAGTCTCTTCAGGTTGGAGATGATTTCAATGATTGTTATCGAGGAGATAAAAACAGGCTCTTTAGATTCTTCAAGAATCCTGGAAACTACGGTCGAGCCTTTCTCCGGCTGGTATCGCTTAAAAAGGGAGCTTGTGTCTATAAAAAAGGGCATGAGTTAGCGTTTTTCTCTTTCCTCTATAACCCTCTTGGAAAGGGACACGCCGATTCCCGATAGACTGCGTTGTATGTCCTTCAAGGTAGCATCTGTGCGGCCATGCTTTTTCAGGCGGCGGTGAAGCTTCGTGCTTACATGAGGCTGTCCCTCAGTTTTTACAAGTACTTTTGCCATGGGTTTAATATCTCCTTTATAGCTCAGTTTATCAATAGGGCAAGATAAAGGTCAAGGTATTTTATATGTATTTTTCTTGACTACACTTAAGGTTTTCTGCTCTTAACTATCGAGGGGGATTCCCCGGATGCCGTCATCAGGCTTCCTTAAATGTAGTTTGAAGGTTTGGCCCCGGTCACTCACAAATGCCCTGCCATGATAAAATTGCGGACTTATGAAATAGTTAAACGTCTTTCACTCCTCCATATACGGACAATCCGGACCCTCTTTTTCCCGTATCTATAAACAATCCGGAAAGGAGAATAAATTATTTCCCGTAAATTCTCAACATTGAATTCAGGGACAATACGGCCGCTCAAAGGGTGAACAGCAAGCCGCTCAACTTGTTCAATGATCACACCCACCAGCCGTTTCCCTACTTCCGGCACGCCTTCGCTATTGTAATACGCCTGTATGCCCTCCAAGTCTTCAACGGCAGATGATGCAAATGTGATTGTTACCCCGGCAGGCATTCTTCTATTTCAGAACGAGACGTTTCTTCACGTCCTTCAATGAAAGTTCCCTACCCTCTTCAATGTCCATTAATCCCTCCACAACATCCTGCATGAACGCGCGCTTCCCGGCTTCACGTTCATAATCTTCAAGGGATTGTACTACGGCCACTCCCCGCCCCCTGCTTGTCAGTAACACCGGCCTGTGCGTCTCGTTCACGTGAGAAACAACTTTACCGGGATTAACTTTCAGGTCACTGAGAGGTATGATGTCCTCGGAAAATTTGGTGCCCATATTAGACCTCCTTACTGGTCCTGTTAATTGGTCTTATTATAGCACCTGTCAAATGATTCTTCAATGAAGTTATTGTCTTGGTTTTGGCTTAAGAAATCAAAGTGAAAGACTTGGCCCTAGGCCGTTTCTTTAGACCTCCTTACCGGTCCTGTTAAGTGGTCTTTGACCCCCGTAGCTCCCTGATGACTTTCATAAGCTGACTTCTCACTTTTTGTTGCGAAGCTCGTTTTGGACAAATATAAGGCCAGCTTCCTCATGCTCATGAAGTTGTTCTGATATTGTCTTAATAGATATCGTTGAACAAAGCATGATCTCAGGACTAAACAGATTTCCAAAATATTCACTTGTTGTTTTTATCCTACGCCAGCTCGAAGGATGTATTTGTAAAATAATTGATCGAAAAGTATTTATGGCTGATTCTATCGGAATCAAATCAGATTCCCACGTCCTTAAAATTGTCGAAAAACATCGATATGGTTGCATCCTTTGTGCATTTGCCATAATAATTAATAAAAATTTTTCTATGCTATTTTTCCGAACTGATACTTCTGTCCTACTTATCTTTTCATATGAATGATATTCTTTAAGTGGCTGCCAATAATTATCATCAGAGCCATTCCCCTTTTTTATATAGCTTTCGATAAGTTCAGTAATTCTGAAATAGTGGACCGTATTTGTACATCCTTTAATGATAGTGGCAATACAAAGGTCGGAATATGGCTTTTGGACATTTGCTTTGAGGGCGTCTATTATGTAGCTCTCATATTCTATTCTGACCTCTTTTTCAAGATTTGCTAAAATCAGGAAATATTCAATAGATGTATACCATAGCTCTTCCAAATTCTCTTGGCGATGGATTAAAGCTGGTAAAAGCTTAGAAAGTTCATGAAGATGATATTCACCTTTAACAAGTATCTTGGCAAACTTAGGACTCAATAAATGGTTAGGACTGTTTTTTATGAAGTTCAATAGCGTTTCGTAACAATTAGAAAGCAATTGTTCTTCTTTTCTTTCTTGGAGATATGTAATTAATTGACGTGTTAATTTGATAAATACTTCAACATATTGGTAATTCGTTGGCAATATGTTTTTCCATAGCATCATAACGTCTGAGGGCAAAGGTTTATCCACTAATTTCCTCCACAAAGGAGAATAATTTGTCAATAAATAAATTATACGACTATGATGACTTTGCTGAAGACATAACTGGTAAAACTCTTCAGATATATTATCTATAGTAACGGCATTAATTAACATTACATGTTAAGCGGATTTTATTGCTTTTAA
>CAYMUX010000071.1:0-18550 GCA_964393845.1 uncultured Nitrospiraceae bacterium
TATAAATTTCATGAGTTAAAACAATTATTTTTCAATGTCTGCATTATTTAAGTTAGTTCAAAATGACATTCATATCTCTTTATTTGTAGAATTACTCAATGACTTTAATGGGAAATCACACTCAAAAAGAGAGTAAATATTCACATGACAAAAGATAAAATCAATTGTTTTAACTGCATACACTTTTTTATTACATGGGATGAGAAGTTTCCCAGAGGGTGCAAGGCCATGGATTTCAAATCCTCAAAAATGCCCTCTATCGCAGTGTATGAAGCATCGGGCATGCCATGCGTAAGGTTCAGGTCCAAAAAACAGAAATCCGGCAAATAGATATAGAACTCCATTCTTGAATTGCATTTCAATAATACCCTATGAGATAATGAACATTGCTTATGAACTATGGAATTTTCAACAAACCCAGCAGGTATATCGGCAATGAAATAAACATAATCCGCAAAGACGGAGATGTTAAAGTTGCCTTATGTTTCCCCGACACCTATGAAATCGGGATGTCTCATATCGGCCTGAAAATTCTCTATTCAATAATAAATAACATTCCCTTTGCCTCTGCCGAGAGGGTTTATTCCCCCTGGCTGGATCTTGAGTCCTGGCTCAGGGGAAACAATCTCCCTTTAACATCAATTGATAATCAAAGGCCGTTAGGTGACTTCGATTTAATCGGTTTTACCCTCCAGTATGAACTCTCTTATACAAACGTACTAAACATGCTGGATTTAGGCGGCATACCGATCCGGGCTGAGGAGAGAGGAGATGACTATCCCCTCGTAATTGCAGGAGGACCGTGCACTGTCAATCCTCTGTCTTTGACGCCTTTTATCGATGCATTTGTCATCGGTGACGGGGAGGAAGTAATAAAAGAGATAATAGAAGAAGTAAAGGAACATAGGGGCGAGCGGCCGCTCGCCCGTACAGAAGTCAGAAGCAAAGAAACACTATTACACAACCTTGCTAAATTAAATGGCGTCTATGTTCCGTCAGTACATGACGGCGGCAAACAAAAAATTAAAAGAAGAATTGTGGAGGACCTCGATAAGGCCGTTTTCCCCGATGCACCTTTGTTACCTTACACTAAAATTGTCCATGACCGGGTGGCGATAGAGATATCAAGGGGCTGTACACATGGATGCCGTTTCTGCCAGGCCGGGATGATTTACCGGCCGTTAAGGGAAAGGTCACTTGAGAATGTCCTCTCTCTGGCACATAAATCCATTCTGAATACAGGCTATGAAGAGATTTCTTTCACCTCTCTCAGCACCGGAGATTACAGCAGCTTATTGCCTTTGATAAGGAACTTCAACGGACGGTGTTCCGTCTCCCACACGTCGGTCTCACTTCCTTCTTTAAGGGTCGGGGCAATTAACAGCGAGCTGCTGAAAGAAATAAAGAGTGTTAGAAAGACAGGATTCACAATTGCTCCTGAAGCAGGCACTAAAAGACTCCGTAATGTAATAAACAAAGACTTTACGGACGAGGAATACGACGAAACATTAAAAAAACTTTTTACTGAAGGGTGGAATACTATCAAGCTTTACTTTATGATCGGTCTTCCTACAGAGACAATGGCGGACATTGACGGTTTGATAGATATGGCAGTCAGGGCATCAAAAAAAGGCAGAGAAATAACGCGCAGGCGTGTGAACATCAATGTAGGCATTTCAGCCTTTGTTCCTAAGGCGCATACGCCGTTTCAATGGTCAGGCCAGGATTCGTATGAGGAACTTCGCAAGAAACAGGATTATATCAAAAGGGCATTCAAGAAGCGGCATATCAACTTTAAAGGACAGCATGTTGAAAACAGTCTCCTTGAAGCTGTATTTGCACGAGCAGATAAAGACAGCGCCTTGTTGCTGGAGACGGCGTGGAGACTCGGCTGCCGTTTTGACGGGTGGTCCGAGCATTTTAATTTTGAAAAATGGGAGCTGGCAGCAGAAAAAACAGGGATTAATCTTAACGAATATGCCTCGCGGTCATTTGAGCTTGATAAGGAACTGCCATGGGATTTTATCGACACAGGTATAACAAAAACTTTCCTGAAATCAGAGTACGAAAAGGCATTACAGGAGGACATCACATCAGATTGCAGCAAAATCTGTCACGGATGCGGGCTGGAGTGTAATGACAGAACACAGACTACAGACCACAGAACACAGACCACGGAACATGAACTAAAGAACATGAAATCCGAAATCCGAAACCCGAAACCTGAAACGCAAACAAAATACAGAGTAAAATTTTCCAAGACCGGAATGTTAAGCTGCCTTTCGCATCAGGAACTTATGACAACGATATTCAGGGCCGTTAGAAGGGCCGATATCCCTGTTTCATACTCCTCCGGCTTCCACCCCCATCCAAAGATTTCCTTTGGGCCGGCCCTTGCAGCCGGGATAGAAGGACTGAACGAGTATTTTGATATTGAGCTATCCGGTTTTATAAATTCCTTAGACTTCTTAAATAGCCTTAATTCCAAATTGCCGGAAGGGCTCAATGCGCATAATGCAGACCCTATTCCAGTTAATGCAAAGTCCTTAAATGATCGTATTTCAGGTTACGAATATGAAATAGTTATTGATAAATCAGACAGTACCCATATAAATTCATTTTTGAGCCATGAAAACTGGCCGGTATCAAGAGACAATAAAACAGTGGATATTCGCCCTATGATTGAAAAAGCGGAGATTCACGATAACAGGCTGAATCTTATCCTTACTGATACAGAGAGTGCAAAGGTCAGATTGTTCGAGATATTAAAAGAAATGCTTCAGAAGACCATTGAAGAGTTACAATCTGCCCGGATAAAAAGAATTGGTCTTTATGGTTATAATAAGGTCAAACAAATTTGCCCGTAAACCCCATTAGAGTAGAGGTTATGGCCGGAAAAATATTAATTAACGTAACTCCAGAACAAACCCGTGTAGCATTAATTGATACTAATTCCCAGTTGTCCGAGTTGTATCTTGAGAGGAAGAAAGAAGCCAGCCTGGTCGGCAATGTTTACAAAGGCAAGGTTGTAAAAATTCTGCCGGGCATGCAGTCCGCATTTGTAGATATCGGCTTTGAAAAGGCTGCTTTTCTCCATGCCGCCGACGTACTTTCAGGTTTCGATTACTCAATCTTTGGAGAGGACCTTGAAGAAACCGTTTCCATTAACCTGCCGATTGAGGACATGCTGCAGGAAGGAGAAGAGGTCGTTGTCCAGGTATCTAAAGATTCAATAGGGACCAAGGGGGCAAGGATTACCTCCTATATAACCCTTCCGGGAAGATATCTGGTATTAATGCCGGGGGTTGAGCATATAGGGGTATCCAGGAAGATACTGGAGGAGGATGAGAGAACGAGGCTGAAAAATATTATCAGTGAAGTTAAGCCCCCGAATTTCGGTTTTATAATCAGGACGGCAAGTGAGGGATGCACAGAAGATGAAATTAAGAAAGATATTGCATATCTCATGCTGCTGTGGGATAACATCCAGGAGAAGAAAGAAAAGGTCCATTCACCAAATGTTTTGTTCAGTGACCTTGACCTTGCCTTAAGAAGCGTAAGAGACCTGCTTGGCCATGAAATCGATGAACTTATCATAGATTCTAAAGAAAAATATCAGAAAGTTATTGATTTTGTTAATACCTATTTCCCAAAACTAATATCAAAGATCCAGCTTTATGAAGGAACAGAGCCCATATTTGATGCCTATGGTATCGAACTCGAAATACCTAAGGCATTAGGAAAACGCGTGTGGCTGAAGTCCGGGGGATATATTGTTATAGACCAGACAGAGGCGTTAGTATCAATAGATGTAAATACCGGTAAATTTGTCGGTAAGACATCTCTTGAAGATACAATTTTCAAGACCAACATTGAAGCTGTAAAGGAAATTGCTTATCAGATACGGCTTAGAAACCTCGGCGGTATTATCATCATTGATTTCATAGATATGGAAAAGGAAGATAACAGGAAAAGACTGTTTTCCGTGTTTCAAGAAGCAATGAGTAAAGACAGGGCCAAATGCACAATTCTCGAAGTCTCAGAACTCGGTCTTATCCAGATGACAAGAAAAAGGGTAAGAGAAAGTCTCGAGAGGATATTATGTGAGCCCTGCCAGTATTGTGACGGCAAAGGCTTTATTAAATCACCGACAACTGTGTGTCATGAAATTTTTATGGAATTAAGAAGAATTGGCTTGACCCGGAAAAACTGCAAGATAATGATATCGGCAAACCCCCACGTAGCAGATCTTATTTATGACGATGAGCGTGAGGGTATCGAGGCAATTGAAAGAGAAAACGGGTTTAAAATTATTGTTAAGGCTGACAGGAATTTTCATCAGGAATACTACGAAGTAGCAACGCTATAAAAAACTAACAACTATTAGATTTCTCAAACCCTTCAGTTAAATTAAATATGACTTTAGAAGACAAATTCAATACGCTTAAAAACAGGCTGAAACAAATGGACCGCGTAATCATTGCCTTCTCAGGCGGTGTTGACAGTTCTTTCCTCTTGAAAGCTGCTTCTATGTCCGGACTCAGTAAACTTCTCGCTGTAACCGGTCAGTCCGAAAGCATGCCGGAGGAAGAAGTCTCTTTTTCAAAAGAAATAGCCGGTTCTTTAAATGTAAGACACAGAATAATCTCAACGTATGAACTTGAAGATATAAACTATTCCAAAAATCCACCCGACAGGTGCTATTACTGCAAAAAAGAACTCTTCATCAAACTAAAGGACATAGCCATAAAAGAAGATTTTTCATATATACTCGACGGCACTAACTCCGATGATGCTAAAGATCGGCGTCCGGGAAGACGCGCCGCCCAAGAGGAAGGCGTTGAAAGTCCTCTGCTTGATGTTGACCTGAGTAAAGACGAAATCAGGGAACTTTCAAAGTCTCTCGGTCTTCCAACATGGAATAAACCGGCGGCTCCCTGCCTTTCTTCACGTATTCCTTTTGGACAGGAAATTACGTCAGAGTCGCTTAATAGAATTAATAAAGCCGAAACATTCATTAGAAAATTCGGGGTAAAAGAACTAAGAGTAAGAAATCAATCTGAAACAGCAAGGATCGAAATACAGCCTGATGATTTCCATAAATTAATGGCTGACCCTGTCAGGAAGGAAATAGTGGATTATCTGAAATCTCTTGGCTTCAAATATATTACACTTGATTTGCAGGGCTTCAGGAGCGGAAGCGGGAATGAGTCAATCAATTAATCTCTCTGAAGCCTCAAAATGTGTCCGTTGCGGAATCTGTAAAACTCTATGCCCCACCTATTTGACTACCCTTAATGAGACCATGGGCGCAAGGGGCAGGGTCGCGATGCTCGGCGAACTTGATATGAAGCGTCTTGCTCCAACCCGGGCGCTCGCTGACATGATATTCAGCTGCATGCTTTGCGGCGCATGTAAAAATCTGTGTCCTACCGGAATCGATATCCCGGAGCTTATTTATCAGGGGAGAGCAGCGCTGAAGAATTCCTATAGCAAGAGCCGTCTTCTCCGGAGAGCCCTGCAATTATCTGCATCAAGACTTGATAATATCTTCACAATTATGAGGGTTTGTCAGAGGTTATTTTACGGGCCACTTTACAGGGCAGGGGTAATTGGTTATGTCCCTGAAATAACATCAACGCCTTTCAATAAAAGCATCCAGGTTTATAAAAATATAAAAAAAACCGGCAGGATGGCTATCTTTGCCGGGTGCAGCGTGAACTATTTTTACCCCGGCCTCGGAGATTCCCTGTCTAACATCCTGCTGTCAAAAGGATATGAAGTCGTTGTCTTTAAAGGAGAGGTCTGCTGTGGGGCGCCTTTTAGATCACTTGGGCTCGAAGAGGAGGCCTCGAAGCTTGCTGAGAGAAACATCGAACATTTCAATAAAGTACGGGCTGATGCAATAATCAGTATGTGTCCCACCTGCACAATGGTTATTCGGGACCAGTATCCTTCCCTTGTGGGAAATACAATCACGAACATCATGGATGTTAATGAATTTCTTATTAAGTACAATATTGCTGCAAACCTTGAAATCAGTCCTGCTGTTGTTACATATCATGATCCCTGCCACCTCAACTATGGACTTGGAATAAGAGATAAGCCGAGACAAATACTCAAAAGCATAAAAGGCATTGAATTAATTGAAATGAAGCATGCCGATGAATGCTGCGGCTTTGCGGGTCTTTTCAGCATGCATTTCAAAAATATTTCCAAAAGTATCGGGAAAAAGAAAATCGACAATATATCAGATACACAGGCCGACACAGTTGTCACATCCTGCCCCGGATGTATTATGCAGTTAGAAGCATTGAAGAGAGAAACAGGGTCAAACCTCAACATCAAGCATGTTGTTGAAGTTATTGATGAGGCCATGCATGGATAGATTATCGGCTGTCGGAAATCAGCTTTCATCCGTCAGTTAATAATGTAAATTCATTTCTCCATTTCAATATATTTCTTTTAATTCCTGTTATAATAAACCGTCTTTAAAGTTTACCCTCTCACGTCATTTCGACTATAGGGAGAAATCTTAAATATCTTTTACTCTTCATTAAAGCAGATTTTTCTCTATGCTTAAATGACAACACAGAGAATTTAAGCTATCTTGATAAACAAAGGAGGACTTTATGAAATTTTTCATCGACACGGCGAATACCAGGGAGATCAAAGAGGCATGGGATATTGGAGTCATTGATGGCGTTACAACCAATCCTTCCCTTATAGCAAAAGAAAAAAAGGAGCCTGTAAAGCTGCTCAGGGAGATTTGCGGAATAGTTGACGGTCCTGTAAGCGCCGAGGTAGTCAGTCTGGACGCGGACGGGATGGTTAAAGAAGCGAAGACCTTAGCCAAAATTCACAAAAATATCGTAGTAAAAATACCGATGACAACGGACGGGTTAAAGGCAACAAAAAAACTTACAGCCCTGAAGATAAAGACGAACGTTACCCTTATTTTTTCGGCGAACCAGGCTTTGCTGGCTGCAAAGGCGGGCGCGACATATGTCAGTCCTTTTGTTGGAAGACTTGATGACATAAGCAGCTATGGCATGGAGCTCGTGAGCCAGATACTTGAAATCTATGATAACTACGGATTTGAGACTGAGATTATAGTTGCAAGTATCCGCAACCCTATCCATGTATTGGATGCTGCAAGAATGGGCGCTCACGTAGCCACTATCCCGTTTAAAGTTATCGAGCAGCTTTCAAAACATCCGCTTACGGATATCGGCATCGAGAAGTTCCTGGCTGACTGGGAGAAGGTACCGAAATAGATTAAATCTTAATTGAAGTTATGCCTATCTACGAATATAAATGCAACGACTGCACCGAGGATTTTGAAGAACTTGTTTCCGGTACGAATCCGGATATTTCATGTCCTGAATGTAACTCAAAAAATATTCACAAGAAGTTCTCTCTCTTCGGTATAAGCGGAGTTGAAAAGCCGGTCACATCCTCCGGAGGATCAGGCTGCACCTCATGCAAAAAATCAACGTGCTCTTCCTGTAGTTAAAATCCGGGGGGGCGGGCAAGCAACTTCTCTTATCCAATATCAGTAGGATTTATCGGGAAGGTATATTGCTACAACAGGACTGTATCGAAACAGCCCGGTTGCTGTATCAAAGGTCCTGACTTTGTTATACCCTTTTATTTTTTCTTCAATATGCTCCGGCAATACCTTAACATCCCGGTTAAAGATCACAACAATCGCTGAATTTTCCATGGGCGCTTCGTTAGCACGCATATAATACTCCGGGTTTTTATATTCCCATGTGAATCTCAGAGGGGACGTTTCAATACTCTCAAGGGGCAAAGAGGAATTATAATCGTAACGATAACGAATGTCTTTTTCCGTATAAAGATCAAGTATGGGAACTGCAACCGAAGAGTTTACTGCCGACTTTGTCGATGGTACGGTAAAGACATCAATTTTTTCCGTATCAATGGAATTTAAAAACTCTCCGGCCTTTTTAAGATTAACCATGCTCATAGCTTGTAAAAACGGCAGATATGCAAACATTGCCACTGCAAGCGAGACAGACACAATACATGAAACAACATATCGTCTAACTTCCGTTTTTTTTATCTTCTGTAATCCGTATGAAGCCATAAGCGTAAGCATCGGGAATACTACTAAAACATAACGCGACCTTCTGATCTGAAGCAATACTATCAGCAATACAAGCCAGGATATTATCAGAAACTTAAAATCTTTCTTTCTGAAGGCCTCATAGATGGAGTACAATGCTGCAATCGTAATAAATGGATGTATCTGGAACAAAAAAGTAGACACAAAACTCTCTCCCCAGCGTCTCAACCCCGGCGCCTGATATTCACGTAAAAATTCAATCTGACCGGAGATAATATCATATTTAAACAGGATTACTATTCCGATTAATACCCCTGCCGCTATGGCAACCCAACCCCCTCGATAAATGTAGTTCCGGGTTTCATTGTCCGGCCCCTGACCCCTTACCCCAGCCTGTTTTAAGAAAACCAGAAAAATTACTCCAAGCACAGACAGCATCATCCAGCTCGAGTACTTGGCGAACACCGTACAGAATATGGCAATTGATGCAGCAACAATCCATACGCCGCCCTTTTGCAATGCCTTGATAAACGTATAAATTGAAAGTGTTACGAAAAACATTGTCGGCACATCAACCAGCATAAGAGGCGTCTGCGAAAAAATATACGGAATCCCCCAAAGCAGCGCCCCTGCAAAAAATCCGGTCTTTTCATCCCATAGGGTCCTGCCGATCAGATAAGTAAATACGACTGTCATAGAAAAAATAAAGGATGTGAATACCTGAATAAAAGCCCGCGCTTCGCCGAACAATTTAAAAATCAGGCCGTACAATAAAGGAACAAGGGGCAGGTCAGTCCACGCATTTATACCATTCCCCCACTGGGAAATAAAGTAACCGATAACGTATATCACCAGGAGATTGGTCTGTGTAAAATACCGTGAAGTGTCAACAATAACTTCCGGAACTTTCCAGAATATGGCGCTGATTGCAAAAGAGATAAAGAAGAGAAATGTCGATGGCCTTTGACGGGTTATTGGAGAATTAAGAAGTACATACATCAAAAGGATCCCCGGAATCATTAAAGGAATGAATGAGATTAACTCTACGTGCAAAAATGCCCACTTCCAGCTTGTGAGCCTGTTGTCGTCAGCATAGCGAAAGATGAATAACAACAGAAAAGCTGATAAAGTGCAAAGGCTGACTGAAAAAACATGCCACTTGTTTCTGGATAGTGATTCGGGCATCAAATAGTATACTACATAGAGTTATGAGTTAAGAGTTATGTGAGTTTGAACAGTCGGCAAGAAATTCATACTTAATTCTTAACTCTAAACCGGGGGGATTATTTACCAGGAGACTACCCGGTCATAAGAGAAGATATCGTCGATAACGACTTCATACGATATCCCCTTTTTGGAAAGCTGAATTACCTTGACCTCATTGTCTTTTGACTGAATGTCAATGATCTTCTTTGGCAGGTCAGATAAGCCGTTATTGATAATATGCAGAATTTTCATTATTAATTCCCGTGTGCACCGCTCGAACAAACCGAACGGGTTAAAGTACTATAACCCTGTCAGCCTCATGATTCATCGTGGCATTGTCATACTGGCTTCCACATACGATCTTATCGCATATGCCTTCCTTGGAAATCCCGTTTTTTTGCGTCGTATAATCGCAAAAACTCATACTGATACCGGAATTTTTACAAAGACTTGTTACCTTCGGATTTGAAAGAAGCTTTACCCCGGCATCCATAAAAAAGACAATGACCTCGTGACCTTTTGACAGGGCTGCTTTTGTCAACCCGATCACGTCTTTAGCGTGTCTGTCAGTGTTAACAAGAATACCGAGTTTCAAAGGATTAATTAAGCGTTATCATTAATTATTATTTGAGACTATTCTTTGGAAAGTGCTGATAATTATGAGGCCCGGACGGATTATCTCCCCCGGGCCCCGTTATTTCTACTATTTTTTCTCTTCTACTATTTTCCCTACAATAGGATATTTATTGAAATCCAAACTGCTCCATTCCTTCCACGAACCGACATAGACTTTGACATTAGGATAACCAAGAATATGTTTGAGAGTGAAATAAGTATTGGATGCCTTGATGCCGCCCTGGCAGTATGCAATAATCTCTTTGTCTTTAGTAACCCTATTTGACTCATAAACAGACTTCAAGTCCGCAGCTGATTTGAAAGTGCCGTCATCAGCATTGAAGTTAGTCTTTTCGTAACCAAGGTCTACAGCTCCAGGTATGTGGCCTACTCTTGGAACATTTTCTTCTCTTTTGTCCCCCGTGTAATACTCTGTGCCGCGCGTATCTACTATAACTACATTTTTATTTCCAAGTTTACTCAAAATATCCTCAGCAACTATCCTTATAGATGCATCCGGGGAGCCGGCTTTATAATTACCCATGTTCGGTTCCTTCGGCTCTCCCGCCTCTGAAGGACGATTCTCTCTGTTCCACTTTGCGAGTCCGCCGTTAAGAAAACTGACATTATCATGACCAAAATATTGCATCAGCCAGAATGCTCCAAGAGTAAAAACACTCTGTCCCTTTGCACCGTACAATACGACATGATCTCCATTATTAATGCCAAGCCTGTTCATCATACCTTCAAACTTCTCCTTATTTGGAGGGTTAAATGCTGGAAACAAGCCGCCGACACCAATTAAAACCGACCCTTTAATATGTTTCTTCGTGTATTCATCCTTGTCAGAGGGCCAGTTATCTACAAATACTATCTTTACATTATTCAGATTGTCCGCGAGCCACTTGGTTTCAACAAGGGGACTTGCACTACTGGCAAAGGCATTAGTACATACTGCCAAAAGTGCTACAGCAAAAAGCAACGACACGAAACAGCTTATACTCTTTCTACGTAAATACATATTCCCTCCTCTTTAATTTTATCTCTTTGATATGAATTGTGTTAAGCGTGGTAATTACCTAATGTTTTCTTCAATATTAAATAATACATCGTTGTTTTATGTCAAGAGATATAAGTAAAATATATTTTATGAAAAAAAACATTTATATAATAACTCCGGGTACAAAAGCCCAAAGGCTTGACACATTCATCTCTTTGAACAGTTATCTGACCCGCTCTTTTATACAAAAACTTATCAGACAGGAATTGATAACCGTCAACTCCCGCAAGGAAAAACCCGGTTACAGGATTAAAGCAGATGATCAGATAGAAGTCAGCATCCCCGATCAACCGGAAAGTATACTCCTCCCCGAAGATATCCCCCTGAACATTATCTGGGAAGACGAATATATTGTTGTTGTTAATAAACCACCGCACATGGTCATATATCCAGCCTTAGGAAACAGAAGCGGGACGCTCATGAATGCCTTAATATCAAAATGCAAAAAACTGTCTTCCATAGGAGCGCCGCTGCGGCCCGGAGTTGTTCATCGGCTGGATAAAGATACCTCAGGGATAATAGTCATTGCCAAGGATGACGCTTCACATTACAACCTCGTTAATCAATTTAAAAACCGGGAAATTGAAAAACATTATCTGGCTCTCGTATTCGGCAGTCTGAAAGAGGAGCGCGGAGAAATAAAGACTTCAATCGGCAGGTCTGTTTCAGACAGAAAAAAAATGTCGACAATAACAAGACATGGGAAAGAGGCAATTACCCGGTTTGAAGTCATGAAAAGATTTCAGTCCGCAACTCTTGCAAAAACAAGAATTATTACCGGACGGACACATCAGATAAGGGTACATTTCGCATCAATAGGAAATCCCGTCCTGGGAGATAAAACATACGGTAATAAAACCTCATTGATAGTCGGGCACAAAACTATAAACATCGACCGTCAAATGCTCCATGCTTACAGCCTGAAACTTAAACACCCTGCCGGCAAAGAGATAATGGAATTTTCCGCGCCAATGCCGGAAGATATGAAAAAGGCAATTGAAGAAATAGTTCAAGAGTAACCATTCAGTTACGGGTGGATTGGATTATTACCCTCTTTGAAAAAGAGGGGCGAGGGGAGATTTTCTTAATAATGTCTATTCAATTATGAGACCCTTAATACGTCCCGGCTTTTTGACTCCGGGGACGAAAAATGTGGTGTACGGACTTGAGGTCGCTCTGCTTCACGATTTTGATTGCAGGTTTTTCGATGTGCCTCGTTTCACTTTGTCTTTAAGTGCGAGAAACACCAATACCGCTCCGCCTATCCCGATGCTTAAACGGACAGCCGCACCTGATATTTGAGTCAGTCTTTTTAAAATTTTCATATTCCTAATAAATTCATTTTTAAATTTTGACTTGTTGCTTCTTTTTAAATTATATCAGACCCTGCTTAAGAAACAGGTGTAGGGCCCAAACATATTGGTGAATTTACCAGACAATTTTTGTAATTTCACCAGATGTCTCAAACAGACTGAATTATTCTAAAACTCTTACAAATTACAACTTCCCGATTATTAATAATTATACCCTCATGGATGATCCTGGCACATTCATTGCAGTGACAGTAAATATAATTTTAATGATGTTTTTCTGAATTAAAGAGAGGAGAGAAATTAATGATACTATTTCTTTTAGGACTTGTAATAGGGTCAATCTGCGGCGCGCTGATGTCGGCAATTTTTCTATCCGGGAAAAAAAGAGAGGAAGCGTTTACAGAGGTTAATAGTGGAAATTGAAAAGCCGAAGTATCTCTTTAAATGAGCAAGAAGGATTAACCCGAAAAAAGCATTTAAAATTACTTGCAGGGAGAATAGATATGAACAAATCCCGTGAAACAGAACTCCGGTATCGGGCCATATTTAAACAGTCTCCTTATGGTATTTTGCTCATAGACAGCGAGGGGGTTATAACCGATTTTAATGAAACGGCCCACCGTGACCTTGGTTACTCAAGGGAAGAATTTGCGCATCTCCATATCTCTGATATCGATCCATTTCAGAGTCCGGAAGACGTACAGGCAAGCATCGGCGAAGTGCTCGATAAAGGCAGCGCCGAATTTGAGGTGAAGCATAAAACAAAAAACGGAGAAATAAGAGATGTTCGCGTTATTACACGAGTATTGTTTTTGTCCGGGCATATAGTTTTTCAAACCATATGGCATGACATCTCAGAGCAGAAACGGGCCAAAGAAAAATTAAACAGACACCGTGAACACCTAAAAGAATTGGTAAGTGAACGCACAGCTGAGCTGTCAAGGGTAAATGAGCAGCTTCAGCAGGACATCGCCGCGCGCAAGTTTGCCGAGCAGGCGCGGGAAGAACTCATCCATGAACTTAAAGAAGCGCTTGCCAATATCAAGACATTGAAGGGCTTACTCCCCATTTGCGCATGGTGCAAGAAGATACGGGATGATAAAGGATATTGGACCAAAGTCGAAACCTATATCAGAGAACATTCCGACGCATTGTTTACCCACGGAATATGTCCTGGCTGTTTAAAGAAAGTGAGCCCTGAAACTTACGAGGAAGTATTTAATACTGCAGCTGAATATAAAGAATAACGGCACAACCTGACCTGTCTCTACCGTTAGGGGCAGGTTTAAATGTGGACGGTGTCGGTGCGGTTTTCGGAAAGCTCGTTGCTGACCCAATGGAGGATAGCAGTATTGCTCATTTTTATTTTTCTTCTCCAAAGCGTTTTCTCCAAACCTCCATGAGAGGCTGCCAGTTAAAGATATCGGCTTCAGCAAGCGCAGTTAAATATACCGATTTTTCTGTTTCATCAGGGACTAATTGCACGGGCGGCAGATTCAGTCTGTAAAGAAGCGCAAAGAGAAGCATCCTGGCCACACGACCGTTGAAATCAAGCTTAACAGCCTTCCCTCTACAAAGGCGAAAGTTTCAAGAAGCACTTCCGTAATCGGTGGACTTGAGCCGATTGACGACAGCCTTGATTCAGCATCTTCGCAATACTGCATGAATACGAGATAGAAGAGAGTAAAACCGGACAGAGTACACTTGGAGGGTTGCCGGTGTATCTGGATCTTGCAGCGGCAACAGGCTTATTGAAATCGATAGAGCGTCACATAAAGATACGAATAGGGGAGCAGGGATGGACGGACCGGCAGATAGTATTATCGCTGATATTGTTGAACCTGGCAGGCGGGGACTGTGTAGAAGACATAGAGAAGCTGGAGGCGGATGAGGGATTTTGCCGGGTACTGCGGAGAGCGGAAGATCAGGGGATGAGGCGCAAAGAGCGGCGGGCAGAGAAGAAGCGTTGGCGCAAGGGGCGCAAGAGAACATTTCCGTCGGCGTCGGTGCTATTTCGGTATTTGTCGCACTTTCATGACCCTGAGCAGGAGAAGTGTCGTCAGGGAGGCAGGGCCTTTATTCCGGGAGCCAATAATCACCTTAAGGGGGTAAGCCGGCTCAACGGGGAGCTGATAGGATTTGAAGCGGTGAGGGAAGCAGAAGAGACGGCAACGCTGGATATGGATGCAACGCTAACAGCAACCCTGAAGAAGGACGCATTGTACAGCTACAAAGGGGAGAAGGCATATCAGCCTCTCAATACATACTGGCATGAGCGTGGAGTGATGCTGCATACCGAGTTTCGGGACGGCAACGTACCTGCGGGACACCAACAACTGCGGGTATTCAAAGAAGCGCTTGAAAATCTCCCTAAGGGGGTAAAGAAAGTGCGGTTACGCTCGGACAGTGCCGGGTATCAGCATGAACTCCTCCGGTATTGCGAGGAAGGAGAAAATGAGCGATTCGGGCGGATAGAGTTTGCAATCGGCTGTGATGTGACGCAGGAGTTTCGCAAGGCGGTGGAGGAAGTTTCTGAGGGTAATTGGCAAGCCTTGTATCGGGAAAACAATGGCAAGAAGGAAAAGACGGGACGGGAATGGGCGGAGGTCTGTTTTGTTCCAAATAAGATTTGCCACAGCAAAAAGGGGAAATATCGGTATCTTGCGACCCGTGAAGAACTCAAGCAGGAGGAGTTGCCCGGCATGGAGAAGAGCGAAGAAACCTTTTTGTTTCCAGTGATGCGGATGAAGGAGAGCAGGTACAAGGTATTTGGAATTGTAACGAACATGGACTGGAGCGGCGATGTACTAATTCCCTGGCTGTATGAGCGATGCGGCAAGAGCGAAGAAGCGCATGCAGCGATGAAGAATGACTTTGCGGGAGGCCGTTTTCCCTCAGGAGACTTCGGAGAGAACGCGGCCTGGTGGTGGATCATGATACTGGCTTATAACCTCAACGTGCTGATGAAACGGTTAGTCCTGGGAGAGTCGTGGGTGAACAAACGAATGAAGGCAATACGTTTTGGTTTTATAAACATAGCGGCGCGGGTGATTGAGCACTCCCGGCGGTTATACATACGGATATCGGCGAAGCACCCTTGCAGCGTATTGCTGATGGGAGCGCGGCAACGAATATATCAGCTTGCGGCAGACACCGGCTGAAGCATTGAGAGAAGGCACAGCAGACACAACAGTTTACGCGGATTTTGTGAAGCATAGAGTGACGGTTGCGTCCTGATGAGGCAATACAGAGGGTCTCAAAGGGGTTACCAATCCATTTCCACAGCACTGGAGATGCTTATCGCTCCAATCAAGACAATGACCATCTCAAAACTCACCTCGCATCTTCCCGGCTTCGGGTTGATGGTGAATTGTGGATGGATAGGATGGGGAGATTTTGTATTTATTTCATATACAAGCCAATGATGAACTACTCTATAAGCTACACAACCACCCGCACAGAGAAGCAACCTGATCGGCATTAGTGAGATTGGCAGCATTGCTTAATGTGCCCTTTTTTAATTGATCCCAGATTTCATCTGCCATGCTATTTTCAATTGCAGCCCCGACAAAAAACAAATGCGGTGACAAATCCTTTTTGGAAAAAGCCTTTTGTATACGTGTGAGTGATGTCCTTGCCGTCTTCCAATGCTCGTCCGCTCCTGCCGGATCAATACCGCCTTTAAGCTCTCCAAGAGCAATATAAAGAGAGGGTGTTTTGAAGGCAGTAGACAGTTCCTCCTGAGTGCAATCAAGAAGATACAGGTCAACATTCTTCTTTACAAGCGGCAGCGTCCGATTATAAATCATTGTACGATTCCTGCCTTTGCTCGACCAGGTAAGACCTTTTAAATACAATTCTATATCTGCGTCTTCTTCTTTTCCATGCAGCCATTCTTTGCTGTCTGCGTGAAGCCATTGATACGGGATTTTCGCAAGGGCAAGGTTGGCAAGGGTTGCGCGAGTCAGTTTGCGCTCTGCCATAATACCGCCTACGTTACGCATTGAACCACCCAAAGTGTCACCCCTTGTCAGGAGGAATCTGTAAACCAGTTCTTCAACAAAGGCCGGGCCTGCCGGTTCAAGGTATTTTGCTATCAATCCTTGAATTGCCTCTATCTTGTCTTCATGCAACAAATGATTAACAGCTTTGTCGGAGACACCTGCAGCAGTCAATAAAGCTGGCTGAATGCTTTCGATATTAAGCAGGTCGGCAGGAGTCTTAGCTTGAGACGATGCTGCTTTCAAGGAACGAGCCTGTTCAACAAATGGTGTGGCTCTGCGGTTCTTCTCAAGAGCCAGCGCAACAAAACCGGCTCTGGTTTCTTCATAGGTAGTTATGAGGTCGGCGCTGCCGGATAAATGCTTACGGTAATGTCTGTCCGTCGGCACTATATTTTTCTCCAGACATAAACACACTTCCTTAAAGGATTACGGCCATGCTTACCCATTTGCTGGCTGCTGTTTCCTTTGCCGTTTGGAAGCACAAGGATATTCTCTACCTGGAATCCCAACTTTTCAGCAATACTTGAAAGTATTAAATCTACCGAAATACTTGCGCCAGCATAACGCACATTATCATTAACCATAAAAAAAAGTGCCTTCTGTTTCAGCACGCGCTTACACTCTAATATGACGCAAGCCATCTCATAGAAATACCCGCGTACCATTCTGGGAATGCCGTTGTTGTTCAATCGTCCTTGCGCCTTTTCATCTTCAAGATATTTTAAGACAGCTTGGAGCAGTTCCTGATTTTCCGCAGCTTCTATTGCATCGGTCCACTTTGGATTAATTTGCAGCATGTCCTTTGCCCGGTTTTCAACTGTGCAGCTCAGCATCTCTTGTCTAAGCTTTGTTAGCTCTTTTTCTCCGACATCGAGTAACGCTAATTCAAGAGCATAAGTTCTGGTATAATCGTAACGATTACAGTAAGGCGGAGACGTCATAACGACGTTGTATGATCTGTTCGGCAAAGTCGGCATTATATCGAGGCAGGAACCATTGAAAAGGTTGATATCGCTTTGCAGGATTTTTGATGGGAAAAGGTCACTGTCGCCATTCGTACTTTGCAAATCATGACAAATATCTTTTAGCTTGTCGCAAATCGCTTTATCGAAATCAAGAATTGCGCCTTTATCGAAAGGTCTTGCACCTTGCCGACGCCCTGAGCGGTAATCCCAGCGAAGATATTGCCCGTCTTTTCGGGTAAAGCTGATTGACTCCAATACACAGAGAAGCGCAAATTGTAAGACCAACCGGACACGATCATTTTCCTGTTTCAAAGCTCCAATATATTGCTCAATGGAGTCAAGGGTTTCTTTAGGATAGGCTCCGTCTGTAATACGTAAACTGGAAAGCGTCTTTTTCATCTTTGTTTTATGCCAGGGACGGTCTGTTATCCATCTGTTGAGAGAAGCAAAATTATTTTTTGTAAATTCTCTTTCCAGACATTTTCTTGCAGAGATGATCTGTTGACCGATGGGAAGAAGCTCGATGCCGTCTGCATCAATACCATATGCGCTTGCTGCGAATAATGCTGTGCCGCTCCCAGCGAAGGGGTCCAGTACCTTGCCGGAAGCAATTCCATACTTCGACAATAAATATTCTATAAGAGACGCAGAGAAAGCCTCTTTATATTTAAACCAACGGTAAGAAGGTCTCGGTTTGTTGGCCTGAAAACTTACAAGCTGACGCGTCAATGACGGGAGGTTGAATGTAGGTTCGCATGATTATTGAGGATTATAAAATTGAGAGGATAGTGTGATTAAGATTCTCGATCTACCGATATTAGAGAATCACAAACCTCCCATTTATTATTAAAGTTATCCCGGTTAAACCGGTTTTTATGTACTGCAAAACAAAGCAGGTGAGTTGGCCGGGAAAATCCAACGTACACCATTCTTGCTGATTGTTTAACTCTGTCTCCCTCATTTCCTGCGAGCCAATTCCCTCTCAGTTGTTCTGTCAATCTTTGAGATTCATAAGATTTTGCTTTTTGTCCGCTTCCATCTTTGTGGTAGTAAGTTTCTAAGTATAAAGTCGCTGTATGAGTGTCACCTTTTACAGAATGTATTGTCTGGATTGCTATGTTTATATCTTCATGCTTACATGTGTTGAGACATTTTGTGTTCAGAGAACTGATTATTCCCCCTTGAAGGTTCCCAGTAATGCTTTCAATAAAGTCTTTAGATTTATCAACCTCTTTTTTAGGGTTCTTCGGCTGAATCTGTGGGCAAAAAAGTAGACAAATAGGGTTACGTAGTCC
>CAYMUX010000072.1:0-18485 GCA_964393845.1 uncultured Nitrospiraceae bacterium
GCAGATTCAGCCACTCGGCTATCTTGTTTGCATAAAGTCCTATTCTTGATATATGCGCCCCTGTCTCAACATCTCTGAATTCAGCAACAGCTGTTAAACGCATTATTACCTCTCTGCTCAGATTGAATATCTGCTGCGTCTGCTTTCTCACTGTTTCTTCAAGCCTGTGTTTATAATCTTCTTCTATCGCCAGCAGCTCGGTATAGCGTCTGGCCTTTTCTATCGTATGTACCAGATAATCCGGGTTATACGGCTTTGTTATGAAATCAAAAGCGCCTTTCTTTACAGCATCAATGGCCAGATCCAGTTCTGCATATCCGGTCATTAATATGACCGGCATGTTTGGATAAATGGCATGGATCTTTGCAAGAAGTTCTATCCCCGAAATTCCGGGCATTTTTATATCTGTTAAAACGAGTCTTGTCTTATTTTCTACCAGTTGAGCTATTGCATCTTCTCCGCTTTTACATGGTATTACCGTGTAACCATACTCAGTAAGCATCCTGGAAACAGACTCGAGAACATACGGGTCATCGTCAACAACAAGTACGCAATATGATTTATCCATGATCATTTTTTCAGCACCTCTTGTATTTTCCTTAAAATATCATTGGGAGAAAAAGGCTTTGAAATAAAATCCTGCACATCTTCGGGAGCTCCTTTGGAGTGAACGGGTTTTTCTGTATAACCGCTTATAAAAATGACCTTTATATCAGGGTTTAATTTCTTTATTGCCTGATAGGCCGTCTTGCCGCTTTTCTTCGGCATTACTACATCAAAGATAAGAAGCTGGATACTGTCTTTATTTTCCTTAAATTTTTCTATAGCGTCTTCTCCATTAACTGCCTCAATAATTGTGAACCCGAATTCCTTGAGTATGCCTTTAATGGACTCTCTAACTTCTACCTCATCCTCTGCTATCAGAATGGTCTCTGTGCCGCCTAATATGTAGAGGTCTTCCCCCGGTTTTTTATCTTCCACTTCTTTATCAATCATAGGCAAATATATTTTAAATGTTGTGCCCTTATTTAATTTACTGCTGACGTTTATGTAACCGTTATGCTGCTTAATAATTCCATACGCCATTGCAAGACCCAGACCGGTGCCTTTTCCAACATCTTTGGTAGTAAAAAAAGGTTCAAATATTTTTTTAGCCGTCTCTTCGTCCATCCCAACTCCCGTATCCGAAATAGAGATGAGGGCATAAACCCCGGCTTCTCCATATTCACGGGATGCCATATAATTCTTTCCCAGCTCAATACGCCCTGTTTCAATGGTCAGAGTACCTCCTTCAGGCATGGCATCGTGGGCGTTTGCCGCAAGGTTCATAATAACCTGCTCAATTTGACCTCCGTCAACCAGAATGGTTAAATTTTCGGTCGCAAGCTTCAACTTCACTTCAATTTCCTCTCCAACCAATCTCGGCAGGAGCTTCCCTATTCTATCAATCAAGTCATTAAGTCTTGTTGGTCTCGGAGTAATTACCTGCTTTCTGCTGAATGCAAGAAGTCCCTGGGTGAGACTGGCTCCCCGTGCGGTTATGTCGAGTATTTGATTTATGTTATACAAAAGTTGAGGGTCATCTTTAAGTTTCATTTTTATTAAGTTGCCGTAACCTATAATTGCTGTAAGCAAATTGTTGAAGTCGTGTGCCACTCCTCCTGCGAGTTGGCCCACAGCCTCCATTTTTTGGGAATGACGGAGCTGGTCCTCAAGTTTTTTCCTCTCGGAGATGTCCTCAATAATGGCGAAATTGTATTTGAAATTGCCGTTTGAATCCCTGACTGATGTGACAGTCAAATTTGCCCACATAATACTTCCGTCTTTCCTGATATATCGCTTTTCCATCCGGTAGATGTCTCTTTTACCGTTAACCATCTCTCTGAAAAACTCCAGATTTTTCTTAATGTCATCAGGATGGGTGACATCCGCAAATTTTTTATATAGCTCATCTTCAGCATATCCAAGCATCTTTTGAAAGACATGGTTTGTTTTAATTAATTTACCTTTTGAGTCAGCAATGGAAATGCCGACCGGAGTAGTCTCAAAGATGGTACGGAAACGTTCTTCACTTTCCTGGAGGGCCTCTTCAGCCTTCCTGCGCCCGGTGATGTCACGGACAATGCCGTCGTATGAAATTAGATCCCCCCCCGCATCATAATGAGGGACAATAACGCTTTCCACCCAGCGCACAATGCCGTCTTTTCTGATTATGCGGTGCTCAATGGGCAGGGCCGATTGTCCCGCAAGAATTTGCTCAGCCTGTTTCCGAACAAGGGGATGGTCTTCTTCTATCACCATGCGTATCCATAAATAGGGGTCATCGGCAAATTCCCTGCTCGTATAGCCTGTCACAGCAATACAGGCATCACTGTGTATTGTCTTCACGGCCATTCCATTTTCTACCCGGACAGTGTAGATATAATCGGTAATGGCTGCAGTGATGCGCCGATACCGTTCCTCGCTTTCCACAAGGGCGTTCTCTACCTTTTTGCGCTCGCTGATGTCCCTGATGGCAGTGATCCTCATGGTCCTGTCTTTATAGGGAAACGATTGACCGGAAACCTCAGCCATAAAGCGGCTCCCGTCTTTCTTGATGCATATCGTCTCATATGGTCTGTCATATCCTGATTGGATTTTATGCATAACCTCTTCGAGGCATTCCGGTGCAACAACTGTTGAGACGTGATTTTCTATAAGTTCAGAAGGAGTGTATCCGAAGATATTTGCAAACTCTTCATTCATTTCCAGAAATATGCCATTTTCTGTAACCGTAAATCCATCAAAGGCAACTTCTGATAAGAGACGAAATTTCTTTTCACTCTCTTTAAACTCAGTTTCCTTCTCAAGAAACGCTTCGCGCTCTCTTTCAAGTTCTTTTATCTTTTTATCCAGCTTTTTTGCCAGACTTTCTTCATGCATCCTGGCCAATTCAGGTTTTTCCTCAAGCGGTATTCCCGGAACAGGCAGTTTATTCTTTTTGAATTTCTGAAGGACCTCTTCAATAATTTTGAGGAACTGATCAGTGTCCATTGGCTTAAGAATAAAACGTGATGCTCCCAGAGACAGCGCAAGTCTCTCGTCCTCATGGTCCGTATATGTTGCGGTATAAAAAATAAAGGGGATTTTTCTTAATTTCTCATCAGCTTTTACTTCATGACAAAGCCTGAAACCGTCCATTTCAGGCATAAGTATATCGGAGATAATAATATCGGGGGTGGATTCTTTAGCTATGCTGAGCGCTTCAACTCCATTAGGGGCTTCCAGCACGTTATATCCTTCAGACTCAAGGGTCTTTTTCAGTATTGTCCTTGAATCTTCGTTGTCTTCAGCGATAAGGATTCTCATTGTGCAAATTTTCCTTGTTTATCCCCTCTTATAACAAGATATTACTACTTATAGAAACTTTTTCCAACAAGAAATTTGGATTACCTGCCATTTAATCCAGACGGTTGTAAATCAGGTGACAAATATGGTTAAATAATCTTCCTGTGAAGAACATATATTTAATAGACGTAACAAAAATACTGCCGCTAACTACCAGATATAAATAATGTACAAAATAACGCTTATCCCCGGTGACGGCACCGGGCCGGAAATAACAGAGGCAACAACAAGGGTACTTGAAGCCACGGGTGTTCCGTTTGAATGGGATGTCCAGAACGCCGGCGAAGAGGTATATAATAAGGAAGGCACGCCTCTTCCTGGCAGAGTTATTGAATCCATAAAGAAGAATAAGGTAGCTATTAAGGGGCCCGTTACTACCCCTGTAGGCACGGGGTTCAGGAGCGTAAATGTTACCCTTAGACAAATACTGGACCTTTACAGTTGCGTCAGACCCTGCAAAACATATAAAGGCGCAAAAACCAGATACGATAATATTGATCTTGTAATATTCAGGGAAAATACGGAAGACCTTTATGCCGGGATAGAATATCAGAAGGACTCCGAAGGCGCGAAGGCCCTAATTGACCTGGTAGCAAGGCTCTCGTCAAAGGCTATCCGGCAGGATTCCGGCATCAGCATAAAGCCGATTTCAGTCTTCTGCACAGAGCGTATTGTCCGCGCCGCCTTTGAGTATGCGAGGAAAAATAAAAGGCGCAAGGTCACCTCTGTCCACAAGGCAAACATAATGAAGTTTTCGGACGGCCTGTTCCTTGAGGTGTCAAGAGAAGTCGCGAAGAATTATCCTGATATTGAATTTGAAGACAAAATCATCGATAATATGTGCATGCAGCTTGTGCAGAAGCCTGAGCTTTACGACATACTTGTTTTGCCGAACCTGTACGGGGACATTATTTCTGACCTCGCCGCAGGTTTAATAGGCGGACTCGGACTTGCGCCAGGAGCCAATATCGGCGAAGAATATGCCGTATTTGAGGCGACCCATGGAAGCGCGCCCAAGTACAAAGGACTTAACAAGGTAAACCCCCTGGCAATGATACTCAGTGGCGTTATGATGTTAAGACATCTTGGCGAAATGGAGGCAGCGGAGAAGCTTGACAAGGCGGTTGCTTCTATAATAAGAGAAGGCAAGGACGTCACCTATGATATGAAACCTGCCCCTGATGACCCCGCTGCCGCAACTACATCAGGTGTAGCTGATGCTATCATCGCAAAAATGGCTATATAATCAATGGACCCCGAACCTTTAAGTTTTCTGATAATAATAATCTGTATAATCTTCATTGCCCTGCTTTCCAGCTCTGAGGTAGCGTTTATTTCCCTTAACAGGATCAAGCTCAGGTACCTGGTTGAAAAAGGCAATAAAAAGGCAGCGATCGCACAGAAGATCCGCGATGAGCACGACCGCCTGTTCAGCGCTGTAATTCTATCCGGCAATCTGTTTACCGTCCTTGCGACGTCCGTGGGCACGGTGGTGTCGATAGAGATTCTCGGGGAAGATATCGGAATAATCGTCGCTACGATAGTCATGACCATACTTACCGTCGTCTTCGGCGAGCTTGCCCCAAAAACGTTTGCAGTTACCCATTCAGAAGGAATATCCCTTGCCATGGCAAGACCGCTTGAATTATATATCAAGGCAATTTCACCCCTGGTATGGATATTTAACAAGCTTTCAAATGGAATAATCAGGCTCCTCGGCGGTGAAATAAAACCTTCTCCGCAGCTGTTAACGGAAGAAGAGATGAAGTCAATGATAAAAATAGGTGAAGAAGAAGGCGCTATTGAAAAAGAGGAAAAGGAAATGCTTCATAATATTTTTGCATTCGGAGACAAGAGAGTTACTGAGGCCATGGTGCCGAGGACCGAGATAGTAGCCATCCCTGAAGAAGCTGTTATAGCGGATGTGCTTTCTCTTGTGTCGGAAAAAGGCTACTCCCGTTATCCTGTTATCAAAGAAACTGTAGACAATATAACAGGGGTTTTATATGTCAAGGATATTCTAAGAAAAATGGCTGTTGAAAAAGTCCCTCCTGAGACAGTAATTAAGGATTTTGTGAGAGACGCCTATTATATCCCGGAAAGCAAGATGGTAACGGCGCTCCTTGATGATATGCAGAAGAACAAATTCCAGATTGCCGTTGTCGTTGATGAGCACGGAGGCACTGCCGGGCTCATAACCCTCGAAGACATTATGGAAGAAATCGTTGGAGGACTCCAGGATGAATTTGAGGCCATTGAAGCTGAGAAAGAAGTAGAAGTCCTCGATGAGAGGACCTTTATAGTTTCAGGCACAACCGGGATAGATGAGATTAATGATCTTGTCGGCCTGGAAATCGAAAGTGAAGAGTATCATACTATAGGGGGCTTCCTGTTCGGACTATTCGGCCATCTCCCGAAGACTGGCGAGCAGCTGCGGTACCACGGCCTGAGATTTCTTATCCTCGAAATGGACGGCAAGAAGATTGAGAAGATAAAGATTACGAAGATTTAGACTTCATCAAAGCGTCCCTTTAGTCGACGGCACCCCTTTAGTATGGGGGTGAATTTCCACAGCCGAACGCAGCGCCCTGCCGAGCCCTTTAAAAATGGCTTCAAAGATATGGTGGGGATCACGGCCATAGTGAAGGTTAATGTGAAGATTCATGCCCGCACTGTTAGACAGCGCCCTGAAAAAATCCTCAAAGAGAGAGACCCCGAGGCTCTGAATTTGGGCGCTGCCCCTTGGCGTCCTGACCTTGTACACTAAATACGGTCTGCCGCTCAGGTCTATGACCACCTGGGCAAGGCTCTCATCCATAGGAGTAACTGCCTCGCCATAACGTCTTATCTGCAATTTTTTGCCAAGGGCTTTATTAATCGCTTCTCCCAGGACAATGCCAACGTCTTCCATAAGGTGATGATAATCAATTTCGATGTCCCCTTTAGCTTGAACGTCAAGGTCCAGGTGCCCGTGCTTTGACATAAGACTGAGCATATGGTCAACAAATGGGATAGAAGTATTAATCTTATAATCCCCCTTGCCGTCAAGGTTGATATTTATCTTTATGTCGGTCTCTTTTGTTTTTCTTGATACTGCGGCTTTTCTCTGCATTCAACCCTCCAGTTAAGATGTTATTTTATCAATCATAATATCACAAAATCTGTTTAAGCGCTTTCAAGAAAGCTGTGTTCTCCTTTGATGTCCCGACGGTAACTCTTAAACAACCCTCGGCAACTCCTTTCATGTTCCTTATAAGTACCCCTTTTTTGAGAAGGCCTTCGTATACCCTGTCTCCATCTTCCACTTTAAAGAATATAAAATTTGCATCCGAAGGATATGGCGTTATGCCGTCCATTCTTCCCATCTCTTTAAAGAGCCTCTTCCTCTCAGAGACGATCAGGCGGATATTCTCTCTCATTTGACCCTTATTTTGTAATGCCTCTGCCGCGACCTTTTGCGAAAGGGAATTAACGTTAAATGGAAGCCTTACCTTGTTTACTTCATTAATAATATCAGCGCTTGCTATCACAAAACCGACCCGCAAGCCCGCAAGTCCAATTTTACTTAATGTTCTTAAGACAACAAGGTTTTCATATTTTTGTATTAATGGAATGAAAGACTTTTTATCTGAAAACGGCTGGTATGCTTCGTCAACTATGACCAGTCCTTTTGACTGTTTGATTATTCTCAATATCCTGTCTTCTAAAAAACAGTTGCCTGTAGGGTTATTGGGGGAGCTCAGGAAAATCAGCTTAGGGTTTCTCTTATTTATGATCTTAATGAATTCATTGATATCGAGATCAAATTCCTCATCAAGCGGTATTTCGATCTTTTTCTCTCCAAGCGCCTGAGAGATGATCCCGTACATTGAGAACGTGGGGACAGGGTATAGCACCGGCCCGCCAAATGTTGTAATAAGATAATAAATGAGCTCATCTGACCCGTTCCCATGTAAAACGTTCCCGGCCTTAACCTTGAATTCCTTTGCAATAAGTTTTCTCAAAACCTTTGCACTGGGGTCCGGGTACTTGTTAGTCTTCACTGAATTTAATACCTTAAATCCATACGGACTTTCATTCGCGTCCAGCTTGATCTTGCAAGGTATTTCTTCCGCCTGATATGCATGAAGGGAGCGAATGTTGGGTTTAACTAATTTCTTAATATCCATTTCGGGGAATTATAACAAAAAGAGCACCGGAATCACCAAGCCCCGTATTTTCCATCCTTTGCCGGGCTTATGTTATTTGTTGAATGTTCGCTTTTTCAATGTAAGATACGAAAAATGAATTATGTATACAATCAATATTATCAAAAATACAGTTATTAATATTGTCGACAAGCCCATGTTGTACAAAGTGATAAATACATTTTCGGCTGCTGTTTTTAACCAGCTTATAAACCACCTGGTCCATATTTTGGACTTTGCAATTTGAAGATGTTCTACCTTAGCAGTCCTCGATAGGAATGGTTTAATTGAGTCTAAACCAATTGCTTTTATATTATGATAATCAGGCATTCTGGGAATTTCATCGAAGTTTTTACTATCTTGTATGTTAGTACTCATTACACCAATCACCTTGCCGTCCATATTTAACAATGGACCGTCTTTGCTTGTGTAAAAAGGCAGTATTGATACAGTAGTTTTGATCTCGATAACTTCTGATATCCCGATGCTATTGACAGAACTAACTATGCCCTCCGAATAAGTTTTTTGTGACCCTGATGATTTACCGACAACAGCAACTTTTTCGCCGGACTTAATCTTATATTCATAATCTAATTCAAGAGGGACCTCATCAGCTGCCTTAACTTGTATTAATGCAACATCCAGGCCTTTGACACGGTTAAGGATGACAACATCATCATAATATTTCGATTCACTGAAAACCTCTGCAGAGTATGCATCCTTAAAAATAGATGCATTCGTAATAATTCGTCCTTCCCGGTCAATAAAGAACCCGCTTCCCCTTGCAATCTCTGTCCCCGCACTATCATAGATAATTACCATCACAACGCCAAGCCCTGCTTTATCCGCTAGTTGCCGCCTTTCCTTAATGAAGAGACCCCAATCCATAGAAATGGAGCTATCAGTGGACTCATTAAAAGCAGGAGCGCCGTATGAAACCCCGGATGAAAGCAAATAACATGAGACTGCTATCACTATAATATTGAAAATGATAATACTTTTAGGTAATTTCATTGTGTTTTGACAGTATTTTTTATTACAGGGTTTTAAGTCTCAATTTATGTATTTCTTTTTTAAAAGAGAATTTTTTAGCGCAGTATAGTATATCAAATAAGCTGAGCTTAATCTTCCAGCCCTGCCAAAAACTGATAAACACATTCCGGAAGATCTCTGCTGTAACCGCCTTCGAGGACTGCAAATGTCGGCCTGTTTAAACCGGACAGCATTTTGCCTATTTCTCTGTATGTTTCCCGCTCAAGAGAAAGACTTGCAATCGGATCAAGCTTGTAAGAATCAAATCCCGCGGAGATTGCGAGAAGGTCAGGCTTAAACTTTTCTACTTCTTTTATTCCTTCTCCGAGAACTGAAAGATAGTGTTCGGGACTTGTGCGGGCCGGGAGAGGAAAGTTCTTGCAGTTATCTCTGCTGTTCAATCCGGTGCCGGGATAGAGCGGGCTTTGATGCAGGGAAAGATAAAGGAAATCTTTTTTGCCAAGCACTATATCTTCTGTTCCGTTTCCATGATGGCAATCAAAATCTACAATTGCCACCTTCCCGATATTGCCGAATTCTTTCCGGGCATTCAGACACGCTATAGCAATATTGTTGAAATAACAAAACCCTCCGAGATCGTTTCTTGTAGCATGATGCCCAGGGGGCCGCATAAGGGAAAAGGCTTTCTCATTTGCATTTAAACAATGCATGGCGGCGTTAATTGCGCTTCCGGCAGATAATACTGCAATCTTAAATATGCCGGTAAAGGCGGGAGTGTCAAAATCAAAAAAGCTTTCCTTCTTTACGCTATTAAGCAGATTTTGGGTGTGCGCTAAAAGAATATCCTCATCTGAACATGGTTCAGGTTCTGTAAATTCAAAGCCCTTTTCTTTGAGATAATTGTAAGTTGCTTCAGCTCTTGCCGGAGACTCGGGATGACCGGGTTGTGAATACTCCAGACATTTAGGGGAATAGAATATTTTCATGGTATTGGACTTTCCAAAATATCTTTTAAAAGACCATTTATATTATCCATATCCGAATTATAAATCTCTACATTCTAAATCTCAATCTCCATCAAGTCCTCAGCCAGCACAACTTCCCCTTCAAAGACCGCTTTACATTCTCTTAATCTTTCATCATCCGATATTTCGGATGGATAGAGATGGGAGAGGAGGAGTTTTTTTACTCCTGCTTTTGCAGCGACAAACCCGCATTCTTTTGAAGTGAGATGCCCCTTTGCCTTTTGTGAATCAGGGAATGAGCAATCTGCGATTAACAGGTCTGCGTTTTGGGCAAGCGCTATTACGCCCTGGTCATAATCCGCATCACCTGTAAAGACGATTGATTTACCCCCGTATTCAAACCTGTATGCAATGCTGTCTGATGAGTGAACAGTCTTTTCAGTGAATATGTGAAATGGACCGAAATCCAGTTTGTCTTCAATCTCTATGAGGGTAACTGTAAAATCTTTTGGTTTACCCAGGATGGAGGCAATTGCCTTTTCATAATACACAATAAATCCGCCGGGAGCTATGATAAAAAGGTCTTTTTCTCTCCTGAATTCAGGCGTGGCAATAAGCGCCTGGATTAAAGGCATCAGATCTGCAAAGTGGTCGGGATGCCTGTGGGTGATAAAGACAGCATCTACATACTTATAGCTCTTGCCCGCCTTCTCCAGTTGAAGAAGTGTTCCGCTCCCGCAATCGACAAGTATCTGATGATCCTCTGCTTCCAGATAATAGCCGGGGGCATTCCTTATAAGTGAAGGCACACAAGTCCCGCTTCCCAGTACAATCAGTTTCATGAATTAAATTATACTGCAATCCCCACTTGATTGTTAATTATTTTCACAGCTATACTACTCATTAACTCCATGAATAAAAAACATCTTATTATAGGTATAGTCCTGGTAGTATTGTCTTCCTATTATGCCTTCAAAAATGTATCCATTTCAGAACTGGGCAGCGCCTTAAAATCAGTGCGCTACATATATTTATTACCTGCCTTCTTTTTAGTTACCGTAACATTTATATTCAGGGCAATGCGTTGGCGGTATCTTGTCCGCTCTGTCAAAGATGTAAAGACCTCTCGTCTTTTTTCCCCTTTAATAGTGGGTTTCATGGGGAATATTCTGCCTGCCAGGGCAGGAGAATTAATCAGGGCATATCTTCTCGGCAAGAGAGAAAATATAAGTTTCAGCGCTTCCTTTGCCACAATTTTTATGGAACGACTGATGGACATGTTAATGTTCCTGCTTATGCTTGTCGGCGTATTGTTTTTCAGCGCTGATACTTTCTCACAGGGTAATGCCGGAGGAAATCACGACCTCATGGGCTATATGATCAAGTTCGGATGGATAAGTTTTATCGGAACCATGGGGATCTTTTCATTCTCAGTGCTTCTTCAATATAAAAACGAGTGGGCCGTTAAACTGGTAGATTTTTGTACGAAGCCGCTTCCTCACAAATGGAGAGAAAAAATTTTCGGGATGGTCCATTCATTTACCGATGGACTCAAAATTCTGAAGGATATTCGCGGATTCACTGCCTCACTCCTTTTGTCCGTTCTGGTTTGGGTATCAGCGACTTTTACCTATTACCCTCTTTATCTGGCTTTTGGAATTGAAGCCGGACTACCTGTGATATCGTCATTGATTATCCTCTGCCTGACTATCGGCATTTTCATATCATTGTTTCCCACCCCGGGATTCCTCGGAGCATTTCAGGCAGCCTGCGTTGTAGCGCTTCATGATCTTTTTGGTGTTTCAAAGGCGGTAGCTGTAAGCTACGGAATTATTGCCTGGCTGGTAACGATGGGGTTTATTATAGTAGTGGGATTAATCTTTATTGTAAAAGACAATATTTCTTTTTCTGAATTTACATCAAGCAGAGAACGGGTTGAGTAGCTTAATATCATATTTTAGGCTTTAAATAAAATAATTCATTTCACAATTATATTATTCATATCCAAAATCGGGGCCTGAAATTACTTACGCGCTGTTTCATCATGGACCTGTTAATTTCCACCCGTCACCATAAGGGTCACTGTAAAAATTATTGCAATGACTGCTTTATATATGATAGTCTTATTATTACTTAAAGTTAGAAGATAGTTCTTTAACTAATACACACGTCCATCTAATCTTCTCTCTATATCAGTGTTCCGAAGAATCGGAATTAAGGGAGAAAGGACGGAGGAAAAACTGAGGAGGTAAATATGGTAGTAACAATGAAAGAACTTCTGGAGGCTGGTGTGCATTTCGGACACCAGGTCAAGCGCTGGAATCCAAAAATGAAAAGATATATCTTTGGACAGCGTAACGGCATATATATCATTGATCTCCAGAAGACAGTCAAGATGTTTGAAGTTGCTTACAATTTTGTAAAAGACATTTCCAGCAAAGGGGAAACAGTCTTATTTGTCGGAACAAAGAAACAGGCGCAGGACGTGATAATAGAAGAGTCCCAGAGATCACAGTCCTATTTTGTCAATCAGCGCTGGCTTGGAGGTATGCTGACAAATTTCAAGACAATCAAGCAGGGCATAGAAAAACTCAAAAAAATCGAAAAGATGAAAGAGGACGGCACTTACGGACTCCTGACAAAAAAGGAAGTGGCAAGATATGAAACCGAGAGACAGCGTCTGGATAAGAACCTGAGTGGAGTAAAAGAAATGAACCGGCTGCCCGGGGCGATTATTATTATCGATCCGAAAAAAGAAACTATTGCTGTTTTAGAAGCGGGAAAACTGTCAATTCCCATTGTGGCCCTTGTTGACACTAACTGCAACCCCGATGACATAGACTATGTAATCCCAGGCAATGATGATGCGATCAGGTCAATTAAACTGGTAACATCCAAAATGGCCGATGCGGTCATTGAAGGTAAAAGCATTTTAAATAAGACCGTTGAAGAAGCGACTGAGAAAAAAGGAATTGAAGCCAGGATAGCCGAAGAAGAAAAAGCGGAGACAGAGCAGAAGGAGGAAGCAGCCGGATGAATATTAATGCAGGTGACGTAAAAGAATTAAGAGAGCAGACAGGCGCAGGCATGATGGACTGCAAGAAGGCCCTGACCGAGGCAGCCGGCGACCTTGACAAAGCGCTGGATGTCCTGAGGCAGAAAGGCCTTGCATTGGCTGCGAAGAAATCTTCAAGAGAGGCCTCAGAGGGCTTAATAGGCTCTTATATCCATATGGGCAAAATCGGGGTCCTTGTAGAGGTGAATTGCGAAACGGACTTTGTTGCTAAAACAGACGATTATAAGGAGCTTGTCAAGGATATTGCCATGCATATTGCAGCATCAAATCCTTCTTATGTAAATAGTGATGATGTCCCTTCTGACGTGATAGAGAAGGAAAAGATGATATACGCTTCTCAAATAGAAAATAAACCACCTCAGGTAGTTGAAAAAATAATAGCCGGAAAGCTCGAAAAGTTTTACTCTGACACATGTTTAATGAATCAGATTTTTGTAAAAGACCCTGAGGGCAAGCTAAAAATCAAGGACCTGATAGCAGCGAAAATCGCCAAGCTTGGAGAAAACATCGTGCTCAAACGTTTTGTAAGGTTTCAGCTTGGGGGAAAAGTAAGTTAATAAATTTATATGAAGACCCCAAAATCAAAATTCAAAAGAGTCCTTTTAAAATTGAGCGGTGAAGCCCTGATGGGCGATAAGCATTTTGGAATTGACCAGAAGATTGTTCAATATATAGCGGATGAGCTCAAAGGAATTTCAAAAATGGGAGTTCAGGTCGCCATTGTTATTGGAGGCGGCAATATATTTCGAGGTCTTGAGGCAAGTGCAGAAGGGATGGAAAGAACTTCCGCCGACTATATGGGTATGCTGGCCACAGCTTTAAATGCCCTTTCACTACAGAGCACACTTGAGCTTAATGGAATGCCTACAAGGGTGCTGTCAGCCATAGAAATGCGAGAACTTGCCGAACCTTATATAAGAAGAAGGGCCATCAGGCACCTTGAAAAGGGGAGGTTTGTCATCTTTGCGTGTGGCACAGGCAACCCTTATTTCACTACCGATACGGCGGCATCTTTAAGGGCTGTTGAAATAGGAGCGGACATTATACTTAAGGCTACCAAAGTCGATGGTGTTTACAGCGCTGATCCCGTGAAAAATCCTCTTGCAACAAAGTTCAGTGAAATCAATTATATAGATGTCCTGAAAAAAGGGCTTAAGGTAATGGATTCCACTGCAATATCTTTATGTATGGATAATAATCTTCCGATCATAGTTTTCGGACTTATGAAAAAAGGGAATATTAAAAAAGTCTTAGAGGGGAAAAAAATCGGGACAATAGTGAAGGGGGGGTAAGTCCTTATGCAAAAGGAAGCAAAAAAAAGGATAACAGAGAGAATGGAAAAGGTAATCGACGTGCTGAAAAAAGACCTTTCGGGCATTAGGACGGGCCGCGCTTCTCTGGCCATTTTTGACGGAATAATGGTTGATTATTTCGGCACCCCTACCCCTTTAAATTATGTTGGAACATTAAGCGTGCCTGAAGGCAGATTGATTACAATTCAACCATTTGATCCAAAAACAATACCTGACATTGAAAAAGCAATCCAGAAATCCGACCTGGGACTGAATCCAAACAGTGACGGCAAAATAATCAGGATAGCCATCCCCCAGCTTACTGAAGAACGCAGAAAAGAGATCGTTAAACATGTACATAAGAGAGGGGAAGAGGCAAAGGTTGCATTAAGGAACATTCGACGGGACGGCAACGAAGAGATGAAAAAAATTGAAAAAGAAAAGCATATGAGTGAAGATGAAACCAAGCGCGCAATAGATGAAATACAGAAAATGACCGATGCTCACATAAAAAAAGTTGATGACACTGTTTCGCATAAAGAAGTAGAGGTAATGGAAGTATAAAGCTATAGGCAATAAGCTATAAAAAGGAGGATGTAATGGCCATACGTGTTGGTATAAACGGATTTGGAAGGATAGGAAGAAACTTCTTAAGGATCTGCCTTGGAGAAAACGCAATTGAGATTGCAGGAATAAACGATCTTACTGATGCAAAAACGCTGGCCCATCTTTTGAAGTATGATTCTGTTCATGGGATTTTTAATGCCGATATACAGGTCAAAGGGAACAACATTGTGGTCAACGGCAGGGAAATCGGAGTTACGGCAATCAAAGACCCTGCGCAGCTTCCCTGGAAAGACCTGAATGTCGACGTAGCGCTTGAATCTACAGGACTCTTCGTTGATAGAGCCGGGGCATCAAAACATTTGACCTCCGGCGCCGGCTGGGTCATTATATCCGCGCCTGCCAAAGAACCTGATGCTACAGTTTGCATGGGCGTCAATGAAGAAAGCCTTGACATAGGAAAACACAAAATTATATCAAACGCATCATGCACAACGAATTGCCTTGCGCCAATTGCAAAAGTCATTGACCGGAAATTTACGATCAAACGCGGCCTCATGACTACAATTCATTCATATACAAATGACCAGCGCATACTTGATCTTCCCCACAAAGACCTCAGAAGGGCGCGCGCCGCCGCACTTTCAATGATACCCACGACAACAGGCGCGGCAAGGGCCGTCGCACTTGTTCTTCCTCAACTTAAGGGAAAACTTGACGGTATGGCAATAAGAGTGCCTACTCCTAATGTCTCTGTTGTGGATCTTGTCGCCGATCTTGAAAAAGAAACAACTGCAGAGGCTGTAAATGCCGCCCTTAAAGAGGCTGCAGAAGGTCCGATGAAAGGGATACTGCAGTACACCGAGGAGCCGTTGGTGTCGATAGACATAAACGGTAATCCGCACTCATCAGTTCTTGATGCAAGCCTTACAAAGGTAATTGACGGGACTATGGTAAAAGTGCTTTCATGGTATGACAATGAATGGGGTTACAGCACCCGTCTCAAAGATTTGATACTTTATATTGACAGCAAGAGGTAAACCGTGACAATGGAAGATGATAAATCACTGCCTATTAAGGGCGTATGGAACAAGCTCTCTATTAAAGACCTGAACATCAAGGGCAAGAGGGTCTTTATCCGGGTAGATTTTAACGTGCCTTTAGATGAAAATCTGAATATAACGGATGATAGAAGGATCCGCTCGGCCCTTCCAACAATTAATTACGCAATTGATGAAGGCAGTAAAATAATTCTGTGCTCACACCTTGGAAGGCCTAAAGGCGCGACTGACAAAAGATACAGCCTTGCTTCTGTCGCAAGAAGACTGCAGCGTCTTATTAAAAAAGAGGTGACCTTCCTTCCCGACTGCGTTGGGCCCAAGGTTGAAGAGGCTGTCAGTAAAATGTCTGAAGGAGATATTATCCTTCTTGAAAACCTGCGGTTTCATCCGGAGGAAGAGGCCAATGATGAAGCCTTCAGTAAAGCGCTGTCCAGGCTTGCTGATTTTTATGTAAATGATGCCTTCGGGGCCGCGCATAGAAGCCATGCTTCGATAACCGGCATTACAAAATTTCTACCGGCTGCTGCAGGTTTCCTTCTTCAAAAGGAAATCGACTATTTGCAGGGCGTCATCAACAATCCGGTAAGACCCTTTGTTGCTATTTTGGGCGGAGCAAAAGTATCCGGCAAAATAGATGTTATCAAGAATCTTGAGAATAAAGTCGACAAGGTTATTGTCGGGGGGGGAATGGCGTACACCTTTTTAAAGGCGGAAGGGTATAACGTCGGCGACTCGCTTGTAGAAAATGACATGCTTGAACTTGCCGCTAAAATAAGAGAAGGCGTAGTGTCAAAGGGGATAAAATTTTATCTCCCCGTTGATTGCGTTATTGCCCAAAGCATAGAACCGGCTGCAGAGACAAAACTCGTTACTGCGCAGGAAATACCCAACGGCTGGAAGGCGGTTGATATCGGGCCGGCGTCTGTTAAGCTTTTTTCAGTGGCCCTGGAAAATGCAAAAACTATTTTATGGAACGGACCCATGGGGGTTTTTGAAGTCGATGCCTTTTCGCGCGGGACTTTTGCAATTGCTCATGCTGTTGCCGACGCTTATGCATTGACGATCGTAGGCGGCGGGGATACGGACCTGGCTGTCAGCAGGGCAGGTGTTTCGGAAAGCATCTCATTTATTTCCACAGGCGGCGGAGCGGCATTAGAGCTTCTTGAGGGAAAAGACCTTCCGGGACTCAATGCGCTGACGGACAAATGATTAAATTTAAAATTTGACTGCAGGGGCAATTCAAGAATTGCCCCTGCTTTTCATATGCCGTTCGATCTCCCTCTTTGCTTCTTTTTCTTTAATCGATTCTCTTTTCTCATATTGTCTTTTCCCCTTTGCAAGGCCCAGCTCTACTTTGGCCTTGCCGTTTCGGAAATAAATTCTTAACGGGACCAGGGTAAGCCCCTGTTGACTTGTCTTGCCCAGCAGTTTGTCTATCTCTTTTCTATGAAGAAGCAGCTTTCGTGTTCTTAAGGGATCGTGGTTTTGAAGATTTCCATGACTGTACGGACTTATATGACAATTCAAAAGAAGCGCCTCGCCTTCTTTAATTATTGCGTAACTGTCTTTCAGATTGGCCCTTCCTTCTCTTAAAGACTTTACTTCCGTTCCGAGAAGCGAGATCCCGGCTTCATACTTCTCCTGTATCTGATAATCATGAAATGCTTTTCTGTTGGTAGTAACTATGTTCTCCATCTTAAGAAGGATAACTTTACATTATTCTGCAAGTCAACATTTGCACCATGATGCAGATAATCAAAACTAATAGAAATATATGCCGGTTGACAATTAACAAAATAAAATATAAATTACAACCTGTTTGTCAAATAAAATCCTAATACATGTTACTTATTTACTTTAATCCGGTCACATTTGCGGCCGGGAAAAACAGGGGGAGGTAAAGGTATTTATGAAAGAGGTAATTTCTGTAGTAAACCTAAAAGGCGGGGTCGGAAAAACTACGACAGCAGTGAACCTTGCAGCTTGCTGGTGCGAACAGGGCAAGAAGGTCCTTCTTGTTGACCTTGATCCTCAGGGAAGCGCAAGTATAAGTGTTGGAGTGATAAATGAAGGGCAGGAACTACTGGATGCATTACAGGGGATTGTTGCATTACCGGTGGTGCGGACGGGTGTCCCGGGATTGGACCTCGTGCCTTCAGGGCTCGAACTTGTGGCAGCAAGACAGATATTCGTAGACGGACCGGGAGATGAGATTCTTGCCAGCTGCCTCAGGCAGACCAAGGGAGACTGGGACTGCGTTATCATTGACTGTCCGCCCAGTCTGGATGTTCTCACGATGTCGGCGCTCATGGCTTGTCAACATGTGATCGTTCCCGTTGAAGCCTCCTTTCTGGGATTAAATGGTGTAAAGCAGATGGTCTCAGCAATTAAGTCGATCAAGTCACGGAAACCGGACCTTGATATACAGGCGATTGTCCCCTGCCGCGCGCATCCCCGGCGCCGGATCCACTGGGAAATTATGGACAAGCTTAAGGAAATGTTCCCGGGGAAAGTATCACCGATCATCAATGAAAATGTTTCACTTGCAGAAGCCCCCGGCCGTGGTAAACCCGTCATTTTTACTGCGCGGATATCACGCGGTTCGGATGACTACCGCCTGCTCTCGCTCTGGTTGACGGACCATCTCGGGCTGGAAGAGACAGAGGAAATGGAATTATCCGGGGAGACAGAATTATCTCATGATAATTATTTCCGGCCGTTTGAACAGGTAAGCACCCTTTAATTTTTGCAGGGGCAATTCATGAATTGCCCCTGCTGCTCATCTTCATGCAGCATTAACCCAAATAATGCAGACATTGAAAAATAATTTGTTTAACTCGATATATTTATAATTAAATTATGCATATGGCTTTGAATAAAAAAATCATCCTAACCTTGATTGAAAATACGTTTAAGGAATCGAAAAACAAATAATTTTCCAACATCCGCATTATTTTAAA
>CAYMUX010000073.1:0-18477 GCA_964393845.1 uncultured Nitrospiraceae bacterium
ACGATAAATGCCTCTCCGCTCTGAGGGTCAGGGGTGCCGTGTCCGGCATAGTAAACGAAAACCTTGGAATCTTTCTTTATCATCCTTGGCAGCCAATCCTCAATATATGACTCGAGGTCGCCTATGGTCACCATCTCGTCAGTAACTAATTTTATATTTTTTTTCGGTATGCCGCCTATATTTTCCAGATATTTAGCGAATGTTTCCGCGTCCGATTTCGCGTATTTTACCTGAGGGATCAACTTATCGCGATAGTTGCTTATTCCTATTACTAACGCATATGAATTTTCCCTTTTAAAATTATTATTTTTTGAAGGGACTACATCTACATCTATATGCCGTGAAATAATTTGCTCCGTCTCTCTGATCTCAGCGGGTTTCAAGGCAATGGCAAATGACTTTATTTCAACAGGTGAATAACCTCTCTGCTCGGCTAATTCTATTGACAGGTGGGCTGTTTCAGCTTTAAGGCGCGTCGGCAGTGAACATTGTATGGTTATTTTCCTTTTGCCGTTTGATTCTATATCACCGGCTATTTTAATATTTCCCAGACAGGAAGTCAGCGTATCATTGCCGGATAATAAGATTTCAACTCCCCGGGCAGTGCCCTTGCCTTTGTTTTCAATGTTCACAGTGACTATGACCGTTTCTCCTCCCTCAAGTATTCCATTTCCGTTTGTGTCTTCTATCTTGATATCGTATATAAGTTCAGGTGCGGCAATAACAGCAGTTTTTGCTTCAGGCACGGCAATTACCGCAGTTTTTACTTCAAGCCCTTTTGCTGTAGACTGCCGCGGTACGGGCCTGGACCCGGCTGCCGGGGAACCTGCGAATACCGTCTTAGCGCCGATATCCCAGACAATGATATTTTTATCTTCACTGGCTGAGAAAAGGGAACTGCCGTCATTGCTGAATACCACAGACGTGACCATATCATTATGACCTGACAGTGTTTTCAGTTTGCTGCCGGTCTGCGCGTCCCAGATGGTAATGGTTTTGTCCTCATTGCCCGAGACAAGAATTTTTCCATCAGGGCTGAAGGTCACCGATTGCACGGAGTCTTTATTGTCAGTCAGCATATTAATATTCTCCCCTGAAGCAATGTTCCAGAGGGCGATTGTCTTGTCAGAGCTGCCTGAGGCCAGCACCTGACCGTCGGGACTGAAGGCCACGGAGCTGACAGTATCTTTGTGGCCTTTGAGGGTATTTCGCTTTTCGCCGGTAACAGGGTCCCATAGAATAATGGTCTTATCACCGCTGCCTGAAGCGAGTGTATGACCGTCAGGGCTGAAGGCTATGGAATAAACTTCATCTGAATGCCCCTTGAGAGTTCTGATCTTCTCCCCTGATGCAGGATTCCAGAAGATGACGGTTTCGTCCGCGCTGCCCGCGGCAAGCGTTTTACCATCGGGACTGAAGGCCAATGAGAGGATACCGTCCCCGAGGTCCTTTAATTCCCTGACCTTCTCGCCGGTGACAGTATTCCAGAGGATGACGGTCTTATCCTTGCTTCCAGAGGCCAGCGTTTGGCTGCCGGGACTGAAGGATAGTGCAGTGACATGACCTGAATGCCCTTCGAGAGTCTTGATTTTCTCTCCAGTGGAGACATTCCAGAGAATGACAATTTCGTCTTCGCCGCCGGATGCCAGCATTTGACCGTCCGGGCTTAATGCAATCGTCAGAACTTCTTCTGAATGCCCCTTCAGTGTCCTGAAGTCAGTTTGTTTCTTAGCCGGTTCTTTAGTGTCTGCATCTGTTACGTCTTTTGCAGAATACGCATAAGGAGGCAAGATCAATGTTAGAAATAGTACGAAAATCATAAACGTTTTCATTATGTCATTCCTTTTCTCTCAACTTAATTAGCTCCTTCTCCAGCTCATCAAACATATCCGAAGAGCGGCTTCTGACGCCGCCGAGCATTTCTTTTTCTTTGTTATAAGTAACGGCTTTCATATATTCTTCCTGTGCATCATTGACGGCCTCTTTATCTCCCTTTTTGGCTTTTTCTATATTCTCCTTTGTGTTTCCAACAGATTCTTTTACCTTGTGATCAAGCTCTTCAACTGCCTGCGCCTTTGGCATGACTGCAACTGCATACACAAGACCCTCTTTCTCTCCATTATTCACGATCCTGGAGCCCTCAAGAAATTCGTCGACAGTCGCCTCAACAATCATAATAAACTCGTTTTTGCATTCACTCGTATTTTTAAAGAGCTTTCCAGAGCCGCCCTCGCACATTATATCGACCGTCTCTTCCCGGAGTCTGATCTTTATCTGCTTTGCAATATCCAGCCTTGCAAGCACTTCCGCAATCCTTTTATCATTAAGGGGATTGACGGACCTGGCGGCTTCGCCGATCCCCACAAGGTATTTGTCTTTAGGATATTGAGAATAAACTTCATCGTAAGAAGGACTTGACGAAGCCGCATCAACCGGGACAGCCAGGAATAAAAGAATGCAAAAAGAAAACAGTTTTTTTAACATTGCAAATCTCCTTTATATTGAACAGGGCCCGAGGATTTACTTTAGTTGTCAGTTGTCAGTGAATAGAAAATCTAACTTTCCCGCTACCGCGTCCGTCTCGATTTGTCTATCCCATTTTTGCCAGTCCTTCTCCGAAAACCATTGTCTCAACTGTACATAGTCTTCTTCCGGGAGGGTTTCTATTGCTGCTTTAATTTCATCTACTTTCACCATATACATCTCCTTTTATATCTATCTCTAACTGATAATTGTAGTATACATTTTTTAGGATTTCTCAGTGGATTTTCCATTATATACTTACATCAAATTATCAGGCGATCTTGTTTCCATTTGTATGACTAACAACTTCTTCTAATTCCATCCCCCTTGAATTCTTAAAATAATTACTGTAATTTAACTGTGAAGATTTCCTGTGTTACTCCCCCTTTAATATCACCGATAGTAACTCTTAGTGTATGTTTGCCGGCGGGAAGGTCTGCCTTCTCTATTATTATCCCGTCTTTAGTAGTATAGGGTAACACCCTGTCGGTAAGATTAATCGTGACAAACTTAAGATACTCGACTTTGAGCTTGGACAGGTCGATCTCATTACCTTCTACCGGGACAAAACGTATTGCTACCCTGACCGGAGCTATATTTTCAACGCTGGTCCCCGGTTCAAGCAATTTGATATCCGGACCATCGTTAAACACCCGTCCCACTTCATAAAGATTGTGAGGGGCTTCTTTTATAGCGCCTTCCTCCTTGGTAATGAGAGTTATTGTTTCGGGTCCGGTGTAGGCAACGCTGACCAGGAATAAGCTTATTATTAATGAAAGAAATATTTTTTTCATGACAGTTGCACCTTAAATTATTACGGGCTGAAGGTCAACACTTGACCCTCAGCCCGTAACGCTAAACGTTATTTTCTTTTCTCTTCTTCTTTTGAAAGCTCATCGTGCATCTTGTCCGCGTTTTCTTTGATATATTCCTTGACCTTCTTGTCAAGATTCTTTACTTTATCTAAATTGTCTTTGAATGCATCAAGTTCGAGTCTGGCAAGTGAGAAAAACTCTCCTGTTGCAGGGTTCTGCCAGTGATCTACGATTTGCACTCCGGATATTGTCATTGATGTTACAGTTTTAATGGCCTGTTCCACATGTTGCTCTTCTGAAGTTACATTCGGGTCTCCTGCCATTGTCGATGCCATGTAATCTTTCATTAACGAAGCAGTGTAGACCTGAAAGGTTTTTGAAATTTCAGCTATGGCGCGGTTGTCTGCGGCTGTACGAGCCAATGAGGGATTCTTTATTCCATAAGAAGAAGCCACGCCGTAGAACACCTTCCCCTGTTCGCCTCCGAATGCGCCGCTTCCCTTCTGGACCCAATCAGGCGCTTTAAGTTCCTGAATAGGTGTTGTCGGGGATATTTTATTGCTTGCGCATCCCGTGATTAAAGCCAGACCGATTAATACCATAAAACTGAGTGTTGCTAATCTTTTCATTTTATCCTCCTTTTTTATGTTTACTTAGTATTATTTAGACGGACAGAAGTTTGCTGATTAAAATTCAAAATAATCAGGAGACTTATTTTCTGAATGGACGATGCCGTTTTTCCATCTGTCTGATATATAAATTCTTGTCTTTTCACCTCCTTTTATAGTAACGGCATTAAATTAAAATACATCTTAAGCATTTAATTAGCTGTAATATAAAGGAAATATCATATTTTAACTTAAGTTATTTATTGCCGTTACTATATATCTGTCGTAAGATTAGATGGCTCTTTGTATAGGACAAGGCGTATCCTGCTGCCCATTGTTAGAATGAATATATTTTCTTTTTGTTTTTTCAAGACCCTTAACATACTGTTTTCCGTGTTTAAGATTTCGTCAAGGACATGAAGGTTATTATCCTGTGATATTTCCATTCCGGGTTTAAGACCGGGAGAAGACTTAAACTCAATTTCGATATCATCAAAATAATCGGCAAAGGAATTGGATACAACTGGAATGTTTTTGTTGTTGCGGAACATGCGCTGAAAAGAGGTCAAATTGGTCTGGGCTTGTTGATTCTGATTTTTGGCGGCTGTTAAAATCTTTTCCGCTTTGTCTATTAGGCCCTGACTCTCAACTGATTGTCCCAGCATAATATATGCGACTCCCAGATTGTTCTGTATCCTCGCGCTGTCGGGGGTCAACTTTAACGCATCTTCAAGTGTTGATACGGCATCGTAATATTTGCTTTCGATAATGTATGCACATCCAAGGTTGTTCTTTGCCGCCTCATAAAACGGGTCATATGCAATTGCCTTTTTCAGATTTTCAACAGCTGTACGAAGTAAATCATTATATTCCCGATATGCGGATTCTGTAAAGCCCTTTGAAGAAATATTTATATTCTCTGCCCGGGTTTTATTTTCAATTCCAAAAGACAGGGCAAAGGGGAATGACTCGGGGTTCCTTGCCGCGCGAAATTTACTGTAAGCCAGCTGCAGATATATTGCGCCGATATTTGAATAAACCTCTCTGCCGGGGAAATAAGAAGCGAATTTTTTAAAAAGGACCAGGGAATCATCAAGGCGTCCGAGATGATAGCTTATTACGCCCATGTCAAATAATACTATCCTGCTTGCAACTTCAGCCAGGCGCATTGACACGACTTTGGCCCTTTTCCCGGACAAGGAAAGAAGGTCATCGGTGAGCCTGCCGGACGGGATTTCTTTTTCTGCCCATTCAAGGAAGAAGTTCTTATCCTCTGAAATGATTTTGTCACTGTCGTAACCTGCCAGGGCCGCATAAATAATGCCGTACTGGTCTGCCTGTAGTTCTTTTGTCAAAAGTATATCGGGATCTTTTGCAAGTTCTTTTATGTCCTGGAAGGCCTTGATATTTTCGTTGTTATCTTCAGCCGTGCGCAGAAATTTGTAATGCCAGAAGTCACCGTTAAACTGGTGGGAAAGTTCATGTCCGATTACAAAGGCCATTCTTGAGTCACCGTCCTTGAGGTTTTTATTGCTGTAACAGAATTGAAGCCCCTTTCTGGTCAGAATTATTGATCCGTCGGCAAGCGCCTGGGCCCAGGGGGTCCCGCTAAAATTGGTAATATACAAAGCAGGCTCTACCCCGGCCCGCCTGTCGGAGGCGGCAAGGACCCTGTCAAACACGTTGAATGCCCGTTCGGTAAGTTTATCTTTCTCTGCTGTTCCATATTTATTTATCCAGAACTCCTTTACGCCTCTGTTTTCAGCAAAAGCCTCAGAAGAGGAAAGGGCCAAAGTAACCACGATGAATACATTTAATAACATATATGACAATAAGCATATCATGCGTGTCTTTACTACGGAACCTTTGAATGTTATGTTTCTTGTCTTTTCCATCCGGGATATGCTCCTCTTTAATTTGCCGGCCCTCAGTATCTCCAATTAACAAAAAGGGGTAGGGGAGGTTATTTGACGAGAATAAAATCACCTGTATATTCAAAGTACCTGTCGTCGGCAGTCTTTCCTGATATCAGCCAGTTATAAGTTATATTGGTTTCTATCAGTTCTTTACTTAAAGCGACAACCTTGTCTTCACCTGTTTCAACAGTGTAGACTGCTTTGCTTCTATCTTTTAATGTGAATTTATACCCGACAGCGCCTTCGACAGGTTTCCACTTGAATATTATTTCCCCCCCATTGAGATCAATATTCATGTTGCGAACGTCCTTTGTTTCACCAGTGCCCATAAAACCTAATGCAGAGGGGATTTCGGAATCTCTAACGACTATTTTCTCATTTGATGCAATGGCCGTATAATTAACCTTTCCCGGGACGATAATCCATGTCAATATGGCTATTGCCAGTAATGCGGCAGCGAGTCCGGCGGCTGCGGGAAGAGGGAATGTGAAGTCAGGGAGGAATGACAACATGCGTTGAAAGAATGATGCCTTTGGAACTTTTTCAGTTTGTTCGGCCTTCATATTTCTGAGGGCTTTCTGCTTCCATAGTTCAGGCGTTTCAACCGGAGATCTTTCAAGCTGCAATGCCTTATAATAAACGGCAGACCTGTCAATGCAAAAACCGCAGTCTTTTATGTGGCCTGTAAGTTTGTCCGATACTTCAGCCGGGAGTTCTTCCTTAACCAGAGCAGCTATCTCCCAGTCCTCGGGGCACGAAGCGGTTGCCTTTTCTTCATTAAAAGACCGGCACAGAGTATTTTCGACTGATTTCAGTCCGGTAAAAATCTCATTACACCTTTCGCATGTTGCAAGATGCCCCTCAATTTCATCAGTTTCCTTGGTGTCTAACTGACTTGATGAATAAGACAGGATTTTCTCAAAACCGATGTGTTCCATATTTCACCTCTTTTTTTATCCTCTAGCCCTTATTTGACGGACAGTGATTTCAATTTTGAAAATTTTACAAATATTTGTTAAATAAAACTACAAATATATTTTGCAATTATAACACGTTGAACAAATGTGATAGGACATATTTCATATTGTGCAAATCAGCATAACCATGCAGGAAGAAAATATACCTTGTCAGCCTTTCCGAAAAAATCCCTGTTTAATACAAAAGAAATGTCGGCAGGATAATCTTTTGTGAAATATCTGATCCCTGCGGGCACGCGCGGTGATTTGAAAGACGCGTTCTTGACCTCGATAGCTTTCGGTTTATTATCTTCAACAAGCACAAAGTCAACCTCATTTTTTGAAAGCGTCCTCCAGAAATGCAGCTCCGAAAGCGGCGCAAGGTTCTTCATGATGTTGCCGCATACGCTGTTTTCAAGGAGACTGCCTGAATCTGTTCTTTCAGCGAGGTCATGGAAATTCTTAATTGCAATATTTCTGAGACCGGTATCTACAAAGTAAATTTTATACATCTTGCTGATTTCTTTTCTTGGATTGCTTGAAAAAGGGCTGACCGTTTTTATAACAAAGGTATTTTCAAGCAGGAAGAGATACCTTTTAAGTGTCTCTCTCGCAAGTTTTATCGACGTGCAAAGCTCGGAAATATTTATCATGCCCCCTATCTGCAAGGAGAGCGCTTTTATAAGATTATTGAAGGCCGTGATATTATCGATTCTCATGATGTCCTTAATGTCTTTCTTAATATAAGAATTGTATATATCCATGAGATAAGCTGTCTTCTTTTCCCGGTCCGACTCAAGCGCGACTTTGGGGTAGCTGCCGAATATAACATATTCTTTGAAATACCCCGCCAGTTCAGTTGAAAAATACTTTGCAGGCAATTCCTGAATATCGGCATCCGGCTTAAAATGCCTTATATCACTTTTCAACAGTGTGTCAGCAAGTTTATTTTCTTCTTTAAAGACAAGAAACTCGTAGAAGTCGAGAGGAAAAATCTCAAACACTATCTTTCTTCCTGCAAGGGAATCTTTGAATTTCCGCCTTATTTCGAGGGTTGATGAACCGGAAACGATAGTCTTCAGATTCTTATATTTGTCGTGAAGGAGTTTCAGAAAATTAGTCGGATTCTGCATGTACTGGATTTCATCGATAAAGATGAAATTCTGTTTCTCAATGTCTGCCCCGGATGCCTTAAGAAAGGCGATAACCTCTTTTACGCCCTTGTCAAAGATATCAAGAACGCTAAAATCCTCAAGATCAAAATAATGAATGAGATTGCTGCTCACCTTTTGTTTTCTTAATTCCTCAATGAGCAGATGCAGTATCGAGGTTTTGCCGACCTGCCTTGCGCCGACAAGCAGTATAATCCCCGGCTCGTGCATATACTTTCTGATTTCAGACAGGATTTTTCTTGGATACAATGCCATGTTATAAGTTCATTATTTTAAGGGTATTGTCTTAAATATATGAATTAATATTAATATAGTTTCAGTGGATTAGCAAGAAACTCTTTTGCTGCTGGATAATCTGCAAGATTGATCCAGCCATTTTGTGTATAAGGACAGTGGTATATATTACCAAGTAATTCTAACTATATGGATTTATGAATTAAAAATTATATCCCGATCTCCTCAAAAATATATTTGAGATTGTCCATTCCAAATGAGCTCAGGTCGCTATGACGGTTCTTCAGACCTTTAAAGACATCTTTTAACGCAACGTTAAGGCCATAAAATATGTCCTGCTCTCTTAATTCTGAAACTTCTTTGTCCGGAATAGGGCAGAACCCCATTTTTTTACTGAAGCCCATAATGTCTTTTGCTGATAATTGATATTTATAACGAAGTTTAAGCAGGCGTGACTGGTGCTCCGGGAGTTCATCGACTGCTTCTTTAAGACATGAGAGGAATTCTTTAATAATCAGTTTCTTGTCAATATCAAGGTCAGCCCCGGCAACAGGTATGTCCTGAGAATCGGGATCATCCGCCTGTATGGATATAAACCTGGGATTTTCTATTAAATCAAGCTGACCTGCCTTAATTAATTCATTGCGTACCGTATCTATCCCTTCGCACGTTTCTTCAAGGGATAGATGTAACTGTCGAGCAATCTCATTATCTGATTTCCTCAATCTCAGACAGATATATATCTTTTGACATTTCCCGTTAAGACTTTTAATCGCAGAAGGAAGCCTTTCTGCCGCAGATTTGCTAATAGGCTCTTCCATATTTCCACCTTAACCATTCAATATATGTAGAGTTGGAGTTAACTAAAGACCAGACATAAGTATTAAGAGTACAATTGTTAGTGCCCTTATATGATTTGGCCTTCTTTTTTAAAAAATCAAAAAACCATATGTATGAGTCCATACAATCATCACACTGATTTTCCGTATAATAAGCTGTGCCTTTTCTTTGTTTTTGAAGAATAATAAGAGAGCATACCTTTTCCCGGGCAGGATGTTTGCAGTGGGTCTTAGCGAGGTTCCAAACCTTGGACAGGACAAGGTCTGTATATTCATTTACAAAAAACTCGCATGAGTCAGCGTTGCCGGCGCTTACGGCATTGGCAAGAGCTATGTTGTCATTCACTACATTAGACATGTCTAAAGTTGTTATTTAGTGCTTCCGCAACAGGAACTATAGTAACGGCATTAAATTAAAATACATCTTAAGCATTTAATTAGCTGTAATATAAAGGAAATATCATATTTTAACTTAAGTTATTTATTGCCGTTACTATAACTACTGACAAGCGGCATCATATATTTCCTGAACGTATTCCGATGACCGCAATCCCTTCCGTATCCGCCTCTTTCAAAAAATTATCTTTATCAACAATGATGCATTTTAAAGCTTCCAGTGCCAATACGTTAGCGTTTGCCTTTTTCATGGAGCGAAGAGTCTCTATTCCCACCGCCGGCACATCAAACCTCATGTCCTGACCGGGTTTACTGACCTTTATGACGACGGCATTTTTATGCGCCAGTTCTCCGCCTCTTTTAATAGCCTCGTCAGTGCCCTCTATGGCTTCAACTGCCATAACGGCCCTGTTCTTTACAACAATAGTCTGCCCGATATCAAGCTCTCCCATTTTTCTGGCTATTGCCCACCCGAATTCAATGTCTTTCAAATCATCTTTGGATGGTTTTCTATGAGTCAACACACCTTCAGGGGCGAGGAGTTTTTTTGTAAACGTGATTGTTTCATGGATCCTGATATTTCTTTTTTCAAGTTCTTTTACTACTGCATTCATTATTGTGTCATCGGAATGGTCTTTTAATGAAAAGAGTAATTTCATGGCCTTAAGATCGGGAATGAGGTCCTTTTTATTTTCATAAAGGAGGTTTTTGGGGACCTTGCCGGCCATTACTGCTTCGGTTATGGATAATTTTTTCAGTAACGACAATAAGCCGCCGAGACTGCCGATCCGTACTTTGTAGAAATCGTCTGCAACAGGCTTCAGGGACTCATCGGCCGGTGGCTGCAAGGCGATACCTACAACGTAATAACCCATTTTTTTTGCCTCGGTTGCAATTGAGACAGGCAGTTGGCCCATTCCTGCGATAAGTCCTAAAATACGGGGGTTGGGGTTTGGGAAGCGGGGATCGGTTTCTTTTTTTCCGGCCCCTGGCCCCTGGTCCCTGGCCCCTGTCTTTACCGGCATATCCCTCTTTTATTTTTTTCGATGAACTCAATAAGGTTCCGGATTTCTTTGGAGAGCTTTCCATCCTGTTTTAAAAGGGCTATAGCTTCCCTCAGAGTAAGCTTGCTGCGGAATAATATCTTGTACGCATGTTTTAGCTCCTTGATCTGAGAGTCGCTGAAATTCTGACGTTTCAGACCGACTGTATTCAAGCCGTAGAGTTTTGCCCTGTCACCAGCGGCTGTAGTATAAGGAGGGATGTCTTGCGGAATAGCGCTGAATCCCCCGATCATGGCATAGGCCCCTATGTTTGTAAACTGGTGTACTGCTACGTGTCCTCCGATAAAGACATAATCCTCAACAGTGACATGGCCTGCAAGTGTAGTGGCGTTGGCCATTATAATATTGTTTTCAATACGGCAATCATGGGCGATATGGACATAAGCCATTAAAAAATTATTGTCCCCTATCTTTGTTACGCCTTCTCCGCCGACGGAGGCGCGATGAATTGAGATATATTCCCTTATGATATTGTTATTGCCTATCAGTACTTTGGTTTTCTCACCTTTGTACTTGATATCCTGAGGTGCAAGTCCGATTGAAGTAAAGGGATATACAGTGCAGTCACTGCCCATCTCTGTCTCTTCGATACATATATTTGAGATTAGTTTTGTATTTTTCCCAAGCTTTACTCCTTTTCCGACAATACAGAAAGGCCCGATTTCTACCCCATCTGATAACTTTGCTTTTGAGTCTATAATTGCTGTTGGATGAATTATTGGTTTAGCCATTTTCCAATTCCCTTTCTGATACCATTGCGGTAAATTCGGCCTCTGCCACAACCTGGTCATCAACAAAGGCCTGTCCGGAGAATTTCCAGACCTTATTTCTTTGCTGGAGTACACTTACTTCAAAACGAAGCTGGTCCCCCGGGACCACCGGTTTCCTGAATTTGGCCTTTTCTATACTCATAAAATATACAGAGTTTCCCTGGGCTCCGGAATGAAATGCCAATATTCCTGACACCTGTGCCATTGCTTCTATTATTAAAACTCCCGGCATAATGGGATTGTCAGGGAAGTGTCCCTGGAAAAAAGGCTCATTGACCGTTACGTTTTTGAAGCCTACAGCTTTCACTTTCGATTCTATGTCAATAATCCGGTCAACGAGGAGAAAGGGATATCGATGCGGCAGCATGTTTTGAATTTCACGGATGTTCATCATCTGACTGTTCCTCCTTGTTTAGCTTTCTTTCAATTTTGTGTAAACGTTTTATATATTCAGGCAGTTTAGAATAAATGGCTTGTGCCCTAAGCCATGTCTTGTGCGGAATTGCCGGGCTCCCGGAATATATTTGCCCCTCGGGTATATCGCTGCCGATGCCGGCTTGTGCTCCAACCATTGCTCCGCGGCCTACTTTAATGTGATCTCTGATGCCGACCTGTCCTGCAAGGACAACCCCGTCGCCTATTTCAACGCTCCCGCTTATACCAACCTGGGAGACTATTATACAGTTTTTCCCGATTTTTACATTATGGCCGATCTGCACGAGATTATCGATTTTTGTTCCGCATCCTATAATAGTATTTCCTATTGTGGCCCTGTCAATGCAAACATTGGCACCGATCTCCACGTCGTCTTCAATTATTACACCTCCTACCTGAGGTATCTTGTAATGATTTCCCTTCTCCAGTACGTATCCGAAGCCGTCAGAACCAATAATTGTACCGGAATGCACAATTACTTTCCTGCCTATTTTTACTTTCTCTTGTATTGTCACATTAGGATAAATGAATGAGTCGTCCCCGACGGTTGACCCTTCACCTAAAAATACTCCAGGTGATACCGTGACCCTTGATCCTAATTCCACATTATCGCTTATATATGCATGCGGATGAATTGAAACGTCATCACTTATATGTACATTGTTACCTATAAAAGCCTTGTTGCTGACACCGGAAGGTATATATGGTTTTACATAAAAAACTTCTAATGCCCTGGCAAACGTAAACTGCGGGTTGTCAGCAACAAGCATGTTTACTGTCAGTTCATTTATTTCTTCTTTTACTATTACGGCGGATGCGTTCAGCCTGGAGATTTTATGCAGATTCTTTTTGTCCAGAAGAAAGGTAATATCTCCCTCTTTAGCTTCCTCAATCCCCGCAACTCCCGTTATTTCGACATTGGGATCACCCGATATCCTGCCGCCTATAAGATTAGATAATTCTCCAAGTTTCATATCATCAGTTAAAAAAATATTATATTAACGTATGGATAATGTTTAGTGAAATTTCTGGTAACTATTCAGCTTTCATATCTTTTTTTGAGCTTTCATTAAACTGTTTCATGACTCTGTCCGTTAAGTCGGAATTTTCGGGCATATAAACAATTCCAGCCTCATTTAAAATTGCTGAATAACCCTCTTTTTCAGCAATTTTCGCCAGCAGCTTTTTAATGTCCAATACTATCTTTTGAATAAATTCAGATTCATTTTTTTTCAGTTCTTCCTCACGATCTTTTCTCATCTGCTGATATTCCATCATCAGCTTTTCGTGCTCTGCCTCTTTTTTCGCTTTAGTCTCAGGATTAAGGATAGCGCCCTGTTTTGCCAGTTCCTCTTCGAGTTTTTTAATTACGTCGACCTTTTCCTTAATAAGAGCATTTTTGGCCTTTTCTATACTGTCTAATGTTCTCATCGCCTCTTTGCCCTGATCTGACTGGACAACGATTCTCTGTAAATCAATATATCCTATTTTTACTTCTGCCGCCTGTGCACTGAATGCAATCAAAGAAATCATACTGATCAGAAAAATAATTTTTCTCATATAGCCTCCCTGGTTATCGGTATTTTAAAAGAACCCCCCTATTGAGAATTCCACTTTATCATTACTTTCCTCTTTTTTCGGACTTAAGTTAAAGCCCCATTCAACTCTGATCGGACCAAAGGGAGATATCCATCTAACTCCGGCCCCGGCCGTTCTTCTCATCATGCTTTCTGAAAGCTGGAATTCGCTGTCATATGAGCCGCCATAGTCAAAAAATATAACTCCCTTAAGTTTGATGTCCTCAACCAGCGGGAAGATATATTCTAAATTAAATATAATTTCCTGGGTACCCCCGATTTTTTCACCTTGAGCATTTTTGGGTCCGCCCTCTCCAAAGCCCAATCCTCTTATAGTATTAATACCGCCGACGTAAAATCTCTCATAAAGAGGCAGTTCCCGGTTATTGAATCCTTTGGCATAACCGTACCTTCCGCGAAGACTGAATGTTGTATCCCATATTACAGGGAAAAACCACAAGGAATCAACCACCCCTTTAAAAAAGTAATTGTCTCCTCCGAGACCTGCAATTGTAGTATAAAGCGCATTCTTTGATCCGGTTGACGGGTCCAGATAATTATCACGCGTATCTCTCCAGATCGATGGGCTTATGCTGCTGGTGATTTTTGATCCTTCCTGATCCCTGATTAGTGAAGAGGCATTTTCCGACACATTGGCTATTGATACCCGTTCAAAACTGTACTTGATGTTGGCTCCTACGTATTCTGATAATTCTTTTCCGAAGCCGATGTAGCCGCCTAACGATTTTTTGTCATAGTCAGTATAATCAACGATCTCATTATATAAGCCGATTGAAGCGGAAATGGGTTTATTCATAAACCATGGGTCATTAAGAGAAATATTGTAATTGGTCCGCCTTGAGCTGAAATCAGCCTTTAACTTTAATTGCAAACCCCTCCCGAACAGGTTTGTCTGGGTTATTTCACCCATGATCATAAATTTGTCTACAGAACTGTATCCGCCGCCAAGACTCAGCATGCCTGTTAATTTTTCTTTTACGGTGACGTCAATATCCATCAGTTGATCTTCTGCCCGTGGTATTGGTCTAATATCTACAGTTTCAAAATAGTTAAGATTGTTTATTCTCTGATAACTTCTCTTTAAAAGGCTTTTATTAAAGATGTCCCCTTCATCAAGCCTCATTTCCCTTCGCACCACCTTGTCGCGGGTTTTTAAATTTCCCGTGACGTCTATTCTGCCTATTCTGAAGATTCCCCCTTCAGTTACAGCCAGAGTGATATTAGCGAGTTTTTCTTCTTTATTCACATCAACCAGAGGATTAAGATCAGCGCGGGCGTAACCTTTGTCCATGTATAGATCGATGATTTTATCAATATCCTTTTTGAGCGCAGTCCTGTTGAATATCTCGCTGGTGGCGGTTTCAGCATTCTCATACAATTCAGTGTCTGAAAAAACAGTGTTGCCTTTGAACTTAAACTCCCCGATTTTGTATTGATCTCCTTCGGAAACGGATATTGTAAGGAAAAGATCTTCCTTGTCCGGGCTTAGAGTAACTTCAGGTTCGGATACGGCAATGTAAATATAACCTTTGCTCTGGTATAACTCTTTTATTCTCATTGTATCTGCTCTGACCTGATCTTCCTTGTAAACATTCGAACTGGTCAGAAATGAAAATATCCACCATTCCTTTGTTGTCATTGCATCTTTGATATCATCACCGGGAATCGCTTCATTGCCTTTGATTGTAATCTCGTCGATGCCGACTTCCGGCCCTTCTTCTATCTGAAAAGTAACGGCCACAGTGTCTTCTGAAACTTCTCTGATTATGGGAACGGCCTTTGCGAGCCAGTATCCCTCGGACTCGTAAAATGAAACGATCTTTTTTGCGTTATCGGTTATAAGTGTGAGATTGGCAATCGCTCCTGTTGTTAAGGTTATTTTTTCCTTGAGTTTTTCGGCGTCATATTCTTTGTTCCCCTGAAAATCCAGGCTGATAATTGTAGGTTTTTCTACAAAAATATAAATAAGTTTAACTCCTCCTTCAAATGATTCAATCTCAACCCTGATATCATCAAAATATCCTATGCTGTATAATTTTTTTAAATCATCCTGAACAGTATTTTTTGAAAAAGGCGTTCCCTCTTTGCTTTTCATCTTGGACAGGATTGTATTGGAGCTGATTCTTTTGTTCCCCGTAAGCTCGATCATCTTGATAAGGGGGAATATTTCTGCTGAGGCAGTGGAAGTTCCTGCAAGAGAAAAGGTAATTGTTAAGGCAATTATCGTCAGGAAATAAGAAGCTCTGGAAAGCAGGGAAGGGGCTTTCAATTCCGTTGAATACATGTAATCCAAAATAAGACCCTCAGAATTAACCTTTCAGATTTTCCATGGGATAAACTTTTATCGACTTTTAATAAAGCGACTTGAGAACGTAAAAAATCCGATCAAATAAATCTCCACGGGGAAAATAACGTGGTAGTATAGCACTAAATTAAATTTAAAATCCAACGGATAAATCCCGTGTTGATATTAGTATTTTGGGTTATAAATTATGGTAAAATACAAACTTTATAAATAGCGATTAGCTGCCAGCCATTAGCTGTAAGTAAAAAAATGCGAACTACCATAAACAGCGGAGGCATCGATTGGAAGAAAGATATAACGCACAAAAAATAGAAAAGAAATGGCAGGAGTTCTGGGATGAACAAAAGCTGTTTGCAGTTAAAGAAGATACCGGGCTTCCCAAATTTTATTGCCTGGAGATGTTCCCTTATCCCTCCGGCAGGATACACATGGGACATGTAAGGAATTATGTAATCGGCGACGTTATTACAAGATACAAAAAGATGCGGGGCTTTAATGTGCTGCACCCGATGGGCTGGGACTCCTTCGGCATGCCTGCTGAAAATGCCGCTATAAAACACGGCGTACATCCTTCGAAGTGGACCCATGAGAATATCGCTTACATGAAGGACCAGTTAAAAAAAATGGGACTGGTGTATGACTGGCAGCGGGAAGTGACCACCTGCAATCCTGAATATTACAAGTGGAACCAGTGGTTTTTTCTAAAAATGCTGGAGCGCGGTCTTGCCTATAAAAAGGCCTCATTCGTTAACTGGTGCCCTTCCTGTGAAACCGTGCTTGCGAACGAACAGGTAATTAACGATGGGTGCTGGCGCTGTGACACTATTGTAGTGCATAAGGACCTTGAGCAGTGGTTTTTCAAGATTACAGATTATGCCGAGGAACTCCTGGAAGATGCTGATACGCTTTCTGGCTGGCCTGAGAAGGTCGTGACAATGCAGCGCAACTGGATCGGGCGGAGCGAGGGGGTCGAGGTTGATTTCAGGATCGCCGGCTCCGAAAGGAAGTTGAGGATTTTTACTACAAGGCAGGACACACTGTACGGCGCTACCTTCATGAGCGTTGCCGGGAAACATCCTGTTCTACGCGAGCTGGTAAAAGATAAAGATATAATCAGGCAGATTGAGGCCCTTTCAGATGATCCTGAAGAGAAGCAGGGCGTGTTCACCGGATGCTACGCGGAAAATCCACTGACAGGAGAGAGCATTCCCATATATGCCGCGAACTTTGTCCTCATGGGATATGGGACCGGGGCTATAATGGCCGTCCCCGCCCATGACCAGAGGGATTTTGAATTTGCGAAGAAGTATGATCTGCCAATCAAGGTTGTAATTTTACCTGAACGTAGGGGCGAGGTTTTCTCGCCCTCAGAGGCTTTTGAAGATTACGGCATCCTTGTGGAATCAGGTCCGTACTCCGGGCTTTCGTCAGAAGAGGCAAGAGAGAAAATCGCCGGTTTCCTTGAGAAGGAAGGGCTTGGCAAGAAGGTTGTAAATTACAAGCTAAGGGACTGGGGGATATCTCGCCAGAGGTACTGGGGAACACCTATTCCAATAATTTACTGTTCATCCTGCGGCATTGTTCCCGTTCCGGAAGCTGAACTGCCAGTGATTCTTCCTCGAGACGTTCAACTGTCCGGCAAGGGCGCATCTCCGCTGGCGGACGTAGAAGGCTTTGTAAATACTAAGTGCCCTAAGTGCGGTTCAGACGCCAGGAGAGAGACGGACACTATGGACACGTTTGTCGATTCATCGTGGTATTTTATCGCTTATTGCCTGGGCGGGAATGACAAGGTAAATTTTAATTCCGGCCTCCGTACGGGCGAGGTTACCTCGCCCCTACAATATTGGATGCCTGTGGACCAGTATATCGGGGGCATTGAGCATGCGGTGCTGCACCTGCTTTATTCACGGTTTTTTACAAAGGTTTTGAGGGACCTGGGGCTTATTAAAATAAATGAACCTTTCAGGAGCCTCCTTACACAGGGGATGGTTATAAAAGACGGCGCCAAGATGTCCAAATCAAAAGGCAATGTCGTTGACCCTGATTTTCTGCTGGAGAGATACGGTACTGATACAGTCAGGATATTCAGTATGTTTGCAGCCCCTCCGGAAAGGGACCTTGAGTGGTCCGACCAGGGGGTGGAAGGGGCGCTCCGTTTCTTAAGCCGTATATGGGCGTTCATATATAAGCATCAAGACCTATTGAGTATAAAGTTCAGCAGTCAGGTGAAAGACGTGTCGCAACTTTCAGCCCCGGCATCTCAGTTATTGCGGAAGACCCATCAAACGATTAAGAAGGTCACGAACAGCATTGAGCGTGACTATCATTTCAATACAGCGATTGCCTCATTAATGGAACTTGTCAACGAGACGCTGGCATTCAGCCCGGCGGATGATGACGAGAGGAGTTTGTTGAAATTTACCATCAAACAGCTGATATTACTTCTGTCTCCTTTTGCCCCGCATTTTTCCGAAGAACTGTGGAGAGAGATAGGCGAGAGTAAAACCGTATATAATGAAAAGTGGCCGTCCTGGGATGAGGACATTGCAAAGGAAGAGGAGATAGAGCTTGTCGTACAGATAAACGGGAAGGTCAGGGCAAAGATCATGATAGCGGCAGGACTTGATGATGAGACTGTTAAAGAAAAGGCTTTCAGTGACCCGAAGATTGAGGAAATCATAAAGGACAAGAAGCCGAAAAAGGTAATTATTGTTAAGGGCAGGCTTGTGAATATAGTAATCTAATACGTGAGAAGTAGGGAATAAAAAATGGAATACGGTAAATCGCAAATACAAAAAATATATATACTTTGTTTCTTGTTTCTTATTTCCTGTTTATTGCTT
>CAYMUX010000074.1:0-18115 GCA_964393845.1 uncultured Nitrospiraceae bacterium
GGGATGTTTCTCACCAAAGACAGATATATCAATCTCAAGCGCCTTTGTGAAATAGTCAATCGCTTTTTTATTGTCCCCGAGGTCGCTCCACGCCCCGCCGAGGTTGTTATAGTAGGTTGCTACGTTGGGATGTTTCTCACCAAAAACAGATATATCAATCTCAAGCGCCTTTGTGAAATAGTCAATCGCTTTTTTGTTGTCACCGAGGCCTCTCCACGCCCCGCCGAGGTTGTTATAGCGGATTGCTACTTTGGGATGTTTCTCACCAAAGACAGATATATCAATCTCAAGCGCCTTTGTGAAATAGTCAATCGCTTTTTTATTGTCCCCGAGGTCGCTCCACGCCCCGCCGAGGTTGTTATAGTAGGTTGCTACGTTGGGATGTTTCTCACCAAAAACAGATATATCAATCTCAAGCGCCTTTGTGAAATAGTCAATCGCTTTTTTCTTGTCCCCGAGGTCGCTCCACGCCGAGCCGAGGTTGTTATAAAGTGTGGGAACATTATCATCTTTATAATCCTTTGCCTCGTCAATTACTTCACCTGTGATCCTGCCTGCCACTGTTTGCATCAGTTTAGTTCTTTCCCTGTAGAGGAGCATCGCTTTCATAAAATTCGCAAGAGGGATGGCGTGCTTGCATGCGCCCCGGATATTAGCGGATTCAAGGGCGTGATGGATTGCCTCTTCAAGGTAGACAGGATCGCGGTTTTCGCTTCCATGCAGTCTTTCGTCATACCAGTCATAAGCTGTTTTGTGCATCTCCGTCTTATTGCTTTCATCCAATTTGTCAAACATCAGGGCCCGGATTACGGGCGTTACCCAGTAGACCGCTTTCTGTCCTGAGAGCTGCTCCTTTTCAAAGAGCGTCAGGTCCACGCCCTTGTTTAACAGGGCATCAGACCCGAATTTGTGATAGGCGGTATTCTCCACAGGCTGTCTGAAGACCGACGCCTTATGCAGGAAATTATGGAAGTCCGGACTTTGGGTCATTGCTATTACATCTGCAAGATATTCCGAGATGAAGTCCTCGGTCTTACCGGCAAGCTCTTGTTTAAGCCCTTCAAGGTCATATTTATTTTCTTCCTCTGCTATCTTGTCGAGCCATTCAAGCAGGCGGGGATTGCCGCAGCCGAATTGCATATACATCTCCGCGTGTTCGCTCTTTGGGATATATTTCAGTTCTTCCTTTTTCTTCCTTAGGTCTGCCCCCTTGAATGACATGAGGGAAATTTCCTCAAGCTTTTTCTCCGGCAGGTTCCCCCCTTCCGCCTCAAGGACAAACGGATAACGGCTCGTGATCATGAGATTGGTAATCCCTTCGCTCCAGTCAAGTGCAGTCAATATTGTCTTCATCAATTCAACCGCATCCGGTTTGACATGCCATTTGTCTCCGTGCCTCTCAAGGTTCTGCTCAAAGTCATCAAAATACAGGAGCGCAGGCTGTTCCTTGAATGCAGTGCGGAAGAGATGCTTGATCTTTTCGTCAGGCTCAATGTCTGACTTCATGATTTGAATGCCTGATGCGATCCCTTTTCGGTCGAACATGTTCAGAAGTTTCGGAAACAGGTCTGAAGTCTTCAACACGCCGTGAATGACCACCAGCTCTTTCTTATTAAAACGCTCAATAAGCTTGCCCGCGAGACAGCTCTTGCCGAGCCCTGCTGTGCCGTGGATCAATATCCCGCATTTATCGCCTGCGCCTTTCAATACCCTGACGCCTTTTTGGATCTGCCTCCTCCTGCCGACAAAACCTTTTTCCAGAACCTTTACGTTACTACCTTCAAGATATTTGTAAGTCGTCGCCCTCGTCGTTTTCTTAAACAATGCCTGTCCTGATGCAACAATCGGCGTCAAAGGCGTACCATCTGTATATAACCTCAACAGGGGCCACACGTGATAAGCGGTTTCCATTTCCTGCCGCGCAGTCTGCACTGCCTCGCCGATATCCTTGCCCATTGATAAATATTTATAAATCAGTGCGGCGATCCTTGTAGCTCCAGTATCCGATATCGGAAGTCCCCATCCAAGGGCAACGGGAATACCCTGCTCGATCATGAGATGCGTAAAAGACTCGGAAGCGTTTTCCGTATCGGTCTTTGCCGTTGAACAGCCTGAGAGAAATAGTATCTTTGGCGGAAACGTCTTTATTTTCTCCCAGAGCATTAGAGGAGTTACCTTTTCTGTCTCGCCGATGTCATTCTCCATGTAAAATACAGGGCCAAACTCATCATCTATTCCCGCATGTCCCGTAATATGAACAACGTCATGACCATCTGCCTCATATATTGCATGTTCCAGACCATTGAGACTACCGGAGTCTTCAATAGTCAATGACAGGGGATAATCTCCCACTGTCTCTATGATCAACTCCTCCTCTTTCTCAAAGCTTAATACCTCGTGTGCCTTCAGATCAGTCGGCGAACACGCCATAAAGAGCACTTTAAGAGGACGCCTTGCAGGCGTTTCCACCTTCAAACAGTTCTTGTCATTCACCCTGCGTATGAGATGAATCCGGCTGTCCATAAGGAAAAACCTGTTGTCATGCAGAAGCTCGAAAGGGAGTGGACTTAATTCTATCGGGAGTTTCAGATAAATAAAAAGTGGCTTGCCCGTGTCGTGGGCCTTCTGCACTGATGACAGGAGATGACCGCCGCTGCCGTTTAGCATATCGCATAAACAGCTCCCGATATTTTGCCGGGCATTATGATTTGATTTCCAGAAATTAGATTTTGCTTCTTTTAGAACTTTAACAAGTAGGCTTTCATCTATATGGTGTGAAAGCGTATCATCAAAGTAAATGGCGCGCTTGTCATCTTTAACTTCAGAATCGATCCTGATGGTATGCCTTATTGATTCCATTAACACGCTCCTGCCTTCAATTTACGTAAGAACCCTTTAATAGAGGACGATATATATTAATAGCTGGCCGGGATTTTATTCAATATGAAAGTGTATTACCCAAAAAAGGATTAGTGTGCCTTTTTATGCTCACAAACTCACTTTCCCCCGGGAAGATGCTCACAAACTTATATCAATTCAATTTATAAACTAACTGCTATTTCCACATTCGCTCGTCGAGTGCAAAAGGCTGTGGTTTCCCGATCTTTATCTTCATGAAATCAGCATGCTTCGGATTGAGCATAAGATTGTGTTCGTCCGGAATGAGCGCTGAAGGCACACGAAGTATTGAAGTGGTCCCCTTTTGCACCCACTTCGTCCCGATGTCCTTTGTTGAATTCGATGGAGGGGACATTCTCCAATCGGGATTCAAGTTACTGACAGAGACTTCCAATATTCTCAGAGAGTCGGGAATATCTACAGGAATTGCAACAAGGGATTTACTGAGTTTAAGGTCCTTTCTTGTGAAATTGACAAACAGCTCTAAAGCCGCAAGTGACAGGGTTTCGCTGACATAAACCACCAGTATACCGACATGGTTCCAGCGACCGCCGCCGATGCGTGCTCCTTCTCCTGTAAAAGCATCTTGCAAACGTTTTCTCCGGATTATTCGCCATGCCCTTTTCACGAAATAACTCCGTAGTCAATACGGACCAGAAGTTCCTCGACCTCACGGGACCCTGCATCGGTCTGAAGCATATCAAACGGAATGAGCCCGCCAAGTCCATGCTGGGGACTTTTTAGCCACTCAAGCGCTTCTTCCTTATTCTCAAATACATCTTCGGCAAGAGCAATAATCCTGGCAAATCTGTATACCCTGTCACTTTCCACAGGGGAAAGCCTGTTTGCTGAAGCTGCCGTTAGCATATCCTTGCGGGACTTTCCGGATTTAACCACTGCCCGCCTTGCAGGCGCTTTAACTGTTTGCCGTCTCCGGGCGATTGTGCGTGGACTTACGCCAATAATCCTGGCAATGACTTCATCCTGCAGATTAAACGCCTTCTTTATATGGGAAATTACTTCCCAGGGGATCCCCTTCCTGATAAGGGCGTCGAAGTCGATACGACTTGAGATCTTCTGCCCGAGTCCTTTCTCACCACCCAAAACTGCCGTTACTGTTGTCATCTTTATCACCTCCTTGTCATATGTCTTATATTAGATTGCCATTTGACATATTGTCAAATCATACATGCCAGAGTGGGAAGCTAACTCACAGGGACATCCCCTCTTTATCAATCCTATACAAAACCCCTCCCAAATTTGCTAATATAATCCTCAACCACCATGCTCCGCGAACTCCATATAAAAAACTTCTCCATAATAGATAACGCCGCCGTTGAGTTTGAAAATGGTTTTAACGTCCTCACCGGTGAAACGGGAGCAGGAAAATCTATTATAATTAACGCCCTGAGTCTTGCCCTCGGAGAAAGGGCCTCGGGCGATATTGTCAGAAGCGGTGAAACAGAAGCGGTTGTAGAGGCCTTTTTTGACATCCCGCCGAAATTACTTCCCCCCTCAACTCGTCAATTCCTTGAGGACAACGGCATTGATATCAGCGACGGTCTTATCCTCAAAAGGACCATCTCTTCGCAGGGCAGAAGCAGGGCATACATAAACAGTTCGATGGTAAATGTGCAGACACTCTCTGATATCAGCAGTAAAATTATAGATGTCCATGGCCAGTATGAGCACCAGTCTTTGCTGTCCCCTGATAATCAACTGGATATGCTTGATGCCTATGGCGGACTTTGGAGAGACAGGCAGGAGGTCTCAAAGATTCATGAAACACAGCTTTCGTTGAAACATCAAATCAGCGGGCTGGTTCAAAAAGAAAAGGAACGGGCCCATCGGCTGGATATCCTGAGATACCAGGTAAGCGAAATTGAATCAGCAGGCTTAAGGCCCGGAGAAGAAGAGGAGCTTACAGAAGAAGTAAAAATTCTAAGCAGCGCAGGCCGTCTTGCGGAACTCGCTAACCAGGCGTATGAATCGCTTTATTCCTCGGAAACAGCCTGCATTGCGGACCTTTCAAAAATTCTGGGTAATCTGAAAGAAATCTCCGGCATCGATGCCCGCGCAAATGAGGCCTTAAAGTCAGTTGAGGACGCGCTTCCCCTGCTGGAGGAAACCGCGTATTTTCTCAGGGATTATAAAGACGACATTGACTTCAGTCCTGAACGGCTCGAAATGGTCCAGGAAAGACTTGAGCTGATTAAAGGCCTTAAGAAAAAATACGGGGCCGATATACAGGCAGTTCTTGACTACAAAGAAAAAGCCGACATGGAACTTGAAGAATTGCAATGTTCCGAAGAAAAATTGGAGGCCCTAAAGACAGAGCTGTCGGAGTTAAAAAATAGATTGACCCAAACCGCAAATGAACTTTCAAACAAAAGAAAGACCGTAGCCGAAAAAATAGAGTCAAAGGTAGTAGCTGAACTTTCAGAACTGTCTATGCCCGGCACAAAGTTTTCAATCTTAATGACACGGGAAGTAGGAGACGATACTTCCGACGGTTTCAGGGCCACACACCGCGGCGTTGATAACATTGAATTCCTTATCGCACCTAATGTCGGGGAAGAGCTGAAGCCGGTATCAAAAACAGCATCGGGCGGTGAACTGTCAAGAATAATGCTGGCACTTAAAGGTGTCCTGGCAAAGGAAGATAATATCCCTGTCCTCATCTTTGATGAAATCGATGCCGGCATCGGAGGCAAGGCAGCCGAAACAGTGGGGCTCAAACTGCATAATCTTTCATCCTCCCATCAAATCATAAGCATAACCCATCTTCCACAAATTGCATCATATGCCGACACTCACCTCAAAATTGAAAAGAAAGTTAAAGATAAAAGGACAATCGTTGAAATAAGCAAAATAGAAAAAGACGATAGAACGCTTGAAATTGCCAGAATGTTAAGCGGCGAGACATCCGAGATATCAATAAAACATGCGAGAGAAATGCTGAAGAAAGGCCGCAGGGAATAAAGTATTAACTGGGTGTAAATAGTAACCATTCAGTTACAAGTGGCAAAAAACTATTTGAGATGTCATTTCGACGTCAGGAGAAATCTTATCTTTATAGTAAGCAAGCAGTTATAAGATTTCTCCCTCCGGTCGAAATGACATCTGCCACTCGTAACTGAGGGGTTACTGTAAATAAAAGAAAATCATTGACAAGCGTTTTAATTTATGATAATTTCCTAAATGGGTTGTTTCTATTTATCTTTCTAACTTATAAACTTTCAGGAGAAAGGGGGAGGTGAATTCATGAAATACCAGTCTGATGATCCGCTGCATGATGTACCGGACTTTATGGAGTCGCTCAAGAAAAAAGGGATTTCCCGCAGGGACTTCATGAAATGGTGCACCGGTATGGCAGCCTTGCTGTCCTTACCGTCTTCGTTTATCCCCAAGATCGCCGAGGCCGTAATGGCTCAAAAGCCGTATCTTGTATGGCTTGAGTACCAGGACTGCGCAGGTGACTCGGAGGCCCTTTTAAGGGCGTCAAAACCTACCGTAGGGCAGATAGTCCTCGATATCCTGTCAGTCGATTATCATGAGACGATAATGGCTCCGGCAGGATTTCGGGCAGAGAAGTCGCTTATGGATGTTGTCAAAAACCACAAAGGCGAATACTTCGTTGTGGTGGAAGGCGCTATCCCGCTCAAGGACAATGGTATTTATTGCTGTATAGGCGGAAAATCAGCTATTGATATTGCGCGCGAAGTCTGCGGCAATGCTGTAGCCACTATTGCCGTAGGTACATGTGCGACACATGGTGGAATTCCTGCAGCACATCCTAACCCGACAGGGGCTGTAGGCGTTAAAGAGGCGGTTCCGAACGCAACAGTTATTAATTTGCCGGGCTGTCCTCTAAATGTTGAAAATCTTACGGCCACCATCGTTCATTATCTCACACTGGGAAGACTTCCCCAGATGGACAAACTCGGCAGGCCTCTTTTTGCTTATGGCAAGAGGATTCACGACAACTGTGAAAGAAGGGGCCATTTTGATGCCGGGCAATTCGTCAGGCAGTGGGGCGATGCAGGACACAGGCAGGGATGGTGTCTTTATGAGATGGGCTGCAAGGGCCCGGAGACCTTTCACAACTGTCCCACTGTTAAATATAATGAAGGCACAAGCTGGCCTGTCCAGGCAGGGCACGGGTGCATCGGATGTTCCGAGCCGCATTTCTGGGACACGATGAGCCCCTTTTACAGAAGACTTCCATCTGCCCCCGGATTTGGTGTTGAACATACTGCCGACAAGATCGGCGCAGGACTTGCCGCTGCAACAGCCGTGGGTTTTGCAATTCATGGAATCGGCAGGGCCGTTAGACATTTAAAGAAAGATGAAGAGCAAGAAAAATCATAAAAGGAGGTGGGAGCATTGGCGAAAAAATTAGTTATTGACCCGATCACAAGAATTGAAGGACATCTCAGGATTGAAGCGAAAGTTGAAAACGGCAAAGTCGTTGACGCCTGGAGTTCCAGCACCATGTTCCGGGGTATTGAGCTTATCTTAAAGGGCAGAGATCCCAGAGACGCGTGGGCGTTTACGCAGCGCATATGAGGCGTCTGAACAACGGTGCATGCAACCGCCTCGGTGAGAGCGGTCGAAGACGCTTTAGGCATTACAATTCCTGATAATGCAAGGATAATCAGAAACCTTATTTCAGGGATCCAATACGTACAGGACCACGTGATCCACTTCTATCATCTACATGCCCTTGACTGGGTGGATATTGTCAGCGCTTTAAGCGCAGACCCTGTCAAGACATCGGCCCTTGCCCAGTCAATATCGGATTGGCCCAAATCAAGCGCTGATTATTTCAAGGGCATAAAAGACAAGCTTAAGGAATTTGTGGACAGGGGGCAGCTCGGTCCCTTTGCTAATGCATACTGGGGACACCCTGCATACAAATTGCCTCCGGAAGCAAACCTCATGGCAGTGGCCCACTATCTCGAGGCCCTTGACTGGCAAAGAGAAGTAATCAAGATGCAGGCACTGCTGGGTGCAAAGAACCCACATGCCCAGACATATATCGTCGGAGGTATGTCAATACCAGTTGACCCTGAAAGCCAGAACGCCCTTAACGCTGGAAGCATCGCCTTCATGAACGGGCTTGCCCAGACAGCGCTGGACTTTGTTGAGCATGTATACATCCCGGATATAATCGCGGTAGCGCCCTTCTATCTGGACTGGGCCGGCTACGGGGCCGGGGTCGGTAATTTCATGAGTTACGGTGAATTCCCGAATGACACCGCAAGCAACACTGAAAATATGTGGCTGCCTCGCGGTATTATTCTCAACAAGGACCTGTCCAAGATCCATCCGGTAGACCATCAAAAGGTAACTGAATACGTTACCCGCTCCTGGTATAACTATTCCGGAGGAGATGATAAAGCGAAACATCCATGGGACGGTGAGACCAACTACAAGTATACCGGCCCGCAGCCTCCATATGAATATCTGAATACGGATGAAAAGTATACATGGCTCAAGGCCCCGCGTTACGACGACAAGGCCATGGAAGTGGGGCCTCTGGCAAGGATGCTGGTTGCCTATGCCTCCGGACATAAAGAAGTCCAGGACACGGTAAATTATGTCCTTAAGACGCTGGGAGTAGGGGCAGGGGTCCTCTTCTCAACCCTCGGAAGGATCGCTGCAAGGGGAGTTGAAACACTCATCACTGCCAAACAGCTTCCTGTATGGATCAATCAGCTTGCCACGAATATGAAGAACGGGGACCTGAGGATCCACAGCGGGGAAAAATGGGACCCCTCTGAATGGCCCGCGGAAGCAAAGGGTTACGGATTTCATGAGGCGCCAAGGGGCTCGCTCGGCCACTGGGTAAAGATCAAGGACGGGAAGATCGAGAATTTCCAGATTGTAGTCCCGGGCACATGGAACGGTTCTCCGAGAGACGCCAATAACCAGAGAGGTCCTTACGAGGAAGCCCTGATTGGGACACCGGTAGCAAACGCAGAACAGCCGATTGAAATTCCCAGGACCATACACTCATGCGGTCCCTGTATGGCATGTGCCGTTCAAGTGGTCGATACCGAGGGCAATGAGGTTACAAGGATAAGGGTAAAATAAGAAAGGAGGGCGGATATGCATATAAAAAATGGAATAAGATTTGGCGAGACTCCAAGACTGAGAGCTTATATATGGGAGTTACCTATAAGATTTACCCACTGGATCAATGCCTTCGGTATCCTCATCCTTTCACTTACAGGTTACTACATCGGCAATCCCTATGCTCATGCCATTTCCTCCAAGGAGTACATAATGGGCTGGGTAAGGTTTATCCACTTCGTTACTGCCTATACTTTCCTGATGAGCGTATTGATCAGGATCTACTGGGCCTTTATGGGCAACAGGTTTGCATCCTGGAAGGAGTGTTTCCCTTACAACGAGAAGAAGCGCAGGGATTTTATGAAGGCCGTCAGGTTCTATCTTCTTATAGATAAGGAACCTCCCTATTGCGCAGGCCATGCCCCGCTGGCGTCACTCACGTACTTTATCCTGTTTCTGCTGTTCATCTTTGAGATAGTATCAGGATTTGCCGTATACTCGGTAAACCACACAGGGGTAATCTGGACAGTGCTCGGCGGATGGCTTCTGAACATAATGTACCTTCCGACCATCAGGATATATCACCATCTCGTGATGTATGTGATACTGATTTTCGTCCCCATTCATATCTATGCCTCATGGTATATGGACCCTCACGAAAAAAACGGACTGGTGAGCTCCATGTTCAGCGGCTACAAGTTTATAGATGAAAAACACCTGGAACAATAGAGAAGCGCACGGGAAGAATTAAGTTGAACCATAAGCCCCGGAAGACGACAAGTTTTCCGGGGCTTTGTTTTTTGCTCTATGGTACTATTGCCCTTTTCCACTAACGTGTCGTATGATATTTTTCAAGCATGATAAGTTCCATCATTTCAATTTGACATGATATTCCATGGAGACTATCAGAGAGTAAAACCATATAATGAAAATTAAAAGGATGATTAAATGGTACACCTGAGACGACAACTGCCATACAGGCCTACGGAGAGGATGAATGTTGTAAGCTACCCGATAAGGGACATCGTTATGGAGGCGAAGCGCGAGGAGGCAAAGGGCAAGAAGATGATCTATCTCAACATCGGAGACCCGCCCCAGTACGGCTTCCCGTCATTTAACGTTATAGCAGAGCGTGTGAAGAGCGCCCTCGATGAAAACTGGAAAGGTTATGCGCCTTCTGAAGGAGACGAACAGTTGAGAAAGACCGTCGCCGGGATCGAGAAGTGCAGACCCGAGGACGTGTTTGCCGTCGCAGGCCTCACCGAGGGCATAGACTTCTTCTTCCATTCATTTATAGGATTCGGAGAGAAAGTGCTCCTTCCCAACCCGGTATATCCGCTTTACTTAAGCAAGGCAAAACAGTTCGAGGGTGAAAGCGTCTTCTACAGACACAGCGCGGACGGCCAGATAGACACAGGATATCTTGCAAAGAAGATTGAGGGCGCAAAGGCGATGGTGATAATCAACCCGAATAATCCGCTGGGCTCTGTTTATTCTGAAAAGAACCTCTCGGAAGTCGTGGCGCTATGCGCCGAGCACGACGTCCCCATATTTTACGACGGTTCATACGACCAGCTCATACTGGAAGGCAAACTTGTGGACTTCAGAAAGATAGCAAGGGACAAGGTGCCGTTCATATACGGAAGCTCTCTTTCCAAGGATTTCAGCTACCCCGGCGCAAGGATCGGATGGGTAACATTTCACGGTGAAAGATGGTCGGAGGTCAAGAACGCCTTCTTCCTGCTGTGCAATCAGCGGCTCTCAGTAAATTGGGAATATCAGAAGGCCGCCGCTGCCGCGATAGTGGACCCTTCATACCCCGCGTACATCAAGGGTATGAAGAAAAAGCTCCTGGAAAGGAGAGACACTTTCGTGAAGATGGCCGGGAAGCTGCCGCTCTCGTTCCCTGTCCCTAAAGGCGCTTTCTATGCTTTCATAAAAATAGAAACGAAGAAGTGGAAAAAGGACATTGAATTCGTCCGTGCCGCGCTTAACGAAGGAGTTGTCTTCGTCCCCGGTTCAGGGTTCGGAAGGCAGGAGGACGGCGTGTACTTCAGGACCACGTTCCTGCCCGAACCGGAGATAATAGAAGAGGCCTTCGCTAAGATCAAACGGATATTGTAAAACCTTAAACTTAAAAAAATGGAGGGAATGAAAATGGCAAAATCACAAAACACTAAAAAAGATGTTAAGAAAGCGCCGAAGAAAACAATTAAAGAGAAGAAGCTGGCAAAGATCGAAAAGAAGAAAAGTAAATAATCGAAGCGCCGGAGTCCAATAGTTTCATAGTACTGCGGTCAGTAAGAGACAAGTAACAGTCAAAGCTGAGGGCAAAGGATGATGCAGTATAATTTTCAGGAGGCATTTTTTGAATATAGCTGTCTTTGGAATTGGTAATGTACTTCTAAGCGATGATGGTGTTGGCGTCCACGCGGTGAATAAATTAAAAAGCGAATATGATTTCCCCGAATCAGTTGAGCTGATAGACGGCGGCACAAAGGGCCTTGATCTCCTGCCGCTGTTCGAAAATAGAGACAAAGTATTAATAATAGACGCTGCCAATTTCAAGAAAGAACCGGGAACGATTGACATTGTTGAAGGTGACAGGATACCTTCATTCCTGAGTTCCAAACTGTCCGTTCACCAGATCGGGCTTCCTGACATGCTGTTTGCCGCAAAGCTTATGGAAATTATGCCTTCTGAGATATGTCTGATCGGCATCCAGCCCATGTCGATGGAAACTGCATATGAGATGTCAGATGTCATCAGCAAAAGAATAGAAGCGCTTATCGATAAAGTCCTTGAGAAATTAAAAGAGTGGGAAGTTAATGTGGCGCCAAAGAAGTCTACGGCGACTTATTCCCCCCGTTAACCCAAATAATGCAGACATTGAAAAATAATTTGTTTAACTCGATAAATTTATAATCAAATTATGCATACGGCTTTGAATAAAAGAATGCATCCTAACCTTGATTGAAAATGCGTTTAGGGAATCGAAAAACAAATAATTTTCCAACATCCGCATTATTTTTAATAAATTTTTTGGGTTAAATAGAAGAGGTTTTGAACTCTGACCATTAAAGGTATTTATGGAAAAATTGCGCCAGAGCGTCGCAAACTTTATATCTCTTGAGAGCCTAATAACCGATGGCAGCTCTCAAGTTTATCATAAAGTTGTTGCCTGTATGCATGACCTGTGCTTTCATATACTGGAAGCTGAAAAGAACGGCGCTTCTCGTGCTAAAATCGAAACAATCATAAAACCGGCCAGAGACATTCACGGCCGCTCAGTCTTTGTTAAACGTTTGCAGGACTGGCCAAGAAATTATCCCGGGGATTTTGAAACCATAGAATACATATGCAATCCCGAAAATAAATCTCTGTATGGAAAGATTGAATATTACATTGAAGAATATGCCCTGAATAGCGCGCTGGCACAGCAGCACAGAAATAAAGTGCAGCGCCAATCCGATATTATTCTTGATGCGCTGTTGAATTCCGGGACCCCGCAAAAAATATTGTCAGTCGGCTGTGGAGGCTGCCGTGATATCCTTAAAATTAAAAAATATATTTCAAATGTCCCGTGCGATATGGTTTTACATGATGTAGACAGTGACGCACTGGAATTATCAAAGAACAGACTTAATAATCTCAGAGGCACTTTACATTTCGTTCATGGCAACTTCCTACAGTCCCTGAGAGAAATAGAAAAATTAGGGCCCTTTGATTTAATACTTGCCGGTGGTCTGTTTGATTATATTTCCGACAAGCACATTTCTTTTTTCCTGAAACACGCTTTAAAAACCCTTTTAAACCGGAAGAGCACTTTATTCTTTACGAATATCAAAAAAGACAATCCTTATCAGGTCTGGCAGGAATATATGGCGGACTGGAAACTTGTTTACAGGTCTGAAGATGATATTATTAAGCTTCTGACTACTGCCGGATTTTCAACTGGTGCAATTAAGATTGAAAAAGATGAAACAGGGTTGACCTTTTTAGTAACAGTGAATTTACCCGGTTAAAATGAACGGGGCACTTTGAACCCCGCTCACATTAAAGAACTATTATTTTTTATTGGAACGATGATGCAGATAAAGACTGTGCGGCTTGAGTCATTTTTATGGGCTTCATCAGTAGCCCGCAACGTAAAATAGCCTGTAATACTACCCCCGACTATCTCGCATTCACTACAATGGAGGGAAGGCAAAAAACGACAGAATTGACTCACATAAAATAGCTATTCTTTTAAGAGGAGGAATGATACCGGTGGCATATGTCTATCCATCGGAAATGAGGGCAACAAGGGATTTGCTCAAGAGGAGAAATCATCCCATGAGAAAGAGGGCCGAACTCCTTGCCCATATTTAAAATACAAATCATCAGTACAATCTATCCCCATTTCTTAAAAGCATTTGCTACAAGGGCAACAGGGAAGGAGTCGCAGAACTTTTCAGTGATGAATGTGTGCGCAAAAGCGTGGAAGTGAACCCGTCTCTTATTGACCATTATGATCATCTGTTGAAGAAGCTGGAGTATTACATCTGCAAAAAAGCAAAGACACATGATCCGGAGGCGCTGTTCCACCTGTTGTCAGTGCCAGGCATCGGTCAGACCCTCAGTTTAATCATCCTGTATGAAATACATGACATCAGCCGGTTTCCGAGTGTGCAGGATTTTGTCTCCTACAGCAGGCTTGTGAAATCAGCAAAGGAATCAGCAGGTAAAAGATATGGCACTTCAGGAGCGAAGATCGGTAATGCTCACCTAAAATAGGCTTTCTCGGAAGCTGCGGTATTGATGCTCAAGCAAAGCCCGGAGGTAAAAAATACAAGGCAAGACTCGTAAAAAAACACGACAAGGCCAAGGCGTTGACTATCCTTGCCCATAAGATAGGAAGAGCGGTTTATTACATCCTTAGAAGAGATGTAGTTTGTTGATTATCATCTTCAGGATTAAAGTAAGAAAATCGCTTTCTTAATTCATCAGGGTTATTAATTTGCAAATATCTTGAAGACCAGATCACTCTATATGAACTTCTTCCGGGCCATCTTTATTGTTTTAACTATTGTGTATTTCGTTTTATGAGGACAACTATTCGGCTTGGTACTTCGATCTTCTAATCCCCTAGGTCCATTGTCCTCATACCGCCCTATCCACTTATATCCTGTTTTGCGACTGATACTGAATTGCCTGCATATTTCTGCTACTGAAAAATGCCCTTCTAAATACTCTGATACAAAACGAACTCTCTGGATCCATTATGGTAACTCCTTTCCAAGTCATGGTTACCTCCTTTTTGCCTTAATTATAGGCAAAAAGTGTTACCTATGCCTCCGTTCGTTCACTTCTTAAATATTTAACGCAAAGCAAATAGCATTCCGAAGTTCAGCCATCTTCTCTTTTGATAATGTTGTAATCAGTGCTCCAATTTTATCTTTTGAAACTGTCTGCAAGTGATCACAGTTAACAGCGCAATCTGTCTGCATCCCTTCCTGACGAGACAGTAGCACTTCACTTGGTATATCTCTGATTACAGAAGTCACTGGTGCAACTGTAACCTCACCCAAATAATCAAGGACAGCGTTTCTGGTCATAATAACCACAGGACGTTTCTTGTCGGGACTTTTAAACTTATACCATCTTACTTCACCCCGTCTCATTAATCACCCCATTCCTGCTCTGATTCCCAGACGCTAAATTCCTTCTTGCCAACTGGACATCTCTCATATCCTTTTTTATGTTTGTTTTCGAGCCTGTTGATATTTAACTGCTTAATTGCATCTCTTAGTGCTTTGCGTGCAAAAGCAGAACGAGTTGTCTTTAGTTTTTTTACAACCGTATCAACGGCTGTTACCAAGTCATCATCTAATGTCATCTGTATCGTTCTCATACTCTCCTCCGAATAATGTTGTTATTTATAGCTATAATAACCAACATTACTATTGGAGTCAAATGCTCACGTTAATAAGAGCTAACGAGTTTGTAGAAAAAGTCAGTTTTTAATTTTCCTACTCTCTCTAAATTTATGATTCATTATTTCGGGATTTACTTTGCCCGACTGCCCCTCTTTGTTACTTGAGCAGATTTTTTGTAAGATTTGGCACTTATACTCTTGTTATTTTCCAGGTTATTCTTCTGTTTTTCATTTTCTCTATGCAAAAACCTCTCCGTATCTGTGAACCTTTGTCAGATTATGCACTATGCAGTAAAGCAGCCACTGCGTGTTCACCTTCTTTTTCCCCCGGAGGCTGAACCTGTCCAACCTCAGCATAGAGCGGATATGTGCAAACGGGGGTTCTGCTGTTCCTAACCGTCTGTTATAAATAAGTCTCCCCTTTATCGAATCTATCTTGCGCTTCATCTTCTGCGTGTAGGTCTCAGGAGCTCCATCTGCACTGCCTATAAAAAAATGCACCTGCCGCGTCTCTGTCTGATCAGGGGTTCTAAGACATTGCTCTCTATACTCGCATGCGAGGCAATCCGTCTTCCGCCCCCGAAATTTAAAAGCCCTCTTTCCTCTTATCATTACATTGCTGCCGGTACGATACATCCTCTTCCCTGCCGGACAGATGCAGTGTGTCCCGTCCTCGCTCATTGTAAAGTCTTTTACTCTGTACATCCCGGTTGTCGTCCCGTAATACTCGGCATGTTCTTTATAGGACCGCTCCTTGTACTTGTCCACTTCCGCAAACCTCGGGTCGCGCTTCCGAAACTGTGTGTCCGCTACGTATCCGTCTATATCTTCTTCCATCAGCATCTTCATATTCTCTTCCGTGTGAAACCCGCTGTCCGCTACAAGCTTCGCCGTCTCAAATACGTCTTCTTCTCTGCCGATCTCTCTGAAGTTATCCCTCGCCCCCTCTACCATCGGTTCAAGCAGGTCATGTTCCTGCGCTATCCCGAACGCTTCAGCATGTACGATCACCTGATGTTTGTCATCCACTACCGCCACCCCGTCATATCCCTGTATCACTCCATGCGAGGTCATCATCTTTGCGCTTTCATTGTCGGTGATGTTGCTCTTTACCGGCTTCCCGGTCTTGCCCGGCTTGTCGTCGTTTTCTTTAAGCCATTCCTTTATCTTCTTCACCTTCTTCTTGATCGTATCCACATACTGCGCTTCCTGTTCAACCTCTTCCCTGTTCGTCTCGGTCACATCCATCGCCCTGTGCCGCTTGATTATCTGCCTGACCGCCTTTTCCATCTTCTCTTTCTTCTTCTGCAATTCCTCCTTCGTCCCGCTCCATTCCTTCGAAGCGTTAGAAGGCATCTTGCACCCGTCTATCGTAAACATCTCTTTCCCTATCAAATTCATCTCATCACACACCATCAACACTTCCATAAATAGCCGGATGACCTCCTCATTTGCTGTCGAGATAAAGTCCGCTATCGTTGTAAAATGAGGGTGTGTATCTGCTGATAACGCCATGAATATCACGTTCTCCCGGCAGCACCGCGCTATCTCCCTGCTTCTTGTGATCCCTCGTGAATATGCATACAGTATTATCTTCAACAGTATTGCCGGATCGTATGCCAGCGCTCCGGTTTCATCGTTTCTGTAGCGCAGGTCAAATACCGACAGGTCTATCTCGTTGTCGATCAGGTAATGCAGGGTATATTCGAATGTGCTGGGAAGAATCTGCCTGTCAAAATGGATCGATATGAATTTCCCCTGCAAGTAGTCGTACTCCTTGTATCTCGCCATTAAGCCCTCCTATGCGATGCAGGTTTTTCTTTGGCGATATTATAAATCCTTTTTGGGTCTTTTTCTACAGCTTCAACGTAGAATTGAGTGACGAGTGCCACTGTATGATAATCAAATGCCTAAAACCAATTAACACACCTCAAAATACTGTTACCCCAAAAAGCGTCCTGTACTGGTCATTCAGTGCAGTGCCTTGTTGTATTTTTTTACCTCTATGCAAAAAAGTAATATCGAATGGACTAAATTTACAAGTAATCCTATCCGGGGCAAATGCCTTCATCAATGCTGGTATTGCTATGCCGAGCGTATACGACAACGCTTCAAAAAACCTGAACAATTGTCTTGGCACGCTGAGGAACTGACGGCTATTGAGAAGCGTAGAAAACCGTCTGTCATCTTCATCGGGTCGATGCATGACATCTTCGGCAAATGGGTTCCGCGAGAGTGGATATTGTGGATCCTCGATACTATCAAGAAATGTCCTCAGTATACCTTCTTGTTTTTGTCGAAGAATACTCAAAGGTATCATGAATTTGAATTTCCCGAAAATTGCGGCTGGGCGAGACCATCACGGATGATAGTTTCATCACTGGAACTATGCCCCCTGGAGTGAAGAAGTTCATTAGCTTTGAACCTCTTCTTTCCGCTATCCCTCCGGCTGTCATGGAGGAATATAACGGTATCATCATCGGAGCTATGACTGGCCCAAATGCGGTTGCTCCTAAAATTGGATGGATTACACCTTTGATTAATTACGCTATTAAACATAATATTAGAATTTATCTGAAAGACAATCTATTAAAACTGTTCCCGTATGCTCCATGCTTGAGAGAACTGTCATGGATGTAGCGGGAAATACAACGCCCTGATCACTGACGAGTGCCACCGTAAGACATGAGAAAGGAAAAAGACAGTTTGCAGACTGAAATCATCCTCAGCCCCAAAAGCGTCATGTGGCACTCGTTCACGTGCATCTGATTGTTAGGTCTTTTTTTAATCATTTATTTTTCTTATTTCAGTTAGTTTAAACTTGCCAACATCATATAGTTTCCACTCTGAATCAGGAGATGCAATGTTAAGCTGAATAACAACATACTTGGGCTTAATTTCTAATATCTTTATTTCTCCCGATAGTTCATGAATAGCAGGTCGGGCATAATGAAACGATTTAAATAAGTGAATACGAACTTTTTCATTTGGGAACTTAATGATTTTACCCTCTTGCAAAATATCATTAGTTGGTTCCATAAATAAAGCGTAGCCTTCCCATGCCATTGGTATAATTGAATTGTGGCTGAAGTGATATACTTCAAGAACAGTGTTATCTCCCTCAATCCGTGAAAATAATTTACCTTCTTTTTCCTTATGGCTCCTTGTTGTTACGTCCCACCAATACGAGACCGTTTTTAGGGGTCTAATTCCCACCTAAAC
>CAYMUX010000075.1:0-17682 GCA_964393845.1 uncultured Nitrospiraceae bacterium
TACCTCTTTAATTTCTTTCAATTCCCTTGCATGAATAGAACCTGCGGCAAACAGCTTTTGATTAAAAACAAAACCAACAGCTTTTCCGAAATCTCCTTCGTCGGGCGGTGTAAGATTGGGACCACCAACACATGCAACCTTTGTATCCTCAAAATACCTCAAAGAATTCCTAATCCAGTTTTTATCAACAATGCAGTCAGCATCTGTAAAAGCAATAATGTCTCCTGACGCATGCTTAAAGGCTAAATTCCTGCCCGGGGAAACCGTCCTTTTTTCATTTAAGACAACCTTTGCACCATACTGGTTTGCAACATCAGCAGTATTGTCCGTTGACATCCCATCGGCAATTATTACTTCAATTCTGTCCTTTGGGTAATCAAGATTCAAAATACTCTCAAGACAGTTTTTTAATAACCCTGCCTCATTTCTGACAGGGATTATTATTGAAACAAGGGGCAATATCATTTCGGACTCTGCAGAAACCACTCAACAGTATTTTTGATTCCTTTTTTTGTCACCATTCACCCGGCTTTTAATACTTTATAAATAATCGGTTCCCAGATTGGCTGCAGCAACCTTGCGTTACAGCCGTTTCGCCTTTTTCTCAGCCTTAATCGCAAAATACATTAAGATAAAATCTTTCAGTACATTCCATGTCTTCATCCTGACAAGCAGTTTCAAAAAATATACGGGTCTTTTGAAAAAACTGTTCACCGCAAGATCCCTGAGCCGGAGCAACTCCGGTGAATTAAGCGACTCGTTAAGCGGTATGGGAGGTGTATTGACGCTTCCGAAATCGTTCCATGTGGGAAGCGGGATATTATTATCCAGACAATGCTGATAAAGTTCTGTCCCGGGCAGTGGAATAGCAATAGCAAATGAGGCATATTCCTGGTCAAGCTCACATGCAAGACGAATCGTGTCCAGCGCCGACTCCTTTGTCTCACCGAGATGACCGATCATGAAATTCCCCGCGATAAAAAGCCCTGCTTCTCGCGACAGAGAATAAGCCTTTTTGATCTGATTGATCGTGATATGCTTGAACATACGGTTCAGTATCTCCTGATTGCCGCTCTCTACGCCGAAGCATATCCAGCGCACAGACGCCTCACGCATCCTCTTCAAGGTAGGAAGATGGATAGTGTCAACCCTCGACGAAACCATGATTTCTAAACGCTTATTATATCCTTTTTCGATAAGATAGCCGCAGATGTCGTTGACAAGCTTTCGATTTGCTGTAAAAGTATCGTCCTGAAAATAGAGTACTCTTATCCCCCAGTTGCTTACAAGATAATCAATCTGGTCTTTTATCTGCTTCATGCTGAAAAAACGTATCCCATGCCCAAATACACTATGTGCAGCACAGAAATTACATTTGCCCAAACATCCCCTTCCAGTGAAAATTACACCGAGCGGTTTTCTATATCCACTCACCCATTTATTCCAGCCATAAGAACGATACAGCAGATGATTAAACAGGTGAAACGCCGGGATGGGTAGTCTTGTCAAATCCTTGATCGGAGATCTGCGCTCGGTTACAGCCGGTTGCCCCTCTTTCCGGTAAGCAATGCCCGCAATAGCGCTAATGTCTTCTCCATAATCAAGCATCCGCAAAATTTCGACAATTGTGTCATCTCCCTCACCAATAACGCAGATATCAATCTCCCGCGAATCAGCAAGCGTCTGTTCCGGCAGAGCTGAGACATGAGGACCACCCACAATAACAGGTACATCGGGAAGCCGCTGCTTCAACATCTCAAAGAAGATCCTTGTAATGTCCATTGTGGCAGTCATGATAGTAGAACCAACAGCGAACGGCTCTAATAAAGCAACGCGTTCCACAGTCTGAGCTAACGTCAGCTGTTCTGCATCACCATCAATGATGCTCACATTATAGCCGGCATTCTCCGCGGTAGCTGCTATGCTCGCCAACCCCATCGGAGGACTAATGGCCACAAAGTCCCTGAGGTTATGGTAGGCATTCTCAATGGTCGGAATAACTACAAGCGCCAGTTTCTTCATGCTGTCACCTGTTGCCGGCACTTCCTGTCCTGACAGGATTTCACTGTTTTTCATGTATTTAAAATACCATATCGGGAGGTTATCTTAAAACCTGTTCCGGCATATCTTCTTTTTCTATCCTCGCAAAGACTCTGAGCTTGTTGTGCGTAAGAATATCGCCCGCCCATGCACAGGGCACAGGGAAATATCCTGATGAGATATCACGGAATCCCCTCTCTCTGAGAAAGCTTATTGTCTCATCCTTTCCCCAAAACCTCACATGAGTCCTATCGTAATCATAGCCTTTTCTCCCAGGAACTTCGATGCAGATACTTCCTTTGTGTTTGAGGACACGTCGAATCTCGGCGAACGCCTCCTCAGGCCGGTCAAGATGTTCAAGAATATTGTTAAGAAGGATGCCGTCAAAAAAATCTGCACTGAACGGGAGATGATAGACATCCGCCTGCAAACAGTTCAGGCCTTTTGATATACAGTGTTCCACGCAATCTCTATTTATATCAATACCAACAGCATCAGAATACGCTTCGAGAAACTCGCCGATACCCGCGCCGATATCAAGGACTCTCCCCTGAAAAAAACGGAGAATCGGAGACATTAAAATTCTGCGCAATAGCCTCAGTCCCCTGCCGCGTTTTTGCAGATATCTAAAGTATTCAGACTGCCCCAAGTAAGCTCCTGTAGAGATCTGCATAGCGCGATGCAACGGCTTCGATATAATAATTTTCCCGTATGGTCCGGTACGCCTCAACCGCGAGCCTCTCCCTTTCAGACGGATCTGAAAGCAAAGATAATATCGCATCCCTCAGTGCAGACACATCGCCCGGAGGCACGAGAATACCGTTCCTTCCACTCTCTACAATGTCGACTACCCCGCCGATTTTCGTTGCGATAACAGGAAGTCTGCAAGCCATAGCCTCAAGGAGAGAATTAGGCATGCCCTCGGTCTCCGAGGTGAGAAGGTACAGGTCGGACACCTGAAGATAATCGAGAACATTCGGGACATTCCCCCTGAAAACAACGACTTCAGATATCCCAAGAACTGCTGTATATCTCCTGAGATATTCCATGAGTTCCCCTGTCCCGAGAATCACGACAATGAAGTCCTTTCGTTTCTGACACACACCTGCCACCGCGTCCAGAAGCACATCTAAGCGCTTCCTCCGTACCAGCCTGCCCGAAAAAGTTATCACTTTTTTCCCTTCGTTGATGCCAAGTCGCTTTCTGATGGTGTTCCTGTTTCCAGAGTCTTCTTCGGGATAAAAATGCTGCGGCGCTATAAAGTTGCTTGCCTTGAATATCCGCTCCGGATGATAACCCTCTCTGATGAGATCAATACGAATCTCATCAGTAATCGCCACAAACATGTCAACGCTCCGGAGAATCCTGACAAAAAGGGTTCCAAGAAAAAGATATTTCCCCTTGAACGATCCCGCCTCAATATTCATCTTAGCGCCGGCGACCTTTGCTACTATCTTTTTATTCATAAACTTTAGGGGGAAAACGTTAAGTATCAGTTGAAGACTTGCCCCGTGAAAATGGACGATATCATATTCTTTTCTATGACGGATGAGGTAAATCATGAGGTTAAGGCAGAAGCTGAGAGAGATGAGAAAGTTGATAGCAGATTTCGCCTCCAGATCAAATTTTCGGGACCCGAGAGACGGCACACGGATAACCTGCGCCTCTCCTTCCGGTCTCCAGTCAGGAAGTCCTTTAAACTTTCTGCACATGACCAAGACCGTGAGTCCTGATTTAGCAAGGTATTCCGAGAGGGCAATCGCCTGTCTTCCGACCCCGCCAATGTCAGGGTGATAAAGGGGAGAGACCATACAGAGCCTAATAGGTCTTTTCATCTATAAACATCCTGTGCCAGAGCTCGAACATTAAAAGATTCCAGATATGGTTATGCCATTTCCATTTGCCTGATGTATGCTCATCAAGAATCTTTTTTACTGCTTCTTTTTTAAAATAACCCCTTGCAATGGCTCTCTCACTCAATATTACATCATACGCCATCTCTTTCAATTCATTCCTGAACCAGTGGTCAATAGGTACACCGAAGCCCATCTTATTTCTGAAAAGCACCTCATCAGGAAGAATACCTTTTAAAGCTTCTTTGAGAATATATTTTGTCGTCCATCCCTTAAGCTTCAATTCTGCAGGAATCCTCGCAGCAAATTCCATGAATTCATGATCAAGAAATGGAGAACGGGCTTCAAGGGAATTTGCCATTGAGGCGATATCAACCTTAACGAGAAGGTCGTCGGGGAGATATGTCATGACATCGGCATACAGGGTCTTATCAAGAAAAATATCCGCATCAGCCTCCCTGTATTTATCAAAGAGCAGGGCAAAAGAATCCTCAGATGATGCCTTTGATAAAAAATCATCCGAATATATACCGGCTTTCATCTCTGTTGTGAAGTGGCTTAACAAGGATGCATTCCTTATCTCTGCGGACTTAATGTATTCCTGAAAAAAACGCTTTAACTTCCAGGAAAAATTGCCCGGATGATCGCCATGAGGCAACAACATTACCAAAGGCAAAAGCCCCTTCGCAAATGAAGCGGGAAAAAATCTCTGTATTTTGACCGACAGTTCATTTGCTATATATCTCTCATAGCCTGCAAAATTCTCATCTCCTCCGTCGCCGTTCAATATAACCGTTACATGCTCCCGCGCAAGTTTTGACAGATAATATGTTGGAATAGCCGATGAATCTGCGAATGGCTCATTGTAATGCCATACAAGCTTATCTATAATGTCCAATGCTTTTGGTTCAACAATAAATTCAGTGTGGTCGGTCTTAAACCTTTCGGCAACCATACGGGCATATTTTAATTCATTGTAAGCCTCTTCCTTAAACCCTATTGAAAAAGTCTTTACCGGCTCCCTCATCATCCCTGCCATCAGGGCAACAATTGCGCTTGAGTCTATCCCTCCGCTTAAAAAAGCGCCGAGCGGAACATCACTGATGAGTCGAATCCTTACCGCTTCCCTTAACCTTTCAATAATCTCATTTTGAAGTTCGCCAGCGTTCATTTTATGCTTGGGAAGATAAGAAAGCTTCCAGTATTTTTTTATCTCCGCCTGTCCGTTCTTCAATACGAGATAATGAGCCGGAGGAAGCTTCTTAATTCCCTCAAAAGCCGTCCACGGCGAAGGCACGTCCTGATATGTAAGGTAATGATGAATAGCCGTATAATCCGGTTTTCTCTCAAAGCTTTCATCCTGAAGAATTGATTTTATCTCTGAGGCAAAAGAGAATGAATTTTCCGAATGCCGGTAGCAGAGCGGCTTTTTCCCCACCCTGTCCCTCGCGAGAAAAAGAGTCTGTTTCCTTTCATCCCATATAGCGAATGCAAACATACCCCTTAGATGTTTCAGGCATTCTACGCCGTATTCTTCATATGCATGCAGGATGGTCTCCGTATCACTCCTTGAGCGGAATGAATGCCCCTTTTTTATCAACTCCTCCCTAAGTTCCATGAAGTTATAAATCTCGCCGTTATACACAATCCAGACACTTCTGTCTTCGTTCGACATAGGCTGATGAGCAGAAAGAGAGAGGTCAATAATTGAGAGCCGCCTGTGGCCGAGGCCGACGTTGTCTTTAAGATAGATACCCTCATCATCAGGCCCGCGATGAGAGAGACATGAGGTCATCCGTCTAAGGAGGCCTTCGTTGACAGGCTCATTACTAAAATTTATCTTTCCGCAGATACCGCACATAAGTTATAAACTAAAACGCCAATGACAATAACAATAGAGTTTTGTCACTCTTTAGGCTTCCTGAACAAAAACTCATTGAGACTGAGAGTATTGACAGTTTTAATATTTTCCAGAGTAAAACCAAATTCTTTTTTGCAGAAATTAAATATCTCTCCGGCTGAAGCGTATTCATACGGATAGCCGCCGAGAGAATCCCTTATATCAATTATAAAGCTCATGCCCCTGTTTTCTCTGTATTTCTTTATTACAGAGAAAGGATTCTTTAAAGTTGCCAGTATTTTTAAAACAATCATTAAAACAAAAATTGATTCCACCAGTTTTTTCCCTATCATTGATCTTCTGTTATAGAACCGTTTCAATGCCAGCCATATTCTTGAACCGAAAGGCCCTTCTACCTTATTGTAAATGGCAATGTAGAATAATCCTCCCGGCTTAACAAGTTTTGCCGCATTACGGATTGCCTGCCACATACTGCCTGTGTGATGAAGAACACCCCATGAATAAACGATATCGGCATGTTTAATGTTTTCTAAAAAATCATTATCCAGTATCGATCCTTCAGATACCGTCCAGTTTGCCGGGCTGTTTTCTTTCTCTTTCAGATATTCACAGCATTTAACCGAAAACGGGTCGAAGTCAAAACTTACAATCTCCGACGCTCCCATTCTGTATGCTGCAAGTGAAAATAGTCCGCTCCCGCATCCGATATCAAGAAAGGAAAGCCCCTTAAATTTTTCTAAGCCTGTAAAATTCCTCAGGGACTTTTCAGCTTCTAAAATCCTCTCCTCATTCAAAGACGAAGATGTAAAGTCCTGCCAATTTTTACCGAAAGAAAATGTTATCTTGTCTTTGACCATTAATATATCAAACAAAACTTTTTTATATCTATCAACAATTCTACGGGGGAAAAGTCCCTTAACCTTTACAGGGTTGTTTCAGGGATAAAATAGAATTTCAGTTGACCTTGATTTTTCTGCTCGAATAGAAAATCAGAAAGTGTGAAAGCATTGAAAGTCTTCTGAATATTATCGGCCGTACTCTTGGTTTAAATTTCAAAAGAAGATAGATTGTATAAAGCAACCTTGCAACTCTGAACTGCAGTCTTTTAATTGATACCAATAGTTTATTTAAAAATAACCGGAGCCGCGAATAATGCCTGTCAGGATTATCTTCTTTGTTTTGGAGAAGAGATATCCGATTCAGCTTCATAAGGATAGATTGCACCTTTTCAAAATCCTTAATGTATTCTTTTGAAAACAATTCACTATAGGCGGTTTGCATCAAATTCACTGCATGGCAAGTTATTTCATTCATAATATCAGGATTTGAACCTGTTGACATTGCGTAACCGCTGTCCATCCTTCTCCAGCACGCCAACGGCTCAGGGATAAAACAAAAACCGTATTTAAGGGCAATAACGTGATATAAAAATCCATCAGAAAAAGAATGTAATTCTGGAATGAAACCACCGCTATCAATTAAAGCCTTACGTTTCAAAATTGCAGTATTCCCCGGTATCCAGTTGCCCGCCTTCTTCAGGATGCGCCGGGCCTTCTCAGGTGTTACAAAACACTCCTTTCTGGAAATAATAAATGTAGGGTGAAGTCCCTTATTCCTGTTTTCTTCATTAATAATTAATGTGAGCGCTGAACAGAGTCCTGCCTGAGGGTTCTGCGCCAATAAATTCATTGATCTTTCGAAAAAACCCGGAAGTACCTTATCGTCAGCCGCTGCAAAATACACATAATCTCCCTTGGCAAGTTCAAGAAGTTTATTGAGGTTATGCACAACCCCCATGTTCTTTTCATTTACTACCAAACGAATAATAGGGTCGTGTTCGACAAATTCCCTGATAATCCCTATGCTGTTATCAGTTGAGGCATCATCAATAACAATAATTTCGATTGGCCTGTAAGACTGATCTATTACGGCTTGAAGGGCTTGCCCTACATATTTAGCATGGTTATAGTTAGGTATAAGCACTGAAAAAGTGGGCTTTCTCATAATCAATTTCTCCGAATTTCAAGTGAAGGAGGCAGATGATATTTTACATCCGGTCTTTCAAGCCGTTGTAATACATTTGAGGCTATTTTCGACGGCAAGGACAAAAATACATTGCCGCCCATGGGAATATCCCGCGGATGATAAACAGGCAGCCCCATATAAGTCTTACCGGCCCGATTCGGGTCTTCGTCCACAAAGAAGCTGACTGCCCCGCCTATCTCACAGAAAAGCCATGTTGCAGCTATGGAAGTCCCGAATATTCCAAAATTACCGGACAACGATATATCTTTTGCAGACTGTCGTAATGACTCTATCCATTCAAGGCAACTGTTAACTGTCTCAATCTGTTGAATTCCGGAGTCATCATAGTCACCACCCTTTTCACCCTGTGAAAATCCTTTTTCTGCAATAATTGATATCTCTTTCGGCACCCAGTTCTTGGATGAAGCAACAATCCCGAAGCCTGCCTTCCTTAACAATTCTGTCAAAGCTGAAAGCGTAAAATGTGTACAGTGATCCGAGACAAGAAGGTCAAATGGATTCTGCCGGTAATCCGGCGCTTCCACAAGCAAAATGCCTTCCTTAATCAATCTGGCGCTGATCTGTTTAAGAAAAGCTGCAGGATCAAGAATATGCTCCAGAATATGCAGCATAGTGATTAGATTAAAGGTTTCAGGGATGTCATTCAGGTGACATGTGTAAAGAGTGGCGCCGGCAGTGATACTCTCAATTTTCTCTCTGTGCTTATCATCATATTCTGTACCGGCAAGCGACCACAGGGGAACCAGCCTGTTAAATGTACGCAGTAACCCTCCATTCCCACAACCCACATCAAGAAGGCTTCCTTTTTCAGGCAGACTTACTCCAGAGACAAGGAAATCAATAAGTCGTTCAGATCGATGAGAAGGTTCTCCCGAGTCTTTATCAAAAACAGCCTGTTCAATCCCATCACTTTGATGATAAATCGAATAGTTCTTGTAAATCTTCTCTGTGCCTGATCTCCAGATGGCATCAATTATTTTTTGAACACAGCCGCAGGATTGGCATATGCCCAACCGGTTTCCTGCAGGCCAGGGTTTGCAATCGGACGTGACTTGCGAGAACGACTCAAAGTCCGCCACTAATTTAAGCGATGTCTGCCCGCAGACATGACAATAAAAATGTGAAATATCTTTCTTCAAGGCGCCTTTATTATTCATATCCCGATAGAATTATATATTGTCTTCCAGATATCAGGCGGCATCATGCCCAATGCACTTTCCATACGGGAGGTGTCAAGAGTTGTATTCAACGGCGCTACTTCCATATCAATGCCCGACTCAGTTGACTTGACCGGCTGAACCAGTTCTTTTCTTGCTCCTATGCCCCGGGCAATAAAATTAGCAGCCCGTTCATAAGAAACGTCTTCTTTGCCTGAAACCTGAACAATTCCGGACAGCCGCTTTTCTGCAATGCGGTGAAGAACTTCAACTGCAAAACTTAACGGGACCGGAGACATTACCATATCTGAAAAAGGGTGAATTATTTCATTATTCCGAAGCGCTTCTATCCACCCTTTAAACAAGGGGGTATCATTACCGAGAACTTTTGTGAACCTCACTATCGCAACCATTTCCCCTAAGGACATTAACTGCTTTTCAGCTTCGGCCTTCTGCCGTCCATACTCTGTTTTTGGACATGCAGGATAATCAGCCTTTTGAAATGGAACTAAGCCGCCAAAAACTAAATTCGTAGAAGGAAAAACAACAAAAACGCCTTGTTCAACAAGCTTCCTCGCCAGCGCTATAGTATTTGTTACATTTATCTTTTTGGTATGGAAAGGATCTTTTTTGCAATTTACAAGCGAAGTTGCAGCAGCGCAGAGATACGCAACCGAAATCTGTTCAGGAGGCTGCCAATCTGAAATATCTCCTGCAAGATCAAGGAACAATCTTTTGTCTGAAACAGAATCAGGCTTCCTTGTAGTTTCAATTACAGCCGCTCCAGCAGACTTCAGATGAGCAGATAACGCTCTGCCGATTAATCCGTCAGCGCCTATTACAAGCCACCTGTCTTTAGATTTTTCCATTTATGTCAAGATAGAAGTGCCTGAATTTTGCGTAGAATTCATCAGGAGAATGACAATCGAAAATCCAGGTTTGGCGATTGTTGAGGCTCAACTCGTTTTTGCCGGATTTCATATCATCGCTCGTTTGAGACTTATCAGCACCGCCCAAACCAAACAACATAAACGGCTTATTCGTTCCGATAACTGCGGCTGCATATTTATCATAGGCTCCTATATACATATCTGATAATCTGACTAAAGCAAATTCTTCTAAAAGACTATACCCCAACATCTTAGTGAATGTTACATTAGGGAGTGAATTGAGAATTCCTTCATCCCATTCTGCGGAAAAGTTTAAGACGATAAAATGTAAGGAAGGAAAATCCTTCCATGCGTTCGTAAAGAAGACCCTCCAAGGTTCCAGTGCTGAAACATTGCCAGCTGCTTTGATTTCCGGCAAATGCACGCATACGATAAAACAAGCAGGCGGATACCCTTTCAGAATATTCCTTGCCCATACTTGCAGACTCAGCGGCACAACAAGCAGGTTTCTTTTGCAAGCAATCAAGTAATCAGCGTTCTGTACTGGCATCGGCAAATTATCAAAAAAGATTTCCAGCCCATCAACGGTATTTTTTTTGCCGTCACGATAATTCTGAATGGATTTCAAATTATCATCCTGTGAACCTTCAATCCAGGAGAAATGGACGTCAACATCTAAAGGGGCCAGATGAAAACATGAAGCTATTTCCTCAAATTCATCAAACTGAACTTTCTTGTCTATAAATACATTGATCTCGCCTGATTTTCTTCCGGTTGATGAAACCTGACCGCATATCCTGTTAAGAACAATCAATAGATCTCTGATTAATACAGGCGAATTTTCAGTCAATATTATTTCAACAAAAATATTATTTTCCCGTCTGAACACCCTTCTTTTTAATGCGCTAAGTATTCCAACAAAATTGCGCGTTACCGGCACAAAGTATTTATAAAATACAAGGTGTAAAAAAGTGAGATATTTTCGAGGCGGTTGAAAGATTTTTGAAATAAGGCGCATATTATTCTTACCGGAGTGTATTCTTTTGAATTATTTTCTTATTGATTTATAAGTAGTCTCAAAGAGATTAAGCAGCAATTCAGCAGATTCTTTTTCCCAGCTCAAAATCTGATTGTCTAAAGCGAAAGGATATTTAGGAGTTCCGACTGGAAGCCCAACAAATTTTGAAGCAAAAGGTTCAAAATTTGTAATAATATACGGGGTTTCACTGAACGTAGCCATTGCCGAAAAACCGCTTGAGGTTCCTAAAAAAAGGTCTGATTTATGAAGTAATGTAAGCTCATGCGCGAGGCCAAAACCCATTGTCCTCGGAATTATTACATTTTCATAATTATAGAGCTCTCTCTCCCATGTCGAATAACCGCCCAGTATCAGAAAAACAACTTCAGGATGCTTATCCCGGACAATTCTGAAAAATTTATACCACTCGTCCAATGGAGCATCCCTGCTTATAGCGCTGCTTGCCTCATCAGAAGTTGTATATAATCTTCTCTGGCGGATGTTGACGGTAACAACAAACCGATTCGAACACCGTTTTTCCAAAAAAGCATCCATAGAATTCTCATAACCTCTGGGTATTGTCAGTCTCGGGACATATTTATATTTTTGATAAAACTTATTAATAGACTTATGAGAAATAAAATCCAATTGCCCAGTTAAATGCCCTATTATGTTCGGCCATGAAGGCTGGCTCCTGAATGCCTGTTTAAGCATGAACAGGTCAAAGAGAGCCTTGTCTTTAACAAAATGGATTGATACCGTGTTCGGACAGCATAGAAAAACAGGAGAAAGGTTGTTAAGATATTCTATATAATTATTCTCCGTAATATAACGCTGAAGATAGGATGACGGACGCAAAGGGTCTGCAATAATATACTGGGCTATCTTAGCGCAGCCGTTTTCAATAGCTTTAACGCAGAGGTTCACCTGCCATGTAATGGCATCACCGAGAGCATACGGGGCATATGAAAAGTCATAAATGCCGATAAAGACTTTTTCTTCGTTGTTCTCTGAGTTATTGAATGCAATCATTTTAAAGATCTAACATGATTGGGTCAGTTCATTGACTATATTTTACAAAATTCAGTTAATGAACTAACCCATATAGCCATTTGGCAATGCCGTCATAAAACCCAAAAAAATCATGCAAATCAATATATTTTAACATGGCAGGGAAAATAGCTTGGTTTTCTCTTAAAAAAGCTGTCGCCTCTTCTATCTGAAATGCCGCTGTTGGCGGGTCGTCGAAAATGGCTTCTTTTTTTCTGGCATTGTTGTATATATGTTCAAGGCTGAATTGGGGAAATGTCTTTTGAATAATGTAATAATCTATAAAATCTTTTGGCTCTACTCTACTTACTATAGTACAAAGTTTATTAGATACAATATTATTAATTGTGTCAACCAAAAGACGATGGCCGTTCTCAAATAGAAAGCTCTCTCTCGCTTCCCTGTTTGAGAGGGGATCAATCACAAAATCAACCTTAGTTTCTTTTATAAGGAACGAAAGAAAATTGGGGCCCTCTTTTATTTTGGCGCTTTCCTGCGGCCATACCCTCTTTACCCAAAAATCTATCTCGGACATATCTACCGGATTTAAGGTAAAGAGATCCAAGTCATTAGATAGTCTGTGATAAAGATAAAACGCTGAAAGCGCCGTTCCACCTGTTAAGAAAAATGATCCCTCAATAGCTGGATTGGTAATTAGGGTCAGCAATACATCCCTTTGTGACAACGAAGCATAACAGTTTTTATTTTCCGTGAGACTCACTATAAACCTCAATGATACGCTTCCACTTTTTTTCCGCATATGGTATTAGATTAAGCTTTGACAGGTTTTCAGATATTTCACTGATGCTAAAATAATGCATCGTATCAACTACTCTGCCATGTTCCAGAAACCTCCGTAAAACCCATAAATATGACGTGGAACCCTTACTTTCCTGAATGTATTTTTCAACATTGCTTTTATCCGTAAACTGTGGATAATCCCAAAATACAGCATTAAGATAATTCATAGGTTCTACCTTTCATGTTTTTTCCTGCTGCTTACTATTTTAACATGAAATAACATTCTAAATAATCAGGAACACGGCTTCGGCTTAAGGGCAGAGAGCGTAAAAACCAGCCTCAAAGGACCGGCAACAATATATTGGACGATTGTTGCGCAGTTATTTTCGATTGCTTTGACGCAAAGGTTCATCTGCCACGTTATGGCATCGCCAAGTGCATAAGGCGCATACGAAAAATCATAGATGCCGATGAAATCTTTTTGAGTAGAGCTATGCATATTATTTAACAGAGTCAGCGCCAAAATAAACAGTCATCTCCTTTAAGATTCTTTTTAGCTCGGCTCTTCCTGTCTTTTTCAATACCGTATATTTTACTCTATAAAATACAGGGACACCATCAGGTTTATTAAATCTGAAAGATTTTTCCAATGCATATTTACCAGAGAAAAAGCCGACATATCTTTTCATTGTTTTCATCAGCGTAAGTTGAGGCGCTTGAATATTCCATTCCGTCCTTATTATATTGCCAAAATGCGCTTTTTCAGCTTCTGTAGTATTTACAAAGTATGTCGCATGAACAAGATTAATGAGTTTTTTGTATTTTTCAATATCTTTCAAATCATGCCCACTATTTTTTATGTAATTCAATAATGTATCCCTGTATATAAGATATTCCTCAATAAGCTCCTCTGGATTATCAGCAAGCCACTGGTAAGGATGCCATTTGGTTCTTTGTGCTAATTCATGAGGAGGACTCGCACACCGGCTATAATAAATACCTTGCAATCTTTTTATTTTACCTTCAACAAGAGGCGCCAACCCGCGAAATAATTCCGGGAACATACTACCGTCGATATCAATTACTTGATTAAAAACACTTTTTAGCACATTAGTTTTGAATACTGCATAAAATACTGCCTCATATTGAGACATTAACTGTAAGAACCTTTCAGGGAATGAATTCCCATCAATAGAGGGCGATTTGTACTCAAGAAATATTTTATACTCATTTTCTTCCAACTTTTCAAAATTGAGATAATAACCATGACATCCCACATATTCAGTATTATTAACCAGAAAATCCAGACAATTCTCAATGGCTTCAGGGAACACAATGTCATCATCAGCACAAAAGGAAACATACTCGGTATCAACCTTTTTTAGCCCGTCTAACACCTTGTAACCCCCCGTTGTTTCTGACGGGTAATCAAAATACGCTATTTTCAAATTACTATTAGCACAAATGTGTTTATTATCTCTTTTGTCTTCCTCTTTAATTGAAGAATCAAGCACAAATATCGGAAAACTGACCTGCTTATGCGACAAAAAAGATATTAATTTCTTCAATAGAACAGGTCTATTGTATGTTGGAATAACCATGGAGTATTTACTGTTCATTTGAGTTGTGCTTGATCATTATAATTTTGGAAAAGAAGGATGCAACATATCAAAGATATTTTTTGCTTCCTCATTACTCTTTTATCCGTTTTAAGTAGCCGTCCGAGGCCCCGGTTATGAGGAGTTTATGCTCCATTACCTTATCAATCTCAAATTCGGGATGAGTTTTCAGGTACTCCCAAACCGCCGTCTTCGGATTATTTCCTTTGCCCCACGGCCGGTTGGTGCAAAAACCCTCGGGCAAGTCTTCAATGCCCGTATCCCATACAACGCAATAGCTTCCCACGGACGTCAACGGCGCGTAAGCTTTTAACTCGGCCAAGACATGATTGTGCGTGTGGTCCGAGTCTAAAGAGACAAGGATTTTTTTGTAACTTTTCGCCATTGTCTTCACCCGGTCAATAACATCAGGGGCAACAGAAGACCCTTCTATCATCTCGATAAGATGCGCCATTGGATGCGCTTCAATCGCCTCGCGATTGTGCGGCCGAATCTCGATGTCAAGACCAAGCACCCGCCTTTTCGACGCCTTGGGATCAAGGGTTTTATCCGCCTGAACCGCCTCGCAATAATCCAACAACGCCAACATGGAAGCGCTCATGATTAAAGAGCCGCCGTGCGCTATGCCTGTTTCGATTACCAAATCAGGCTTGATATTCCATATTAATTCCTGCATGGCGTAAATATCTTGAGGAATCTGCATTACCGGGCGGCCAAGCCATGAGAAATTGTGCGCATAATTATACGGAATAATTCCCTTTATCCATAACAGGGTTAATGCCTGCAAATCCTTATCCCGCCCCATTTGCTCGATATTCCCGGATACTTCGGCTAAAAATTCGTCGTGCTTTGTCATTTTAATTCCTCCCGTATTTAATTGTTATGCAACAACCCGAAATACTTTGCATACCCTTTCCATTTTTCATTATTCTCGACAGAATGTCTGAACGCACCGGCATGCATTTCGATCAATTCTTTATCGTAACCCATATGCTCGTATGCCTTTGATAAAAACCAGTGCGCAATGGCATGGTCGGGATATTTTTCCGCGACATTTTTAAAATAAGAAGCCGCTTTTTCATAGCGTCCTTGAGACATATTCCAATTATTCACAAAATTAACCGTCAAATTCATTTTATACGCGGCCTCTTCAATCTTGACAGGATCTACGCCCGGGGCCTTTATGTTGGCCCTTGAAATTATGTGATTCTTCATGTCCTTGTCTATCAAATAGCCGTTTTCAACGCAAATATCGTATAACCTGCTGCCGACTACCGGTATTCCGATAAAAATATGCACCCAATCAAAGCCGACGTCCAGAAGCATGTTTTGGGTTTCCAAACGATGCTCGTCCATCTCGCCGGGGAGCCCCAAAACAATAAACGCATGCACTGTAATGCCGTTTTTTTTCAGTATCTCCGCCTTACCCTTAATCATGCCGGATTTAAGAGGCTTATTGATGATTTTTTTCAAAACATAATCCGAGCCTGATTCTACCGCCAATGAAACGGAACTCACCCCTGCCTTTTTCAAAAGCCGGCCTATTTCTTCGTTAATCGCATATACGGCAAGTCCGTTTGGAAATTCAATGCGCAGACCAAATTCACTCAATCTATCTAATATGATCTTTGCCCTTTCCGCGTCCGCAAAGAAATGATCGTCTTCGATTAACAGCACCGTTGCTCCGAATTCATTTTTCATCCTCCGAACTTCTTCCATGACTTTATCGATGGTCATAAATCTTACTTTTCTGCCGTGTAATTTACCGTTTGAACAATAAACACAGTTGAACGGGCATCCCCGGGAGGTATGAATGCTCATTTCTCTTTTTTTGTCATCGCCGGAATAACGTTTATCCAACGACCTGGCATTATAGTCGTCAAGATTTATCAGCGAATAATCAAATGTCGGTATTTCATCTAAATTCATGACGAATGAATTATCCATCTGCTTCCCGGCTTTAACGGTTTTTCTGCTGACCCAGGATTGATGCTCGCAAATAAGTCTTTCGTAATCAGAGGAGTTTAAGAGATCGGCCATCGGGATCTCTCCTTCTCCGTAACATACCGCGTCAATATCAGGAAACTCTTCCAGTATCTTGCCGTATAAGTTGGTAGGCAGACCTCCTCCCGCAATAACGAAAGCCGAACTTTGCTGTTCTTTAACGGCGCGCGAAGTTGATTCAAGATCATTATAAGAGGTGTTAAACAAGGCAGATATGCCGACAATATCCGGCCTGTAGTCATGAACTTTATTCTTTACTATATCCGTAAAGTAGGAAGGATGATATTTGCAATCTCCCTTTATGACACGCAGCGCGGCGATATTTAAATCAAGCAGTTTGGTTTCGACTTTGGATCTGACATTTGCCTTTATGTAGGCGTCGATTGACAGTATCCCGTAGGGAGACGTAAACGCCGGAAAACTTGTTGACGTTGACCGCTCTATATAGTCATTGATATTGAAATAAGGAGGAATGATGAACAAGATTCTCTTAACTTCACTCATGACAAGCACCCGTATAAAACATAAAAAAGAAGTAGTCCATTGCTTTTTTATTCCCGCTTTGCATGCACGTCAAGCCAGCCGAGGCCAAGTTCAACATTGTCAATCTGCTTTAGTTCCTTATATTTGACATAGCGAGTAATCAACTCATCAAAAGTCAACCACTTTTCCTTTGGCAAGTCGTCACCGAAATATCCGCTCGAGAACTCAGAAAACGTGAAATTAACGTCCTTACCCTCATTCACAGTCGCCGGAGCAGATCGTTTTGGGTTATTTGCCTGATTGATCAACTGAAATCTCGAGTAACCCGCGACGTATAAATATGAAAATATCCCGGCGTAATCCCTACGAGACGTTTCAAAGGAAACAAACTTCGGTTTTAATTCACTTTCAGAAAGCTGTTTTGCGACAAACAGGTCGCAACCCTCAACATCAACCTTCAAATAATGCGGCACCCCGTACTCATAAAACAAGTTTTTTAGATTTGTTGAATCTACCGTTACGCGGGCAGATGAGGAGCCGTCGCTCTCCGCCATACTTAACAGACAACTACTCCATTCTGTTTTTGTTGCATGAATAAAGAAATCAACTTTTCCGGAAGTCTCGGAGATAGCCTTATTTAGTAAAATAAGGCGCCCATCTCTAACGTCGGCATTATACTTGCGCAACCCGGCCTTAACCAATTCCGGATTAGCTTCAACCGCCACCACTCTGAAACCTTTGGCAAGGTAAAAGCCGGTATCATCCCCATTATGAAACCCAAGATCAAAAATCAAGCCATCGGACATCATTATCTTGCCTCCATTGATTACTATTTGTATTTCGTTAAAATAGTGTAAAAACTTCAATTAACTTTTCAATCAATTCTTTCTCTTGGAATCGCGTAAATAACTCCGCCTGTT
>CAYMUX010000076.1:0-17671 GCA_964393845.1 uncultured Nitrospiraceae bacterium
AGATTGTCAACGGGGTTGCCACGATCACCCTGTTTAAAGATGACCCGGTGCGACTGGAGGCGGTTGAAAAGCAGATGCGCACTATCGACGGACTGCATAAGATGAAGATTGTGGTGAAGCCTGCAGACGCCGGCAAGCCGGGAACGGTAAGCAGGTTTCTGGGGATAACCGGCGAAGGGGAAGCTTATCCATTAGGCAACCTGTTCCAGCCGCTCCTTGCCGACCCGAAGCAGCTGCAGTTCTCTGTCAGCATCAACAGCTTCAAATCACCGGGTGTGCGATACACCATGGCGTCAGTCGGCTTCGGAGAGGCATTCGGCATGTACAGGTTCTTCGGCAGCCGTGAGGGGGACGGCCTGCAGATCAACGTGGAAGGCGGCCTGTTCGCCCAGTTCAACCTGGACGCCCCTTCCTACGACCTCATCAACGCAGATTATATCGTCGGCATTCCCGCCACCTACCGGCACGGCGACAATTCAGTCCGCTTACGCATTTATCACCAAAGCTCACACCTGGGGGATGAGTTTCTCCAGGGTGTTAATCCACCGGAACGGGTCAACCTCAGCTATGAAGCCGTTGATCTCATCTATTCACGCGAATGGCGAGGATGGCGAGTGTACGGCGGCGGTGAGTACCTGCTGCAAAAGGAACCGACTGATCTGAATCCGATGAGCGCCCACTGGGGGATCGAGTATTACGGCAGCAAGCCGCTTTTATGGAATGGCAGGCCGGTTGTCGGGGTGGACATGAAGAGCTTCGATGAACATAAGTGGGCCATAGATACCAGCATCAAGGCCGGCCTTGAGTTCGGTCAGCCCAACCCGTGGCGCCGTCGTCTGCGCCTCATGGCCCAGTGGTACAAGGGGTATGATCCGCGCGGCCAGTTTTACATTAATAAGATTGAGACCTATGGCCTGGGGGTGTCTCTGGGATTCTGACGGAGTTTCTATATCATTGTTTCATCCCTTGGAATGTTGGGTCCGGTTGTCCTTCTTGAAGAGCTGTTTGCATTAGGAAAGACAAAAGAGGAGATGCCAATGGGACATTCCCGGGCTTCGGATGTTGAAAAGCGAGGTATTCTCAAAGAGGGCGTTAATTTTATTTCCAAGCCTTTCAGTCCGTATGATCTTTTAAGAAAAGTCAGAAAGGCTTTGGACAGTTGAAATGATATTGAGACGAGGCCAACTCAGTTGGAATCGCACATAAACCTCCACGGAAACAATAGCTCTTTGAGATTTACTTTATTGGAAATATTTCGGCATGGGATAAGGGAATTTATCTCAGATATACACTACGCTGCTTCCGCCTCTTTCAACCTGTCCGATTACAAATGCCGATTCTCCAAGATGATTGAACTTTCTAACGATTTTCTGCGCGTCCTGCTTATTGACCACCAGTATCATACCGATGCCCATGTTGAATGTCTTGTACATTTCACTTTCTTCGACATTGCCCATATTCTGAATAAGACTGAACACCGGAGGGACAGGCCAACTGCCTCTTTCGATGGTGAAATGTAATTTCTTGTTCTTGGGAAGGACACGGGGGAGGTTTTCGGTAATCCCTCCGCCAGTGATATGAGCTATCCCCTTAAGTTGAAAATTTTGCATGACCTTTACAACACTCTTTACATAAATCTTTGTCGGCTTCAAAAGCTCTTCACCGATTGAGCAGCCGAGTTCTTTTATATGTTTTTTGGGGCTGTATTTTTTTATGTCAAAGAAAAGTTTTCTTGCGAGCGAATATCCATTGCTGTGAAGACCGCTTGCGGAAAGACCTATCAGTATGTCTCCGGCCTTGATTCCTTTGCCGTTGATGATCTTGTCCCTGTCGACAATGCCGACTGCAAATCCCGCAAGGTCGTATTCCCCTTCACTGTAAAACCCCGGCATCTCGGCTGTCTCGCCCCCGATAAGCGAGCAGTCCGCCATTTTGCATCCTTCCGTGATCCCTTTTATAACAGCGCCCGCGGTCTTTGTCGAAAGCCTTCCCGTTGCAAAGTAATCGAGGAAAAAAAGTGGCTTCGCCCCGCTTGTGAGGATATCATTTACCGACATGGCAACAAGGTCTATCCCGACCGTATCATGACTGTTGAGCATGAAGGCGATTTTAAGTTTGGTCCCTACGCCGTCCGTACTGCTCACAAGCACAGGGTTTTTATATCGTTTAGTGTCCAACTGACAGAAGGCCCCAAAAGAGCCTATGTCATTCAGAACGTAAGGCTTAAATGTAGAACGCGCCAAGTGCTTGATTATGTCCACTAACCTGTTGCCCTCATTAATATCAACCCCCGACTTTTTATAAGTTAGTTTCATTTTTCTCCTTGATTTTTATCAGGCCTTTCTCAGCAGCCTTTTGCTCTGCGGCTTTCTTGGTTTTCCCTTTCCCGGAACCAAGGAAATTATCTTTTATGAAAACCTTGACCTCGAAGGTCTTCTTATGTTCAGGTCCCTCCTCTTTATGTATAACATATTTCGGTAAGACCCCAAATTGAGCCTGCGCAACTTCCTGGAGTTTTGTCTTAAAATCAAATATGAAGTTGTTTGCCGTAAGCGCGTCTATCTTTCCTGCTAAATGTTGGAGTACGAATTCTTTTGCCTTTTTATATCCCCTGTCCAGATAAATCGCTGCAAGTACTGCCTCAAAGGCGTCGGCAAGTAACGAAGATTTTTTTCTGCCCCCGGTCATTTCTTCACCCTTGCCCAGAAGGAGATAAGCTCCAATATCCAAGTCCTTTGAGGTTTGCGCCAGTGTCGATTCCTGAACAATATATGCTTTGATTTTAGATAAGTCAGCTTCAGTATATTCAATATAAGAGATGAACAGGTATTCACTGATGATTAATTCGAGAACAGAATCGCCCAGGAACTCCATACGTTCATTAAATAATATATGGTCCTTCGTTTTTTCATGGGCATATGATTTGTGGGTAAGGGCCTCTTTAAGCAAAGACTTTTTCTTAAAGGTATAACCTAATGAAGCTTCAAGATTAGACAAATCTTCTGAAGATGATACATGCATTCGTTCCACCAAATCCAAATGAGTTGGACATTGCAATATTTAAATCAAGAGCTCTTGCTTTATGGGGTACATAATCAAGATCACACTCTGTATCGGGATTATCAAGATTAATAGTAGGCGGCACAGTCTTATTAATGATACTTAGTACGCAAATTGCAGCTTCTACTCCACCGGCAGCGCCGAGCAGGTGCCCGATCATCGACTTTGTGGAGCTGACGCAAAATTTGTAGGCATGGTCGCCAAAAACTTTCTTAATAGCAGTTGTTTCAATCTCGTCGCCATATTTAGTAGATGTCCCGTGGGCATTGACGTAGTCAACCTGTTCCGGCTGGATATCGGCATATTTAAGAGTAGATGCCATACATTTGGCTGCGCCCTCGCCATTAGGCGCGGGACTTGTTATATGGTATGCATCTGCATTTAAACCGTACCCGATAATTTCGGCATAAATCCTTGCGCCTCTGTTTATGGCATGCTCCATCTCTTCAAGAATAAGGATCCCGGCGCCTTCGCCCATAACAAAGCCATCTCTGTCTCTGTCAAACGGTCTGCTTGATTTCTCCGGCTCATCATTTCGTGTTGAAAGGGCTTTCATTGCAGCAAAACCGGCAATTCCCAAAGGTGTTATTACTGCCTCTGATCCCCCACAGATCATTGCTTCTGCTCCGCCACTCTGGATTAATTTAAAGGCATCGCCTATTGCGTGAGTTCCGGTAGCACAAGCTGTGGCAATGGCTGAGTTCGGGCCTTTAACGCCGAAGCGGATAGAAATTTGTCCGGCAGTAAGATTTATGATTGTCATTGGAATGAAGAAAGGGGAAACCTTTTTAGGGCCTCTTTCATTAAGAATTTTAGTATATCGTTCGATTGAAGACAGGCCTCCAATACCGGCTCCGACTATAACACCGATTCTGTCAGCATTATGTTCCGTGACCTTCAGTCCCGAGTCCTCCATTGCTAATGTTGCTGCTGCAAGTCCGAAATGGATAAACCTGTCCATCTTTTTTTGCTCTTTAATTTCGATGAAATTATCAATTTCAAAGTCAGATACCTCTGCGGCAATCTGACACGGCAGGCCTTCAGGATCAAAGTGTGAAATTCTCCTTATAGCTGAACGCCCTTCAATGAGACCTTTCCAGGATTTCTCATTTCCTGTTCCGAGAGGGGTGATCATTCCCACCCCTGTTATTACAACTCTTCTTTTCATTTCATTATTGTCTAATATTTATTTAACCACAGAGAGCATACAGGAGAATAGAAGATGAGAAGTTGAGTAGTTGAGAAGATGGGAGGGAAAAAATATTGCCTTTTCTCAGCATCACAACTTCTTATCTTCTCAACTTCCTTTTTAACCTATGCTTCCTCTGCGGTAAATCCCTTTTTTTATCTTAGTTTACTGATTTGTCTTCTATATATTTGACGGCGTCCTGAACTTTTAAAATCTTCTCTGCGTCTTCGTCCGGAATCTCAATATTAAACGCCTCTTCAAAAGCCATGACTAGTTCAACTGTATCAAGTGAGTCGGCCCCAAGATCTTCTATAAATGATGCCCCAGGTGTTACTTTTTCCATATCAACCCCGAGTTGTTTTGCGATTATATCCTTTACTTTTGCTTCAACTGACATCTAGCACCTCCATTTTTTAATTTCAATTCATAATTTGAATTACGAAGTTCAAGCTATCAATTATACATATTTATAAAAAATATTTCATATATTATATGTACATGCCGCCATTTACATGAATAACCTGACCGGTTATGTAATCAGCTTCTTTTGAAGCAAGAAATATAACCGCGTTAGTTACATCTTCCGGCGTACCAAACTGCCCGAGGGGAATGGCTTTTTTCATTTCATCTTTGACTTCATCGCTGAGCACATCAGTCATAGCGGTTTGAATAAACCCGGGTGCTACTGCATTAGCCCTGATCCCCCGGCTTGCGTATTCTTTAGCGATTGTTTTTGTCAGGCCGATAAGGCCGGCTTTTGAAGAGCTGTAGTTTGCCTGGCCGGGGTTCCCCATAAATGCAACTACGGAAGAGATACTTATAATCTTTCCTGAGCGCTGTTTGCTCATTATCTTTATGGCTTCTTTGCTGCATAAAAATGAACCCTTCAGATTTATATTCAGTACAGCGTCCCAGTCTTCTTCCTTCATCCTGAGAATCACCCCGTCCCTTGTAATCCCAGCGTTATTAATCAGAATATCGAGAGAGCCGAATTCACCGGTAATAGTTTTAAAGGCATTTATAACGTTCTCCTGGTTTGAAACGTCAAGTTTTATGGCTATGCTTTTAACTCCTGTCGCTCTTACTTCCTGCGATGTATTTTGCGCACTTTCAATATTTACATCAGCTATTGCCACATTGGCGCCTTCTTTTGCCATTCCCAGCGCAATGGATTTCCCGATTCCCTGGGCTGCACCTGTTATTAAAGCATTTTTCCCTTCAAGCCTCATTATACCTCCACATTAATAGAATGTTTACAGCAACTAGTGAAGAAGACGGAATATTATAAAATTTCAGCTTCAATTAGGCAACCTCAATCAAAATAGATTATTAAGAACTATAAAGTTCATATTCAAAACAAGAGAAGAGAATTCTATCGTAAGTTTTATCCAATCCTATAATCCAAAGATTGAACGAATCAAAAGTGTTAAATAAGAATACATAAGTGTAAATATAGTTGACATTTTAATTCCTCTGTGTTATTTTTAGTTTATAACTTTCTTTATATACAGAAATAAAATATGAAAACCAATTCCTAAATTGTTGGAAGATTAAGACAGATTTTAAATATAGACAACTCTCTGGATATGAAGAGCTTTTCAATAAATAAACACACAAAGATAAACAAACTAATAGTAGAGGAGGATAAGATGGAACACAGAGCAAAAACACGAAATTCAGAATCATTATTGCAACTGACAATACTCATTACGTTTATTGTCATAACTGTAATTTTCATATTTTCAAATATATCCAGGGCACAGGTAACTGATGACAGAGATTATGGTTCTCACGAGATTATCGATGCTAATAAATTTTATACCGTATCACCTCATGGACAAAGTTCTGGTTTATGGAGTATTGACCCTATAACCGGGGCCACTAATCTTGTAACCCGGCTTTTACTAAAGAATGGTCAGACCCCGAATTTTATGACAAACTCCCTAGCATTTAATCCAAAAAATGAATTGTATGCCTGGGACACCGGCAGGAGTCAACTTTATTCCATAGATCACTCATCGGGAATGATCAATTATATAGGTTCACCCGGTACAAACTCGACTCCAAGATGGATAAATGGTCTTTCATTTGACAGAGCAGGTAATCTTTATGGACTACATGGACCAACCGATGAGCTGCTTTCTATAAATCCGGTAACAGGCGCTGTCAGCTCTATAGGTCATCTGGGAAGGCAAATAAATCATAACGGACTGGCCATAGATTTCAGGACGGACAAGCTTTATGCGTTAACGGGTTGTATGAGTGGATGGGGCTGTCAGTCTGATATGCTTTATGAACTAGATAAAACTTCAGGCCAGGCTATTGCATCTTATGATTTACCCTTCTTGATCTGGCGGATGTTGGTGTAGAATTTGATCCTATTACTGGAGAACTGTATGCCATTCGTGATAAGAGCATGCTTATGGAAATAGATATGCTCAACGGCACGGAGACAGAGAAATTTTTATTAGAAGGGATTTATTCAACTAACCTTGCTGCTCCGTATCCGGCTGCAGCGCCTGTACCTGAACCGGGCACGTTTGCTTTGCTTGCATCGGGTCTTGCAGGAGTTGGATATTTGAGAAAAAGACTTTTATAACCGTACCCTCTTTTTATATTTTAATAGTATATGTCTTTTTCTAATTGAACGGGATCTCTGCATCCATTAACTCATTGATTCCAGCCTTGACTAAAACAGATTACTCAAATACAATTCTTTAAGAGCAGCAGGTTGTTCTTCACTTTAAGTAAAACAGGATAAATTGAATGAGACGCTGATGGTGATTGTGTGAAAAAAATAAGGCCTCTCATAATAACGCTTTGCATCTTACTCATTCTCCTGTCAACTTCAGGAGTTTCTTTTTCTGCGAGTCCTGAAGCCGGGAAAGTAAGTTTAGCAATTTTTCCCTTCAATGATGTTCGTCAGAATTCCCTTGATATGAATATCCCTGCTGTGCTGCGTTCAGAGTTTGCCGGATATGGATTTATCGAGATAGTGCCCGTGGAAGTGATCAGGGAGAAGCTGTATGAAATTGAACCATCGTTCATGTGGACGGGAAAGGAAGATTCGAAAAAAAGGGGCGGCATATTATGGAAGATAGAGCCAAAGGTAGTGGAAAAGATAAATGAAAGAGTGACTGCTCAATTCTCGCTTTATGGAGATTTAATAAGATTCGGCAATAAATGGAGAGTAGATGCATTTGTCATAAAAGAAGGGGAATCGGGACCAGGCAGATCCTTCAGCCTCACCGGTATAAAAGATGAAGAGATTCCTGTCAGGCTGACTGAAATATCAAAAAGTATAGCTGCCTGGCTGAGGAAAGATAATGTATTGAACGAGGCCGAAGAGGACATAAGGCAATATAAGGGCGGCATGGTTTCCTATCCCGGGGTGATCGTGAAAATGAAAAAAAATATTAGTACAGTCCCGGAATCCATTCCGCTGCGTGCCCTGCTTCTTGATCTCTATCTTGAAGATAAAGACACAAACCGGGAAGATATACTGAGTGACGGACTGAAGATTATAGATTTACTGAAACAGCCGGAGAATTCAGACACGCGTTACCTATTATCTCTCGCCCTTGATCCGTTTGATGCTGTAGCTGGCGTTTATGAAAAAAAACAAGACTGGGATAATGCCATTGCCATCAGAGACAAGGCGCTGAGAGTATTTCCGTATAATTCAGAATTACACAGAAAGGGCATAGGCAGAAACTATTATTATATTGCTAAATCATTTGAGGAAAAGGGATCCAGGGAAAAGGCAATGGAGAGTTATAAAACCGCGATTTCTTATCTCCAGCCCTCGTCCGGGTATTTCACACAGGCAATGGATGGTTTTGACAGGTTGAAAGGGAAGGGGACGTCGTCGAATTAGTCGGGCAGATTAAACGCCGTAGTTATTTTGCGGTGACTTCCATCATCAGTCGTCATTTTGATTTACAGATTCATGTTCAATCGAAACTTCCATTAATTTTTACTTCCCAAAACTTATAAAATCTTGTAGATTATACCCAGTAATCCATAGTGGGGATAGACTAAACTGAGCTTATATCAAACCAAGGTAGATGAAAGGGCACGCTTTAAGAACGCCTGCTGTTGGTTGGGAACATTAAATGAAAATTTGTATCCGTTTATGAAGGAGAATGACTGATGGCTCGAATTGTTAAAGAGAAGAAGGCCCAAAATGATGGACCGTTAGAGAAGAAGTTATGGAAGGCGGCGGACAAGCTGCGGAAGAACATGGATGCCGCCGAATACAAGCATGTTGTATTGGGCTTGATCTTTTTAAAATACATCTCAGACGCCTTTGAAGAACTTTATCAAAGACTGAAAGAGGGCAAAGGCGACTATAAAAACGCAGACCCTGAAGATAAAAACGAATACACTGCTGAAAAGGTTTTCTATGTGCCGCCTTCTTCACGCTGGGGTTGGCTGCAGGGGCGGGCAAAGCTCCCCACCATCGGTAAGGATGTTGACGATGCAATGGATGCGATTGAAAAAGACAATCCTTCGCTGAGAGGTGTATTGCCGAAAGTGTTTGCGCAGGAGAAGCTGGACAAGCAGAGTTTGGGCGGTTTGATTGACCTTGTCGGCAGTGCGGAATTGGGGACAAAGGAAGCCAGAAGTAAAGACCTCCTGGGAAGAGTGTTTGAATACTTCCTTGGGGAATTTGCATTGGCGGAAGGTAAAAAGGGAGGCCAGTTCTACACGCCGGGCAGTGTTGTAAAGCTGCTTGTTGAAATGCTGGAGCCATACGAAGGACGAGTCTTTGACCCATGCTGTGGTTCCGGCGGTATGTTTGTGCAGAGCGAAAAGTTTGTAGAGGCCCATAGGGATTACTATAAGAAAAAGAAAAACGGGTTGTCCCTCAATCCGGCAGACCGCATCTCAATTTACGGACAGGAGAGCAACCAGACCACCTGGCGATTAGCTAAGATGAACTTAGCTATCCGTCACATAGACAGCAGTAATGTAAAGTGGAATAACGAAGGTTCTTTTCTGAATGACATGCACAAAGACCTGAAGGCAGATTATATCATCGCCAATCCGCCATTTAATGACAGTGACTGGAGCGGTGAATTGCTTCGTGATGATGCACGCTGGAGCGTGCTGGGGCAGAAGCTGCCTCCACCTGCAAATAATGCCAACTATGCCTGGATACAACATTTCCTCTATCACCTTGCGCCTGCGGGACAGGCAGGTTTTGTATTAGCGAAAGGTTCACTGACAACTAAGACCAGCAACGAAGGCGAGATACGCAAGGCGATGGTGGAAAACGATCTGATAGACTGCATCGTAAACCTGCCTACCAAATTATTTCTGAATACACAAATACCCGCGTGTCTCTGGTTTCTAAGCCGTAACAAGCAAAAACGGCATGGCAAGATATTGTTCATTGACGCCCGCAACATGGGCTATTTGATCAACCGCAGGAACAGGGATTTGTCCGATGAAGATATCGCTCTGATCGCGTGCACATACCACAACTGGCGCACAGGAGAAGGTGAGTACAAAGACGTACAGGGCTTCTGCAAATCAGCGACTTTAGGTGAAGTGAAGGCGTTGAACTATGTACTGACTCCCGGCAGGTATATCGGCTTGCCTGATGATGAGGATGATTTCAATTTTGCAGAACGCTTTACTTTATTGAAAACAGAGCTGGAAAAACAAATTGCCGAAGAAAATGATTTGAACGAGCTGATTAAACACAATCTTTCTAAAATCAATTTTAAAGTTGAAGCCGATGTCTGAGTGGAAGGAAATTAAGATAAAAGAAATAACTGAGAGTGCTAATACAGGACTTGATGCTATTAAAAGAGCGCCGATTGTTAGCTATGATTCAGGAATTAAATGTCTGAGAATTCAAGATGTATCTCAATCAAAACAATATGACGACTGGGGATTTTGCGAGGTTGAAGAAAGAAATTTCAAAAGATATCAACTCAGGGAAAATGAAATTATAATTGCAAGAACAGGTGCATCAATCGGTGTAAATAAATTTATTGAAGAAGATGTGATTTCTGTATTTAATAATGGATTAATAAGAATAAGAACTGACGAGAAAAAGTGTTTGCCAAAATTTCTTTATTACAATTTCAGAACTCCTTATTACAACTCTTTCATTGAATCAATATCAGGAGGGACTTCAACTCAACCAAACATGCAAATTAATGCTTTGTTGAGTTTTGAAATTATTCTCCCCCCATTAGCCGAACAAATTCAAATCGCCTCTGTCCTCAGCAGTTTGGATGACAAGATAGACCTGCTGCACCGGCAGAACAAGACACTGGAGGCATTGGCGGAGACGCTGTTCAGGCAGTGGTTTGTGGAGGAGGCGGAGGAGGGATGGGAGGAAATTACTCTTTCAGATATTGCAGGTCATGTTAAATTAAGCATTAATCCAATAAAACAGCCGACTACATTATTTGAGCACTACAGCATTCCAGCTTTTGATGATGGACAAGAACCTAAAAAAGAATTAGGTAATGAGATCAGGAGTAACAAATACAGAGTCTTGCCAAATACAGTTCTTGTGTCAAAGCTAAATCCGAGGACTCCAAGAGTGTGGTCAGTTTATGGTGAAGTAAATGAGGATTGCTCTATCTGTTCAACAGAATTTCAAGTCGTTAAACCAAAACGATCAGACTATTTCGGCTTCATTTATTGCTATCTCAAATCATGGAATGTAATGCAGGAGCTTGCAAATGCAGTTGGCGGAACCAGTGGTAGTCATCAAAGAGTTAATCCTGAGGATATTTTCAATCTCACATTGAGGCGGCCTCCCTTAGAAAAGTTAAAGAAGTTTGATCGCGCGACTAATGATTACTGGGAAAAGATTATTCGAAACAGGAACCAAATCCGCACCCTCACTCGCCTGCGTGATACGCTCCTGCCGAAGCTGATGAGTGGGGAGGTGAGAGTAGCTAAATCTGCATTGTTTGAGGTATCTCATGACTGAGTCAGTAGAGCCCATTGAAAAAAATGAATACAATCGATTCCAGATATTATCTCTAGACGGTGGGGGAATTAAAGGATTATTTTCAGCTGCCGTACTGGCTGCCATAGAAGAAGACCTGAACATAAATATTATTGATCACTTTGACTTAATTACAGGCACTTCGACAGGTGGCATTATAGCATTAGGATTAGGTCTCGGCATGAGGCCTAAAGAGATTGTTGAATTCTATCTTTCAAAAGGTCCAACTATATTCCCACGATGGTGTGGTCTCAAATGGATACAGCATTGGGTATATCGAAAATATTCGCAAAAAGTAATGATGAAAGCTTTGCAAGATTGCTTCAAAGATAAGAGGCTTGCTGATAGCAAGAAGAGGCTTGTGATTCCAACCTATAACATTGGGGAAGATGATGTTTATATTTTTCGCACGCCCCATCATGCAAGGCTGAAGACCGACTATAAGGTGGAAGCATGGAAAATTGCTTTAGCAACGAGTGCAGCACCAACCTTTTTCGCATGCTGCCGTGAGGTGGATAACATACGACTTGTCGATGGGGGTGTTTGGGCAAACAATCCGATAATGGTGGGAATCGTTGAAGCTTACGGTACCTTGGGTATCCCCTTGGAAAAAACATGGGCATTCAGTATTGGAACATCTGATGCCGTTACACATAGAAGAAAACGCCTCAACTCAGGGGGCATTCTTGCTTGGGCATTTGAAAATGCTGCGATTGATGTCATTATGCGCGGACAAAGTATTGCAGCCGACAATCAAGCTCATTTCCTGCTGGCTGATGGAAAGATTGAGCGCCTGAATCCGAGGGTTGCAGCTGATGAATTTTCCCTGGATGGAACAGAAAAGGCCAAGGACTTGATCGGCAAGGCAATGCACTACGCTCGCAAATTCAGACCAATATTTGAGCGGAAGTTTCTGGCACATAAGGCGCAGACGTATACGCCAATGTATACGTAATAGGGGGTAATATGGAGATAACATTGAAAAAGCAACTGACAGAATACTTGGCGAAACTTGCAGAGATATTAGATATCCCTGAGCATCTCCATGATGATGCAGTATTGAAGTATGAGGATATAGGTGAGTGGCTTGCAAAGGAAGACTCTGAGCTAAGAAATTATGCTCCAGAAATTTATCCTCAAGGGTCATTTCGTTTGGGTACAGTAATTCGCCCGATATCCGACAAGGACGAATACGATATCGATCTAGTGTGCCATCTTCAGATTGAGAAAGAAAAAGTAACTCAAGAAGAGCTCAAGCAGATGGTTGGGTGTCGTCTTAAAGAACGTAATGATATCGCAGACATTTTAGATGAATCACGGCGGTGCTGGTGTTTAGAGTATCCCTTGCAGTTTCATATGGATGTACTGCCTAGTATTCCGAACAAAGAGAGAGTACCTACAGGAATTCTCCTGACCGATACCGATCTTGTGAAATGGCAGAAAAGCAATCCAATAGCTTATGCTGATTGGTTTTATGACAGAATGAAAGTTGTTCTTCAAGAAAAGAGAGCTGAATTTGCAGAATCGATGAAGGCAAGTATTGAGGACGTACCAGAATGGCAAATAAAAACGCCTCTACAGAGAGCAGTGCAACTTTTGAAACGTCATCGAGATATCCATTTTCAGAATGATAAGGAGAATAGGCCAGCGTCAATTCTTATTACCACCTTAGCAGCACATTCTTATCAGAATCAGGGTAACTTATATGATGCCCTCATAGATATAGTCCAAGATATGATGAAATATATAGAGAACAGAAATGGGCAATGGTGGGTTGCCAATCCGGTTGATCCAGATGAAAATTTTGCCGATAAGTGGAATGAAAAGCCTGTTCGACGACAGGCCTTTCTTAGCTGGCATGAAAAAGTTCAAGTTGATTTCGCCCGCATTGCTGAAAAAAGAACAATTTACGAATTTAGTGAAAGCTTATCGCCAACAGTTGGGCGTAATATTTCTTTGCAGGCTGCAAAGGCTCTCAGTGTGGATCTATCAGAGGGGGCAATTGTCCCAGTTATTGCCTCGGTGCAGGTCCCCGCATTGTCAGATTCCCAGCATTGCAAAGCTCCTGAGTGGCCTGTTATTCCCTCATATAAAGCAAGTGTAAAAGGCGCTGTCCATCGAAGATTGTACAGCCAAAAGAAGCTTTGGAATTTAACTGAGCGGCCAGTGCCAAAGGATGTCGGATTGAAATTTGTTGTTTCAACAAACGTGCCGCCTCCTTATGAAGTAAAATGGCAAATTGTAAATACGGGGCGTGAGGCAGCAGCAGCAGGACAACTGCGGGGAGAATTTTATGAAAGTGAGAGCAATACGAACAATAACGTCCGTTGGGAGAGCACATCCTATGTGGGAACGCACTGGATAGAAGCGTTCATAATAAAAAATGAGGTCTGTGTTGCAAGGTCAGGGACAAAATTAGTGCGAATTAGAGGTTGAGCAATGATTTAGCAAAGGCAACAATCTAAACCCTTCCCTCATCTGCTTGCGTGATACACTATTACCCAAGCTGATGAGCGGGGAAGTGAGGGTGACTAATTAAGAACATGGCAAATATTTCACAAATAGAAAAACTAAAACTGGAAACGATATTCTCAATGGCTGGAGGGTATGTACTCGATTTCTCAAATAGCTCATTTTATAGGTTTATATATGACATTGTTAAGTTAGACATTAATAATTCAAAATATGATAAATACGGAAGTTCAAAGGCAAATCGATTACGAGCATTATGGGAGATAGAAACAGATAGTATCGTTGGTAAAATAACTGAAGAGATGCTTTTATACTATGAAGCCCAATTGAAAATAAATAATCAGGACTCCAAAAACCTTAATCTACAGCTATATGAAGAATGCTTGACTATATCCTATAAACTACAAGGAAAGAAGCTGAAAAAAGAAAAACCTGTAGATACTATTGAAGATTTCTTAAAGAAGGAAGTTGACGAAATTTCAATAAGCTCACTGAAAATTGATGGTGCGGTAACTCTTGTTTTAGAGCAAAGGATTGTAGAAGTAAAACAATGTCTAAAGGCAGGAGCCTCTCTTTCAGTAATTTTTTTATGTGGTAGCATTTTAGAAGGAATATTGCTTGGCGTTGCCACGGAAAATCCTAAGCAGTTCAATCAATCTTCTGTTTGCCCGAAACATAAGGATACGGGTAAAGCAAAACAATTTCATGAATGGTCTTTAAATAATTTCATTGATGTAGCAAACAATATAGGTTTTATCGGGTTAGATGTAAAAAAATATAGTCACTCGCTAAGAGATTTTAGAAATTACATCCATCCCTATGAACAAATGAGTTCGGGGTTCAATCCTGATATGCATACAGCGAAAATTAGTTGGCAAGTATTAAAAGCAGCAATACATGATATTTATGGAAAATTGAAATGAAAAATGAATCCGTACCAGCATACATCTGCTTGACGCGCTCTTACCCAAGCTGATGAGCGGGGAGGTGAGGGTGAAAGATAAAAAGCAGGAAAAAGAATGAAAAATAAAAATCTTCAAATACGAAACAGCACGGCGGAGTTTTTAGTGTTCACTTCACAGGCAGGCGAAAACACTATTGAAGTTCGTGTAGAAAATGAAACAGTATGGCTTACTCAAAAACTGATAAGTGTGCTGTTTGATAAAGGAAGAAGCACGATTACCGAACACTTAAAGAACATTTTTGCTGAAGGCGAATTGGATGAACAGTCAGTATGTCGGGATTTCCGACACACTGGAGCAGATGGTAAGGAATACAAAACCAGGTTTTATAACCTTGATGTAATCATATCTGTTGGTTACCGTGTCAATTCGCAAAGAGCCACACAGTTCAGGCAATGGGCTACTTCGGTGTTGAGAGATTTTGCCATTCGTGGTTATGTGCTGGATAAGGAACGGCTGAAGAACGGAGCATTTTTAAGCAAGGAATATTATGAACAGTTGCTTGCTGAAATACGGGAGATACGGGCAAGCGAAAGAAGATTTTACCAGAAGATAACCGACATCTACGCTACCGCTGTTGATTACAACGCTGATGATAAGGTAACACAAAACTTTTTTGCTTCGGTTCAAAACAAATTGCACTTTGCTATTCACGGCAACACAGCAGCCGAACTGATAATAAACCGTGCCGACAGCAAAAAACAACGCATGGGTTTAACCACCTGGAAAAATGCACCGTCAGGAAAAATTATCAAGACAGATGTTTCCGTTGCAAAAAACTATTTAACTGAAAAAGAGATAAAAAATCTTGACCGCTTTGTAACCATGTATCTGGATTATGCCGAAACACAGGCAGAACGCAATATCCCGATGACGATGAATGACTGGGCTGGTAAACTGAATGCGTTTTTACAGTTCAATGAAAAAGATATTTTGAGCAATGCCGGTAAAGTAACGCAAGCCATTGCCAAAGCATTTGCCGACAGTGAATTTGAAAAATACCGCATCGTTCAGGATAAACTTTTTGAAAGCGATTTTGACAAGGCAGTGAAAAAACTTAACATCCCAATAAAGAAAAAATAGTTTGAAACCAATTACCGAAAATATCATTGAAGAATCAGCGATTGAACTATTGCAATCGCAGGGATGGGAATATGCCAATGGCAAGGAACTTTCACCCGAAGGTTTGTTTTGTGAAAGAGAAAATTATCAGCAAATAATTTTAACTAATCGTTTGCGTAATGCGATTGCAAAAATAAATCCTCATATTCCGGCAGATGCACAGGAAACAGCCATACAAAAGGTGCTGCGTATCTATTCCCCGGACCTTTTACACAACAACGAAACCTTTCACCGGTTCTTAATTGAGAAAATAAAAGTCCCGTATCAGCAGAGCGGATACGAACGCAGTTACGAAGTTGCATTGATTGATTTCGACAATCCTCTCAACAACGAATTTCTCGCAGTCAATCAGTACACCGTCATTGAGAACAACCAGAACAAGCGGCCTGATATATTGCTCTTTGTAAACGGCATCCCGCTTGTGCTGATCGAGTTGAAGAATGCGGCGGATGAGAATGCTACCGTAAGAAAAGCCTTTGACCAGATACAAACCTACAAAGCCACCATTCCAAGCCTGTTTGTCTTCAACGCATTCTGCATTATTTCAGACGGGATAGATTGCAGGGCAGGAAGTATCTCGTCTGAGTTCAGCCGTTATATGTCATGGAAGTCTGCTGACGGCAAAACCGAGGCTTCACGGTTTGCCCCGCAATTAGAGACCCTTTTAAAAGGAATGCTGAGCCCTGCCACCCTGTTAGACCTTGTGCGCAACTTCATATTATTTGAGAAATCAATAATATCTGAACCAGGATTAAACAGATTAAATGATGACCATGATTTAAAAAATCAAAATCAGGGCAATCAGAAAATCAGCTTAATCACAGTTCAGACAACTAAGAAGTTAGCTGCCTACCATCAATACTACGCAGTCAACAAGGCAGTGGAAAACACATTGAAGGCCGCCTCCGCAGACGGAAACCGCAAGGGCGGAGTTGTGTGGCATACACAGGGCAGCGGCAAATCCATTTCAATGGTTTTCTACACAGGCAAACTGGTTTTGAGTCTCAACAACCCTACCGTTGTAGTTATCACTGACCGCAATGATCTGGACGATCAGTTGTTTGACACCTTTGCATCTTCAAAACAGTTGCTCAGACAGGAGCCGATCCAGGCAAAAGACCGGGAGCATTTGAAAGAGCTGTTGAAGGTTGCATCGGGCGGCATTGTATTCACCACGATTCAAAAGTTTTTACCTGTTGACGGCAGTGTGGAATATGACCGGCTATCAGACAGAACCAACATAGTTGTAATTGCTGATGAAGCCCACCGGACTCAATACGGCTTTGAAGCAAAATTGATTGATGAAAAGGACAAAGAGACCAAAGAGGTAATCGGCAAGCGCATTGCCTACGGCTTTGCCAAATACATGAGAGACGCCTTGCCGAATGCGACATACATTGGTTTCACAGGCACGCCGATTGAAGGCACGGACATAAATACCCCCGCAATATTCGGGCAGTATGTTGACATATACGACATTGCCCAATCAGTTGCTGATGGGGCCACCGTTAAGATTTACTACGAGAGCCGTCTGGCCAAGGTCAATCTGGATGAAGAGGGCAGACGCTTGATTGTGGAGTTCGACAAGGATCTGGAAGCAGACGAAGATGTAGGGGCGAATTGCTATTCGCCCCAGCTGGCTAAAGCCAAATGGACCAAGCTTGAAGCTATAGTCGGCAATGAGAAAAGAATTAAAAACCTGGCAAAAGACATTGTTGCACACTTTGAACAGCGGCAGGCCGTAATTGACGGCAAGGGAATGATCGTAGCCATGAGTCGCAGGATTGCGGTTGATCTATATAATGAGATCATCGAGCTAAGACCTGAGTGGCATAATGAGGATCTGACCAAAGGCGCAATCAAAGTTGTTATGACCGCATCCAGCGC
>CAYMUX010000077.1:0-16880 GCA_964393845.1 uncultured Nitrospiraceae bacterium
CATTAATTATATCCTGACTCATAGATTTTACCCACACTCTCCCACGATGAGCCATATTCTTCATGTGCTCATATATTGATGTCAGCACAGCATTAACGTCACTTTCTGAAGACAGGAAATATTCGTCAGGAGAAGAATAAACAATCATGTTATCTTTCCGGGTATCCAAATAATGACAGGCGATTCTCACTAATGCAGCAATTGCAATTTCAGAAGAATAAATTTCACTCTTACCAACTGCTTTATATGAAATCTCCGCCAGTTCACCAGTCCATCGATTAATTTGGTTATTGTAGCCTTTCAAACTCAAATAATAGGCTGATTCAATCTGTATTCTAGACTGTTCTTTTTTTTGTTTCTCTGTCATCATATCCCACTGAATTTGAGCTAAACGAGATAGTCTTTGCTGGGTCCGGCTTATGTATTTCTCAATCTCTGCTGTCAATCGCTTAATCGCTTCTCCCGGATCAAGCATTTGGCTTATTCTCCGATAATGCCAGCGAAGCAAATCAAACGATGCTCCCATCATGAAAATTCCAACAGGTAATAGCAAAGCTTTACTAACTTGAATGACGTTTTCGATTGCAAACAGAAATTGCAATAAGCAAAATAGAGCTAAAACAAAATAAATAAATTGTGTTACGCGGTCATTTCTATACATCCATGTAACAGAGGGGCTGAAGGTTTCAACTGCCCGCTGTATCGGGATAACCGAGAGGGTAAAGACTAGTGCAATCATTGTCCCAAGCATCCCGCCAATAGCTATTAATAAGGTGTCAACATTATTAAATTGAGCAATAGCTTTTTGAGTAGATGGCAGATAAAGTATAGAAGCCATAAGTATGCCTAAGATGGTAAGACTATAAAAACTGATATGACTCCAAATCTTACCGATTCTTACAAAGGATGACGTTCGCCACTGTAAAAGTTTCAACTTTAGATTTGCATACTTTACTTTTATATTAATGGGCAAGTTGTCCCTCTTTGCTCTTCTGTCCCTATCTGTTGATGTCGTAATTGTTACGTAATCGTAGCAATAAAATATTCCATTCCCCTCTGCTTGCACCACATCTCAGCCGCCTTGCGTTTGCGTTGCACGTCATTTGAATCAATACGGCTTGGATCTTTCACCTCAATAAGCGCCCTCCGTCCGTCTGAATACTCGACAATAAAGTCAGGCACATAACGCCGCTGGTGTTTCTGTCCATCTATCCACGGGATGGAAATCCCGTGCCGCTTCATCCATTTCTTTACATCGGGATCAGCATCGAGGCGCACCATCATGCGTCTTTCCATGTCACTTTGAAAACGTTCAAAGTTATAGGGACTCTTCTGAGGATTCCAGAACTCGCCGTGTTTACTGATTGCCATATTCTATTATCCCCGCTATCAATCCCGGAATTGCCGATACATTACTTTTTACCTGCGGGAGCATCTTCCACGCAAAAATCAAGTCGCTCCGCTCGGCAAGTCCCAATGACATACGATTCAGAAACTTTTCACGGACATGGCCTATTAATGCACTGTAGACTTCGCTCTTAAAACCGGATGCATAACCTGTATCTACAGTCAATTCCTCCGACATTTGAAGAACAGTTTCTTTAACAGCGTCACGAATGGTTTCATTAGACACTTCTGCTTTTGTTGCATCTGCGCCGTTCGGCATTTCCGGCGCGCTGTGAATTGTCTTCCATCGTTCTCCGGCAAGCTCACGCCCGATTACACCTGCAATCTCCACCTTTGTAATTTCGACCGTTGTCGTATCATATTTCAAACCAGCCAGCACTTCTTTCCAGTTTTTTACAGGCTCGGGCGGCGCCTCAAAGTCTCCAAGATCAAAAGGTTTGTCAACGATAATGCTCGGATCAGGCGGCGGCACGTCAATGACGTTTTCAGGTTTTAACAAATCCTGTTTTGGAGGCGGTTCCGGAAGGTCTTCCGTTTCGTCAAACAGATCATCAATTAGCACGTTTTCCCGTTTCCTCGCGTTGAAGATATCCCACAGCCATTGATGCTCCAGTTTGGGATGGTCAACAACAGCGCAAATCTGCGGCTCATCTTTTTACCTCTTACCTGCCTTAAACCACGACCGATAACCTGCTGTCCGTAGACCTTGCTGCTGAATTTACGGAGAAGCAGGATTACACTTACTTCAGGGACGTCCCAGCCTTCCCGCAGCATCAGCACGCTGACCACTGCCTTGTAAGGATTTGCAGTCTTTTGCTCTTTGCCAAGTTCACGCGCCTTCTGGCGGTCTTTCTCGTCGCTGTCTTCGGTCACGAGGAGTGTTCTGATTTTGAAGAATTTATTCAATGTATGTGCAGCCTTTTCTGCATCCGCTTTGCAGACTGCGATCACGAACAGAATCGGTTGATACCGCCCTTTAGCGCGGCGCTCCTGTTCTTCCAGACGGCGAAGGGCTATTGCCATTTGTTGCCGCATCGGCTCATCATCTGTAACCCATTGAGTAGCAGTCAGTCCGAGCCGGTCTACCTCTGCCCAGTCAATTTCTTCAACCCGTCTCTTTTCACCTGTCTTTGCATCGGTATAAGTAAGCTGAACTATCCTGATGTCCGGTTGATACACGACAGGCGTTTTGATGATGCGGTCTGCAAGCGCATCGCTGACGCTGTATTCATAAATCATGTTGCTGTCCGGAGACCTGCCATCTGCCCGGTCAGGCGTTGCAGTAGTATCTATACGCAAAACAATCTTTTCATGCATCCGTTTTAATGTTGCGTCATATTCTTCTGCGGGTGAGTTATGCGCTTCGTCGTTGAATAAGGCGAATTCCGGACCATTCATAAGAGCTGAAAGGTTGCTTTGTCCAGCTTGATTGCTTTGATAGAATTGGTGGATATTGCCAAGCACAACATCCGCGCTGAAAAGACTCGACCAACCTCCGCTTTTACCGGTTCCAAGAGTTGTTAGTGGGAAGTCCTCGGGATGGGTATGTGACCAATCAGGCAGCAGGCCGCGATCCTTGAATACCTTGCCCTTTTCAAAATCCTCTTCCAGGCGGTCTCTTACAATGAGGTTTGGACAGAGCAGCACAAACTTCTGCACCTCGTGAGCGATTCGCAGCCATGCTATTAACGCAGCAATATCAGCCGTCTTGCCGCCTCCTGTCACTATATTTAAAAGAAGTCCATTAGTCCCGATTTCTGTTTTGCCAAGCACTTCATAGCAATATACAACTCTCAGGAATGCATCCCACTGATGATGCCAAAGCGTACCTGCCCTCGGCGACTGGTCATCGTTGGGATCGCTCAGGAAGTCAATATATTTATAGGTCTCCGGCTTGACACCGGGATAGCCATCCCTGCGCCAGTCGGAAAATTGCTGTTCATATCTTGCAAACTCGTTAAACATTAAGTGGCCTCAATCTCACCTGTCCAGATTCCTTCACCGCCCATGTCATCCTGCACCTTGCATGCAATGCGGAACTTCCCTGTTTTAACAAATTCATATTGAGCCTGCAATGCCGGCTCTTTCTTTGCAGTGCGGATGAAGGAATAACCGGCTGTGCTCGTAAACCGTCCGTCATAGTTAAAGTCCCACTGTACGTTGATAATCTTAGCTCCGGCGTTCAACACTACTGTCTCGGTAACATCAAAGATGTAAGTTCTTGCCAACAGCCTCTTCCACCCGATTTCTACCTTCGGGGGCTGAACAAAGGTAAGGAAGTTTGCATAGTCAGCGTGATCTGTAGAAAGAGCCGCAACATGTTCACGGAAACGAGGGGAGTCAATCCGAATCTGCTCCAGACGGACAAAATTTAGGTCTGTAATTTCCATATCACGGAGATGCTCGGCAGCCTGAACTGCATCGGGTCTGAACGCCCACGCAAGCATAATTCCATCTCGCAAGTTATCTTGCTGATATCGAATTGTTTTACGGATGGCATTGGCAAAGGCTTCAACATCTTTTGCCGTTACCTGAGAACGTTGGCTTGGCTCTCCGACATAAATCGGAATAGCGCCTTTCATGCCGTGGATACCCGGCTGTGTATCATCCGGCACTGCACCGAATGCGCGTAATATAAATGCACGGAATTGATCCGGCGGCATCTTTGACAACCGATCCACCTCATATATGCCCCAGTGCTCGACTGTAAAATCCGGCACTGAAAATATTTTACCTATTTCTTCTTCAATAAGACGGCTGATTCTATCCGCTGTAAGTGCAACTGCAACACGTGACTGGTCACAACCAATCCACTTGCGATTAAGTTTTTGCGCAACAGCAAGCGTTGTCCCTCCGCCACAGAAGAAGTCAGCAACAACATCGCCTTCTTTACTTGAGGCATTTATAATTCTGTCCAGAAGAGGTTCAGGCTTTTGGGTGGGATACCCTATCCGTTCTTTTGATGATGTCGTAAGTGCTCTAATATCCCAAACAGCATCAATTGCTTTCCCCTCCCGTAATACTTCGTCAATATATCTTTTTACAGTGTTCCTACCATCTGCCCAAACAAATTCACGGCCGTCTTCATCTGTGTAAACCTTTTGTTTTCTATTTTTTATGTATTTTTCTTTCTCCCAGGGTTCTGTGATGATATTGAAATAATTACTTGCAGTCTTGGCATAGAACAATATGACATCGTGCTTCCTGCTAAATTGGGTATAACGCGTATTAGACCACCCACCATAATGCCATATTATTTCATTGCGGAACTTATCGACTCCAAAAATCTTATCCATTTCCACCTTCAAATAATGGCTTGCGTGCCAATCAAGGTGTACATAAATAGAGGCTGTGTTTTTTAGCAACCGTTTCATCTCATAAAGCCGTGCGTTAAGCCAGATGAGATAACCGGGCATACCGCCTTCCCATATGTCGGAGAAGGAACGAAGCTCGTTCTGGTCGCCGAAGATGACATTGTACTGCCTGCCGGAAAAAAAGGGCGGGTCAATATAGATAAGGTCAATACTCTCTGAGGGAAGCTGCCGCATCACATGAAGATTGTCACCCCAGAAGAGACGATTCGGCACAAGCTCCGGATGACCGAAAGAGACTCGCTCAACAACCTGCGTCGGCAGAGAGACTACAGGGAAAAGTTTACGAAAGCCTCGCCTGCGATCCCATCCAAGAGGTTCCTTCTCAACCGGAACGCTTCCAAACCGCACCGGCGGCTTCCAGAAATCCTCCTGGGGCGGAAGGGCATTAACTTGTTCATCCGGTTCGCTGACTTCCGGCGGAGCGATAAATTCACCCTTTATAGGGCCGGTGATGTTTTTGTCTTTATCGTTTTTTTTCACAATTATTGAATCCCCTTCAAATTCCACCGCTTCATTTTAATCTAACCCCCGTTAAACGGCAAGAAGAAAACAGCTTCATTTGTAAATCAGCTTTAACAATCTATTGGCCAATTGAGTGTCAATGGATTTCAATATCTCGTATCTCTCCAGGGCAGAGCCCTTATCTCTTAGCAGCAAATAGATAATACCGAGATTGTAATGTGCTTCCGGGTAACCGGACCTGAACTTTAAAACCTTTTGAAATGCCGCCTCCGCCTCTGAATAGGAACCCGTTTTTTCATAGGCAATACCGAGATTGTAATATGCATCTGCAAAATCCGGCTTGAGACTGACAGCCTGTTTGCAGGCTTCTATTCCCTCCCTGTACATGCCTGATTTCTCATAGACAATGCCCATATTATAATAAGCGTCCGCAAAATCGGGCTCAATCTTTACCGCCTGCTTTAAGACTTCCAGTGCTTCTCTATACATGCCGAGCTTTCCATAAGTCACACCAAGACTGAAGTGTGCATCGGCAAAATCGGTTTTTGATTTTACTGCCTCCTTGAAAGCCCTTGCCGCTTCTTTATACTTACCTGAATTTTCATAGGCTATACCAAGATAATAGTATGCATCTGCAAAACCAGGTTTGAGCCGTATTGACTCTCTTAAGACATCTATCGCCTCTTTGTATGCTCCGGTCTCGGAGAGGAAATATCCGAGGTAAAACCAGTACTCGGCTGATTCCCGGTAGTCTTTTATTAATCTGTCTATTGATATAACGATCTTCCTGCTGTTAATTTTATCTCTAATAAGATTCAAAGGCATTGCTAAAATAAGTTTCTCAGTCCTTTTAAGGAGTAATGTCACTATGCCGATGACCTCACCGTCGCTGTTGAATACAGGGCTGCCGCTGCTTCCATGAGAGACAGGGGCGGTAATCTCAATAACCTTCTTTCCCGTTGAAGTTGTTCTTATCTTCCTGAATGTCCCTTCATGAATGAAGTTTTCTGAATCTTCCGTTTTGCTTATAACATAAACCTTCCCACCGGGATTTATTTTTTCAAAATCTCCGAGCCTCACTGCCGGCATATCTCCCCCTTTTACCTTGAGGATTACAAGGTCATTTTCCTTGTCCGCATAAGTCACGCCCTCAACATTCAACACCCTGCCGCCTGCCTTGACCTTTATATCCTTTGCAATAGCTATCACATGATAATTTGTAATAACTGAGCCGTCTGCGTTTACAATAAATCCTGTTCCTTCAGTAAGCGGCTGGCCCTTTTTGTTATACGCTGTTACAACTACAATTGACTTCCGGTTTTCCTTGAAAACACGGTCGGCATCGGCAAAAGAATTGGCCGGGAAGAATAATAATGCAATCAGGATTATGAATTTTTTTAGAGAATTCATTGCTTCAAATTATAACAGTAACTGTAAACTTCTTTGTAAATACTACAAGAAATCCTGCAAGAGTCAGGGATGGTTCCCTCTGATTTCATCTGAGATTACAATATGATATAATCTCGTACAGGGAGGATGGGCACAATGAGAAAATTAATCCTGCAGGCATTCTTTTTATCTTTGCTGATAACAATATATTGTTTTGCTCATGCATTTGGGAAGGAGACAATAGAAATGAAAGATAATATTCATTGGTTAGGTCATGACACCTTTAAAATAGTCGGTGAAAACATTATCTATACTGACCCATTCAATATCAAGAAAGGCGATCTCGCTGATATTATTCTGATTACTCATGAGCACCATGATCACTGTTCCCCGGATGATGTAAAGAAAATTCAAAAAAACAATTCGGTTATAGTTACAACCCCTGATTGTGCAGTAAAGCTGTCCGGGAATATCAAAACAGTAAAACCCGGAGACAGCCTTACTGTTAACGGCATTGAAATTGAGGTAGTACCTGCGTATAACACAAACAAACAGTTCCATATAAAAAACCGAAACTGGGTCGGATATATATTTACGGTAAATGGCCAGCGTATATATATTGCCGGCGATACGGATTACATCCCTGAAATGAAGACCTTCAAAGCCGATATCGCATTATTACCTGTTTCCGGAACATATGTTATGACTGCTGACGAGGCGGTCCAGGCAGCGCTTGATATAAAACCCAGGATCGCCATTCCGATGCACTACAACTCAATCGTCGGATCGGAAAAAGATGCAGAGAAATTTGCAGAGGGCTTAAAGGGCAAGATCGAGGTAAAAATTCTTAAAGAAGAATAGTAGTGGCGAGGTCACCTCGCCCTTGTATTTAAATGGGTAAACCAACTTGATTGATGCACAGAAGATAGCAAATCTCCTGCTTAAAAAATACCCGGAACCAAAGATTGCACTTAATTTCTCCAACCCTCTGGAACTCCTGGTTGCAACTATCCTGTCCGCCCAGTGCACAGACATTAAGGTAAATGAAGTTACCGGGAATCTTTTCAGGAAATATAAGACCGCAAAGGATTTTGCCGGCGCTAAAACAGAAATCTTTGAAGCGGAAATTAAACCCACAGGCTTTTATAAAAACAAGTCAAAAATGATAATTAATTGCTGCAAAAAAATCCTTACGGACTTCAAAGGGAAAGTGCCTGCCACAATTAAAGAGCTTACTTTACTTCCCGGGGTTGGCAGAAAGACTGCAAATGTAATCCTGGGAAGTGCGTTCAATAAACAGGCAATTGCGGTTGACACCCATGTATTAAGGGTCTCAAACAGGCTCGGTATCGCCCATTCTGATAATCCCGATAAAGTGGAAGAAGAGCTGATAAAACAGCTCCCTGAAAACAAATTAACCAAATTCAATCTTGCCCTAATCCTGCACGGCAGAGAGACATGTACTGCAATAAAGCCGAAATGCAGGGGATGTGTTCTTTATAAAGAATGCGAATGGCCGGAGAAACCTGTCGTCTGATTTATCTCTATTAATTTTTGAAATTCATTTTTGGAATTAACAAGATGTTTACAAAGGAAGAAATAATCTATGCTTTTAGAGGCGACATTATAGGCAGGGAAATAATTTATTCAGAATCAACTACATCAACAAATGATATGGCCCTCGACATCGGTCGTAACAGAACTGATCCTGAGGGGATCGTAGTAGTAGCGGATACGCAGACGCAAGGCAAGGGAAGACTGGGCAGAAGCTGGATATCCCCTGCCGGGGTCAATCTGTATTTCACTGTATTATTAAATCCGCCTCTTTCTCCGGAAGATGCAACAATAATGACATTAGCCGCGCCTGCGGCCGTTGCCTCTGCCATAAGAAAGCATACAGGGCTGCCCGCTCAAATAAAATGGCCCAATGACATCCATATAAGCGGCAAAAAAGCCGGCGGGATACTTATAGAAATGAAAGCCAATAATGATAATACTATTCTGCTAGCTGTCGGCATAGGGATAAATGTAAACATGTCTTTGGATGCACTGCCGCCTGACATAAGGCCATTATCCACATCACTTAAGACAGAAAAGGGTGAATCTATCGATAGGCTAAAACTCTTACGGGAAATGCTTTCAGAACTGGAGAACTCCTATAAATTCCTTTTACATGGTAATAAGAGGGCTTTAATTAATGACTGGATTCAATTAAACTCCACTATAGGCAGAAAAGTCTCAGTCCAGAGCCAGGAGAAGACCATATCGGGAATTGCAGACAGTATTAATGATAAAGGCGAACTCCTTGTGAGACTTTCTTCCGGAGATATTGAAGCAGTTAGAGCAGGAGACGTCACAATATTGAAAGATAATTGAGGAGTTAAGGTGTCAGAGGTTGTTAGTTAAAAAACTAAAAACTGACAACTGAAATCTTATTAAAATATTATGCTTTTACTAATCGACATAGGCAACAGTAACATAACAATTGGATTTTACTATAAAGGGGAGATAAGGAATTCTTTGCGGCTCAGGACAATCGTTCAAGGCCGGGACAGTGATGAATACTCCTATATTCTGACAGGATTTATCAACCATCATAAATTGCAAAAACCCAAGGGCGCCGTTATTTGTTCAGTTGTCCCTGAAGTTACATCTTTCCTGGAAAATGCAATAAACAATAGCTTTGGTATAGAGCCGGTCCACGTAAATCAAAATTTAAAAACAGGATTAAACTTCCAGATAAAAAACGCGGAAACACTGGGCGCTGATAGAATTGCTAATGCAGTAGCCGCGCATAATCTCTACGAAGGAAACTTAATTGTAGTCGATTTTGGAACGGCAACTACTTTTTGCGCAGTCACTGAAAAGGGAGAATATATAGGCGGCGCAATAATGCCTGGAGTCGAATTGTCAGCCCTTGCCCTTGCTGAAAAAACGTCAAAGCTGCCGCTGGTTGAGTTAAAACCCTATAAAGATATACTGGGGAAAAATACTGAAGAGAATATTCGTACAGGCGTAATTTTAGGGCATGCCGGCGCTGTTGAAAGGATAATCAGTGAGATAATAATAGAAACCGGTAAAGATTTCACAGTTCTTGCTACAGGGGGCCTCGTTGATTTAATGAAGCCATATATAAAAGCAATTGATTACGTTAATCATTATTTAACCTTTGAGGGGTTAATCTTCATTTATGAACTTAATTCATAGGTGCAATTTCGTTATAAGTTATTTGCTATTAGTTATTGGTAGCAAGGATCACTAATAATACATTGCGTGCTTTTCCGAATAACATTTTCTAAATAAATCTGTCTCACTATAGGAGGCAGGAATTAAAGGAGGTTAGTTTATGAAAGTTGAACGAATATTATTTCCAACAGACTTTTCGGAAGGTTCGGCGCATGCACTGCATTATGCGGTGGATCTTGTAAAGCATTATAATGCGAAGCTTTACATACTTCATGTTATTTATGATATCGGGAAGGCGTTCGGGTCACATGTACCGCACGTATCCGCGGATGAACTTCACAAAGAAATGAATACATGGGCTAAGAAAGAGATGGATACGTCTTGCATAGAAGAGACAAGGGGACTTGCGAAGGTAGACAAGTCGGTATTGGTAGGGGTACCATATGAAGAAATAATAAAGTTCGCTGATAAAGAAAAAATAGATTTAATAGTGATAGGGACCTATGGAAGATCCGGCCTTGAAAGGTTTATCTTCGGCAGCACTGCTGAAAGGGTTGTCAGGAGAGCGCCATGCCCAGTGATGACAGTAAGGGTCCCCAAACACAGAGAAGGATAACTAAAGCAACAAGACCCATGAAGGTGTATCTCTCTGAGAATGCCTTTATGGGCCTGCTGTTAAGCAGTGCGGAAGTCTTCAAAAAGGAATCCCTTGGCTATTTGCTGGGTTATCGCCTCGATGACCGGATTATAGTGGAATATGCATTCAGCCTTCAGACCGCAAGGAGAAAACTGAGAGGGGTCATGTTCCACGACAGGGACCAAAAAAAAATAGAGCCGATACTATCAAACTTTTCGAAACTTCAGATAGTCGGAGATTTCCATTCACATACGCCTTATGGAAACGAAAAAGGGATAGCCATTCCCAGTGCCGTGGATATCAAGGGGATGAAAGAAGATAATCTCTATATAATTATTGCCATCAATGAATTAAGGGTATCCAAATCATGGAATGAAAATAAAGACGGCAGCATATCCGGCAGCATGGGGTATTTCTTTTTTAAGATATCCGCATATTTTTATCCCTATATCAATAGCATCCCCCGTAAGTCCCCAATATATTGCCCATTCCCACCCGGATTGAAAGTAGGTTAGAATAAAAATATATAATTAAGGAGAGGTTTGCTCCTTTTTTAAATGTCACCTGTCAGGTGATGTAATTGTCCCCTCTAAAAAGAGGGGCAGCAATTAAAATCGCTCAATTTAACTGTAAGAAATTGAATTTTATTTATTATATAGTCGCATCCATAGTGTCTCATCTCCTGGTAATCGGATTCTTATACTTAACACATCCATTTACAGATACAGAGTCGAATGTCTTTAAAGTAGATATTGTCGTCCCTGGAGAAAGCAAGAAATTGCCGGAGAACAAATCGATGAAACCCGCTATAAAAAAAATAAACCCGCCTCCTATCATAAGAAAAGAGCCCCTTGTCAAATACCGCCGAAGGCCTCCTGAAAAGGAGCTAATGCCCAAAACCCTGCACGGGGCAGGTACGGGTGATTATGAAAAAAGCCGTACAGATTCAAATAACTCTTTATCCCCGATTAAAGAAAAACATGCCTCCAGGAAAGGTGAAAATAAATCTTCATCCACTCCATCAAAGGAGCAGGGCCTTGTCCAACCAGATAAAGAAGGTTCCACCTTAGCGCCGCATTCCTATCTGTTTGACAAAAATACTATAGAAAAATTTGCCCGTGAAGGCTCCGCTGCAAAAAAAGGCCTGACCTTTGATACATCCGAATTCAAGCACCGCGGATATATGAGAATGTTAAAAGAAAGAATTGAAGATGTATGGAAGTATCCTGCTGAAGCAGCAAAACAGGGAATATCCGGAGATCTTTACATGAAATTCTCCATAAAAAAAGATGGACGGATTGCTGAGATAGAACTTTTAAGGACCTCCGGGCACAGGGAACTTGACGAGGCTGCCATGAAAGCAGTCAAGAATGCCGAACCCTTCTGGCCGTTACCTGAGGACTGGGACAAGGACATCCTGGAAATAAAAGGCCATTTTATTTATATTTTCGGTAATACCCAAGTTATGTAACATTAACCATTTAGTAATCAACTGACGATAGTATAATGCTGCTGTCCGTGTATATGTAGTTCTCTAATGGGGTGACCCCTGCGCATATAATTTTCTAATAATATTAAAAAAACTGCTATAATAATTTTCAATTATGGGAATCTTGAGGATGATAAGATGGCTGGATGTCCTGGATATCCTGATTGTTACTGTAATAATTTACAGGGGCCTTCTGATAATAAAGGGCACCAAGGCTGCTCAGATGCTGATCGGTCTCGGAGTCCTGTTTCTGGCCCTTCTTTTTTCAAAATACGTAGGACTCTATACGACAGATTGGATCATTCAAAGTTTATGGGCGCAGATTGTACTTGCGCTTATTATATTATTCCAGCCTGAAATCAGAAAAACACTGGCCCAGATGGGCGAGGCGCGCTTCCTGACGTCCTTTGCCTCGGCAGAAGGACTTAGATCATTAGAAGAAATTGTCAAGGGATCTATAGCGCTGGCCAACAAAAAGATCGGCGCCCTGATCGTAATAGAAAAAGAGATGGATCTTAAGGATTTCATCGAAATGGGAACACAGCTTGATGCAAAGGTAACACGGGAATTGCTGTTAAGTATTTTCCATCCCACTTCACCAATCCATGACGGGGCAATTATTATTCGCGGCAACCGCGTCATTGCAGCAGGGTGCTTCCTGCCCCTGACTTTAAGCGCCGATATATCAAAGACATTCGGCACCAGACATCGTGCAGGCATAGGCTTAACAGAAGAGACGGATGCTGTTGTTATAATAGTCTCCGAAGAGACAGGCAGCATTACAACCGCAGTCGGCAACAAGATCGATAAAAATGTCGATATGGGATCGCTCAGGGACTTTCTCACTGAGAATTTCTTTGCCCCAAAAGAAAAGAAGTAATGAAAAACTTTTTTACAACAAATATCTGGTTGAAACTGGCTTCACTAATAATGGCGGTTGCATTGTGGTTCTTCGTTATGTTGAGCGGCCGGTCCGAGGTGACTATGGACATTCCCGTCAAATTCATTAATATTCATGATAAATTTGAGATTGTGGATTATCCGAAGGTAATCAGCGTAACCATAGAAGGACAGGAACGGTTGCTTAAATATTTAAAACCGGATGAAATAAATGCTGTTCTTGATGTCAGTGAAGCTAAATCGGGCAGGTCTTTTTATACTATCTCAGAAGAAAACATCAAACTGCCCAAGTCATTTCTGGTAACAAATATAGACCCTGAAACATTCAGCCTGACAATCGAGGCACAATTAAAGAAAGTCGTGTCCGTCAAACCGCATATAGTAGGGTCCCCTGAAAAAGGTTTTAAGCTTGTTGCGATAAAAGTAGAACCCGAAACAGTAATATTGGAAGGGCCTAAAAGTGCGATTTCAAAGATTGATATCATACAGACAGAGCCGATAGATATTAACGGGATAAACAGTAATTTAGTTTATAAAGCCAATCTTAATTTATCCGATCCTCTTATAAAGAAGAATATTAATAAAGTCGATATCAAATTATCAGTGGAAAAAATAATCAAGGAGACGCATTAATGGTCGACAGAAAAAAAAGAATGAAGCTCTTTGGAACGGACGGCATCAGGGGCAAGGCCAATCATTATCCGATGACAGGGGAAATAGCCTTTGAGGTTGGAAGGGCGGCGGCTTATGTGCTGAAGAAGATAAACGGCCGCAATAAAATCCTCATAGGCAAAGACACAAGACTGTCGGGTTATATGCTTGAGAGCGCGCTTACGTCCGGTATATGTTCCATGGGCATGAACGTTGTGCTTGTTGGTCCTATGCCGACTCCCGGGATTGCTTTTGTTACGAGGAGCCTTCGGGTTGATGCAGGAGTTGTGATATCAGCATCACACAATCCTTATGACGATAACGGAATTAAATTCTTTTCTTCAGATGGATTTAAACTTCCCGACAGCACCGAAAACGAAATAGAAAGGGCAATGTTCACCGAGAGGCTTGAAAAAATCAGACCTGAAGGAGCCGGAATAGGCAAGGCATTCAGGGTAGACGATGCATCAGGCAGGTATATCGAATATGTAAAGTCGACATTTCCAAAAGGCAAGACCCTCGAGGGCATGAAGGTTGTCATTGACTGTAGCAATGGCTCGGCATACAAAATTACGCCATCAGTACTAAATGAGCTGGGCGCCGATGTTATAGCAATTAACTCTAAACCCGACGGTATAAATATAAATGCAAATTGCGGGGCCACACATCCTGAAGCTATGCAGAAGGCGGTTTTGGAATATAAAGCAGATATAGGAATCGCCCATGACGGTGATGCCGACAGGACGATTATATGCGACGAAAGAGGTGATCTCGTAGATGGCGATAAGATAATGGCGATGTGCGCCCTGGACATGAAGAAAGAAGGGGCGCTGAAAGGTAACACTGTCGTTGCTACTGTAATGAGCAATATAGGATTTGAACTCTTTCTTAAAAAGTCCGGAATAAAAGTGATCAGGACAAAAGTAGGAGACAGATACGTTGTTGAGGAAATGATTAAAAGAGGATGTAATCTGGGAGGCGAACAGTCAGGTCACATAATCTTTTTAGATCACAATACAACGGGAGATGGTCCGATAACTGCTCTTCAGGTGCTGTCCATTATGTGCAGGAGAGAAAAAAGCCTGTCTGATCTGGCCTCTTCCATCCCCATCTACCCGCAGATACTTGTTAACGTACATGTGCTCAAGCCTAAAGAAATAGATGCTTTCCCAAAGATAAAAAATGCCATAAATAAAGCCGGGAAAAAACTCAAAAGCGGCAGAATCCTTGTCAGACCTTCTGGAACAGAGCCCAAAGTCAGGGTAATGGTTGAAGGAGATAACATGGAAGAAATTACAACAATCGCAGAGGAAATCGCAGAAGTCATAAAATCAAATATGAAATGACAGTTCCTCCCTTGGAAAGATTTACAAGGGAGAATCGTATTAGTCCCCTCTTCCCAGGGGGGGTTATGAAGGCTCTTGCCACCCGTAACAGAATGGTTATCCATCTCCGTTGTATTGACTTTCAAGTCTGTTCTAACGTAATGTATATAACGGTTCGCGGGGTGGAGCAGTCCGGTAGCTCGTCGGGCTCATAACCCGAAGGTCGCAGGTTCAAATCCTGTCCCCGCTACCAAAAAAATCAAGGACTTGCGGTTTTCCGTGAGTCCTTTTTTAGTGGGAAAAGGGGGATTTTCTAACGGATTTCTAACGGATTTAAAAGAGTTGTCTAAAAGTTCAGCCTGTTGACGGCTGAAATTGGCATCATTAAACAGGTGTCCATAGATTTGCTTTGAGTTCCAGTCAATGTCAGTCTATTGTATAGTTTTTTGTATAGTAGTTTGTCGGGGGTTCATTCATTAAGGGTATTGTCCAGTATGTCTACTGCTTTAATTTTGTGACTTGGTGCAAGGTATGTATACCTCAAAGTCGTCTTCTGATTGGCTTATTAGTCAGCTTTTCCCCAGATATTAGTTTATGCTCTATATAACGCGCTTCAATTTTTGTTTTTTTAGCTTCATATTTTGCCTGTGACCCGTTATGCCACTCTTTACGAAGCACAACAAAAAATTTTATAAACCGTGCAATTAAATAAACCATTACCAAAGGTATCCATATTTTCTCTATAACTATCACTATCTATTACCACTCAATGCAGTTATGAGTTGATGAGAATGCTTTTTTAAGAGTAGCCAACCGGCTTGATATGCGTCTAATGTTGAATAGAACTTTTTTGTTTTCTCTTTATTCATTACTTCATTGCTCCTTGTATCTCTTTTAAAGAATACAAAGAAACAATAAAGCTAGATAGTGACAGATTATGATTTGGTGAGGTGTCACCCCCCCCTATTAATATTTTCCGGGGAAGTTTCCTGCTACTGCATTATTGGAAAGGATTTTAGCTTTTTGATTGTCTCTTTTTACTTGTCTCAATGGATCTTGATTTTTGCTATAAAATTGATCTCCGATAGTCTTTGAGGTTACGCCTTGTTGCTTGAGCATATAAACCTTTAAGTATCTTTCCCATTCGTCAAAGCGATATGAATTAGCTGTTACATCACGAATACCTTTTGCAGTTTTCTTTCTAACAAGCGGCTCTCTTTCAGGGAAATATGAAAAGTATTTTTGCTTTTCCTGTTCGATAATTATTCTCATTTTTTCCAGTATTATTTCTGTTGGATACTGGATATTTATTCGTTGAAAGCGCAGGGATGCATATCCGTGATTCAAGTAGAGGCGTTTGAACCGATTTAAATTAAATAACTCTCTTTTAATTTCTTCTATAGTAAATACTTTAGCCGGGGGAAATATACTGTGCTGACCACACTTTACAGTGTCTTCTATCAGGTCATCAACAGGAAGCCTTAACACCAAATTAGTTAAGAAGGATATTATATTGGCTTCTCCAAGAGCGGGAACTGTAAATTTACCTGTTTTTTTTTGGGAAAAGTATTGTTTCAGTGATAAGTTATATTTCATAAATGCCTTCATGTATTCGTTTGATATAACAGTAAACCACTTTCCGAAAAAGCTTGTTCTTTCCCATGGATCAAATTCCTTCGAATTTATCTGCCCAAAAAGATTATATAACCATTTAAAATGCGCCTTTTTTTCATCTGGACTATATTCAACATCCATAAGTTCCTCATTGAGTAGCTTTAAGTAAGTCTTCGTGCGTAGTTTTAAGGCAGCATTCGTGCTTTGATAGTTTTGTTTCTCTTTCTCTTCTTTCTCTTTATCTTCGTTAAGGTACTCTTTATACATACTTTGAAAGGTATTAAAATTCTCTTCAAAATCTTTTTCTGAAGGATCTATAGCATATGTATTGTATAGCGGATTTTTACAATTTTTCTTTCTCTTTTTTTTCATTCTCTTATTACTTTCTTATCCCGAATAATGCATTTGAAAAAGTCATACCTGTAGAATCAGGCCCATCAAGGCTT
>CAYMUX010000078.1:0-16496 GCA_964393845.1 uncultured Nitrospiraceae bacterium
GAACTCCCGGTGCTGGATAAGTCCGGCCTCGCCGCCCGTGCCGGATAGTTTGGCCGCCGGCGTCACCATCTCCATCCCGAAACTTTTGGACATCCTCTCATGCAGGATTTGATGGGCTTCTCCGCTCCACCCGTAGGCCCCGAAGACCGCTCCGATTTTGCCCTTCAGATTGACCTTCCCCAATTCATCCAGAAAGTCCTGCATGGTCTCAATGATGTCCGCGTGATAGGTCGGAGCGCCCAGGATGACGGCCTTATACCCGGCCAGAGCGGACGCCTCAACCTCCTCAATCTGCTTCATCTCCGGCTGTTTCCCATTGATCGTAAACTGGTCACGTAGACCGATTTACGGCACTATCGGTCCCCGCACATTCGCCAGGCGCCTGCCGTGGGCATTTGCTATGTCCTCCCGTGTAAGCTCAACACATTCCTCCACTACAGAAAGCGGCAGTACAAAATACTCTTTTCCGATCTGCACAAGAAGCCCTTCAATGATCGCAAGTGTCAGCGGCAGCTTTAATGTGATCGTCGTACCGATCCCTTTCTGGCTGGTTATGCCTATTGAGCCCCTCAGGTTGTCGATGGCCCTCTTTACCACATCCATTCCGACACCGCGCCCGGACACATTTGTGACCGTCTTCGCGGTTGAAAACCCCGGTGCAAGGACCAATGAATATATTTCTTTTTCTGTCAGCTCCTCGTCAGGTGCAATCATTCCCTTTTCAACTGCCTTGGCGCGTATTGCATCAGCATCCAGACCTGCGCCGTCGTCCATAATATCAATCAGCACATAAGCCCCGGAATGTTTAGCTGATAAATGAATCATCCCCTGTACAGGTTTTCCAACAGCGCTTCTCATGTCAGGGGTCTCTATCCCGTGGTCTATACAGTTTCTTATCAGGTGCACCATCGGGTCGTTGAGCTTTTCGATGACTGTCTTGTCCAGCTCTGTTTCAGCGCCCTCGGTTGTCAGCTCTATCTCTTTGCCAAGCTCTTTTGAAAGATCACGCACCAGGCGTTTGAACTTGCTGAATGTCGTGCCTATGGGCAGCATACGGATGCTCATTGTCTGGTCGCGAAGCTCACTGGTCAGACGCTCCACCTCCTCTGCTATGGAAAGAAGGTCCGGGTCGTTCTTGTAAGCGCTCACTTGGCTTAGACGTGCCTGTACCGTGACCATCTCGCCTACGAGATTCACAAGGCTGTCGAGTTTGTCAGAGGCCACACGGATGCTTGAGGCCGTGTCCGCAGCCTGCTCTTTCTGCTGCTCTTTCTGTTTTATTTCTTTAACGTGCTGCTGTTCGGCCAATGCGGATTCTACTTTCCCCGCGTCAACCAGCCTGGCCTTTACGAGCAGTTCACCGAGGGGTTTTTGCTTGCGGATAACCTTATTAATGTCCTTTTGCGTCAGGTCCCCGCGTTCTATGAGTATGTCCCCGATGCGTTTATGCGGTCTCAATATTTTATCTAAATCTTCACGTGTTACGTAGCCCTGGCCGGCGAAAATATCTCTTAACATGCTTTGAGCGGATTCTCCGTCTGCGCTCCTTCCGTCATCAATAATATTAATATCCAGCTCGCAATCATCTTCAATAAAGATGAAAATGTCTTTTATCGCGTTTATCCCCTGATCAGTGGTCAGAATAATGTCCCAGTATACGTAGCAGGACTCCGGGTCGATATCAACTATCTGCGGGATGGCGTCTGTTTGGGCTACGATACTGCATTCGCCGAGGCCATATAATTCATTTATTAAAAGTACGGGGTTTATTCCCCTTGTGAATATGTCGATTGGCGGGCGGAACCGGATTCTATACGTAACGCTTTTTTCTGATTCATTCCCTTTAGGAGAGGGAGGGGCCGGGGAGTTTTTTACTTCATCAGGCATTATTGTTTTAGGGGACAATAGTTTTAGGGAGTTTATTATCTCCCCGGCTTTTTGTTTATCTGCTGAATCAGGATCATCCAGCAATATCTTTATGTGATCGCGGGATGAGAGGGTAAGGTCTATAAGTTCTTTAGTGACCGGCAGCTGACCGTTTCTCACTGTATCAAACACGGTCTCTACCTCGTGGGTAAATGCGGCTATATCGTCAAACGCGAACATGGACCCCGATCCTTTAATGGTGTGCAGGGCCCGGAATATACGTCCGATAAGCTCCGCATCCCCTGGTTTTTCTTCCAGCTCAAGCAGAGAGGTTTCAAGCTCTGATAGAAGCTCATGAGCTTCTTCCATGTATGCGGCCTTATGCTGTTCCGCGTTTGACATCAATTTATCTCCTTCTCTGCGTCCTTATTCATTTCTGCCCAGATACAATTTTTATTGCAGTCCAATACACAGCCCGTGCGCCGCAAAAATCCGGCGCTCTTAACAACATCCCTGAATACTTCGGGACAGTGGCGCGACAGAGTTAAATTCTTCTTCAGGTCTGTTGAGGTCCTGTGGACCGAGCAGAGCAGTTGCAGGAACGAAAGATCCATTTCCGTAACGTCTTTAAGATTTATAGTTAAATTTAATGAGCTTTCCAGTGATCTAATTAACATACCCTGCAAGGCAGCAGCGTTTTGTACGGTCAATTCACCGCGGATGGTAAGTGTTGTATTGTTGTCCGATTCTTCTGCCTTGAAGTCGATCATTGGTCCTCCACTTGTCCTTCATTCTGGACGGTAATGACATTATTAAATGAGGGCGGGATTACCCCGCCCCTACTTCACGAACTTCTTTATAACCTCGATCAGTTTATCAGGCGTAAAGGGCTTAACAATCCAGCCGCTTGCCCCGGCTGCCCTGCCTTCCTGTTTCTTTGAATCCTGGGATTCGGTTGTGAGCATCACAACAGGAGTAAATCTGGTCGCAGCGGCAGAACGCAGATTTTTTATCAGGGTTATGCCGTCCATGTTCGGCATATTAAGATCGGTCACCACCATGTCGACTTTTGTTCCGTTCACTTTGCCCAATGCATCTTTGCCGTCGACTGCTGCAATAACATCATATCCAGCGTCTTTTAAGGCAAAGGATACAAGCTGCCTCATGGAGGCTGAGTCATCGACTATTAAGATGGTGCGTCCCATATCTCACACTCCTGCCCTTTTTTTGATTCGTCATTTATTGACAATGTTTCTTTTAATACTTTCCGCTCAGCTTCCATGGTGTACATCTCTTCAAGCCATTTCCCGCCGCTGCCTTCGTCCCTTTCATGGATCTTTTTATCCATGCTGTCTGTGCGTTTTACCATATTTTCGAGTTCTGACTTAAAGGCCTGTAACGGCCCGATTACATGTTCAATACGCTGTCTGGTGATATCCTGAAACTGCATTGAAATGACCACACTGCTTATGTCCTTTGCAAGGGATTCGGTTTCGCTTGTGAGAAAACCAAGCTGGTTTTTTATCTCTGCCACAGTTCCGTCTATTTTTATCATCGCCTCATCAACAACCGATGCCGATTTCATCGAGAGGGTAATGTTTCTTGAAACGTTTTCTTCTGATTGCGCATATATATCCTTTGTGTCCGTCTCAATCCTTGCGATAAGCTTGCGGATATCTTCTGCAGCTCTATTTGACCTGTCGGAAAGTTTTCTTACTTCGTCGGCAACAATAGCAAACCCTCTCCCGTGCTCTCCGGCCCGCGCCGCCTCTATCGCTGCGTTGAGGGCCAGGAGATTTGTCTGGCCTGCAATAAATTCAATTTCGTCAACTACTTTTTTCATATTCCCCGTATCTTCACTGATTCTCTTTAAGTCGTTCATAGTCTGGCTTGCGAAAGAAATTGTCCCCTGCAGGCTTTGCAAAACATCAGCGAGGGCCTTTTTGCTTAGTTCAATAGTATTATCACTCCGGTCATTGCCATTACCTGCAAGCTTCTGCAAAACAACTGAGGCATCTTCGGTATTTTTTCTGGCCCTTTCAACAATGCCCATGAAACGCTCTCCAATATCAAGGGCTGCTGCTTCGGTTTGCTGTGTCACTTCCTGAAGCTGATTGACGAGTACGGGGATGATCTGAGACTTCTCATTAAGAGGCGCTTTTATCGTCTTTATCAGCGCTTCAATATCCGAGATGTACTTCTTTCTGTCCTCTTCCTTGCTGCGCTCCAGAAGGCTTATGTGTTTTTTCATTAGTGTGAAACAAACAGCAATAACGATTGAATAAACTACAAGGCTTGCAGCGAGTCTCAGGGAAGTATGGTCTATTAATGAAGGAGCGGTAAGCGATAGAAGGACAGCGATTATTTTCCAGGATGTCCCCCAAACATTTTTCATATCTTATCCCCTTGTAATCTTCTTAAATTGATTTGTGCTTTTTAATTTCAATTATCAATTCCGCTTTATAAGCGGCAAATCAAGAAACTTACTGCGACAACATGTTTTACTTGACGGATTAATAAAAAATTCTCTATAGAGGGGGATTTATGATTTTTTAATAAGTGAAATTACTATACGGCATAGTGGAAACCCCGATACGTTACGTTAAATGTATTTCGGAGGAGTGGTCTTGCAAAATGACTTTAAGGGAGTTATTTGAGGGGTTCAGTCGGCTTGCCTTCATTTATGCGCCACTGAACTGCGTGTAAAACTAAATCGCGGGAGTCTTTGAAGTGCATCTTCTTTTTAATATGATCAACATAGGTTTCAATGGTTTTTACGCTGAGGTTTAATTGCTCCGCGATTTTACTTGTTTTAAGTCCCTGGCCGATAAGCTGGAACACCTCAAGTTCACGGTTACTGAGCTGTTCGATAGCGGAACTATAGACCCCGTCTTTTTTGGTGACGAATTTTTGAAGCAATTTTTCGCCTAAATCACCACTGACATAGATCTCACCTTTCAGGATTTTTTTCAATGCAATGATGACTTTTTCAGGCGGCTCTTTTTTCATGATATAGCCCTTGGCCCCTGCCCTGAGACAACGCTCGGCATATATGGATTCATCATGCATGGAGAGCGCGAGAATTAACAGGTCCGGGTACAGACGGGAGAGGTCTTCTATGAGTCTGACCCCGCTGCTTTGTCCAAGAGAGATATCGACAACCGCGATGTCAGGCTGAGAATCTTTTACAGCCTGCAATGCGGATGGAATGTCGCTTGCATCCCCGCAAACCGAGAGACTTCTTTCCTGGTTAATTAACTGTGTCAGTCCCTGGCGCACAATGGGGTGGTCATCAACTATAAGCACTTTATATTTTAATTTGTTCTTTCCAACCATGGGACTATTTGTGATACTTTGACTTATTTCCAGTTTATTTTAGCAGAAATTTCAATATAAAGGCCGGTCTTTTTTTCCATATACATCAGAATAAGCGCATGTGACTATTGTTCCTCCCCCGATGTCCCGTCGTATATCGAGAGACGCGTTAATAAGGTCCGCCCGGTATTTCATAATTTTCAACCCCATACCGCCGCTATTATCAAGATTTTCAGGGATGCCTGTACCATCATCTTTTACCGTGATAATAATTTTATCATGGTCCTTACGGAGACTTATATCAATACGATCAGGTGTTGCGTGTTTGGCAGCATTGGTTACCGCCTCCTGAGCAATGCGATAAAGCTGGGTTACTGCGGTTTCATTATTCACCATTACAGGTTCCTTACACATGAAATAACAAGGTATCCCGAACGTCTTCTTTGTATAATAACAAAGCGCGTTGAGGGTAATAGTCAAACCTTCCTGATCTATAACAAGCGGGGAGAGGCCTCTCGATAAATCACTTACCTGTTCTTTTGCCTGATCAATCAGCACTGAGAGCTCAGCAGCCTCGTCAACTCCTTCGAAATGGCCTTGTTCCAGTTTGCGGCCCAGACTGCGGATTTTAAAGGCAAGGCCGGTAAGAAGCTGTCCCAGGCCGTCATGCAGGTCATGTCCGATGCGGCGGCGCTCCCGGTCTTCAATTATTATAAGTTCCCTTTCCAGATTCTTGTGCTCAGTGATGTCGCGGATTATTCCATAGTATGAAACAAGATTTCCGTATGTATCCCTGCAGGGAATGAGAGCGCTTTCGACCCAGCGCAGCGCTCCGTCCTTTCGGATGATACGGTGTTCTATGGGGTCGATATGATGTCCCGAAATGACCTGCTCAATCTGCTTCCGCACAAGGTCATGGTCTTCAGTAACCACCATCCGTATCCACAAATACGGGTCAGCAGCAAATTCCTGACTGGTATAGCCGGTAACAGCGATACATTTATCGCTATGATTCGTCTCCACCAGCCTTCCGGCTTCCAAACGGACCGTATATATGTAATCGGTAATGGACTCGGTGATAAGCCGATACCGTTCCTCGCTTTGCTGTAACAACTCCTCGGCCCGCTTGCGCTCAGTGATGTCGCGCACATATTCAACAACGAGAACGATTTCACCTGCCTTATTTCTAATTGGAAAGGCGCGCACCTCCTTCATACGGCCGTCGGCTAGATTGATCATCTCTCTCTCAACTATGCATCCCGTCTCGAAAACAGGTAGTGCGCTGCAATCGTCACAAGGCGCGTCCAGATGTTTGAACCGGCCATAGCAGGTTTTATCCATCTCAGCATTCAACGGTTTGATCAGATCATGTCTCTTGAAGTTCGAGTAAAATATCCTGAAGTTCCTGTCGATGACGATTAAGAGGTCGGGAACAGCGTTAAGAAGGCTAACCAGCAGATTGTGGGATGTCTCTATCGAATCATCGACCCGATTGAGCCCGGTAATGTCGATAACCGAAGTCCTGCATGATTTATTGCCTTGTGAATCCTCGACCTGTATACTTTCCATCTGTGCATAGAATTCAGTGCCGTCTTTTTTTTTAAGCTTGATTTCGCAGGTCTGCCGGTCTGATGCATCAAAGACCTTTTTGCAATGCAGATAAAACAAGTCCTGGTAATCCTTCCCAATAAATATACTAAAAGGTTTTTTGATAAGATGCCTTCTTTCAATGCCTAAAAGACCTGCGCCGGTAAGATTTGCCTCAAGTATCAGTCCGTTTTTATCGAAGGTAAAATAGCTTACAGTAGCGAAGTCATACAGGTCTGCATACCTGTTGCGGAATGTTTCCAATTCTGTCTGCGCCCTGCGCAGCTCTTCGTTCTGCATCTCCAGTTCGATTTGATAGGTGCCGAGTTCATGAACAAGACGCTGGATATCAAGAGCGGAAAGATCCTTTAATCTTCCTTCCTGTTTGCGTATTTTTTCTTCAGCCTTCTTGCGCATAGCCGGGAGATCATTTGGCTTTTTTTTCATAGCCCGCCTTGTTGTGGTTTGTCTCCGGCTCAATGTTCATATATAGATGTTTTACCTATTTATTTAATTCAGGACAATCACATCCTGTGCCTGGGGGCCTTTGGGTCCTGTAATTATTGTAAACGTTACTTTATTTCCTTCTTCCAAATGGCATTCACTCTCTTCACAAATCACGGCGCTATAGTGGACGAAAATCTCTCCTCCTTTATCGCGTTCAATATAACCGTAGCCCTTTCCCGGGTCGAACCATTTGACAATTCCGGTCTCACTTTCCGTCATAATTAACGCACTTCCTCCTTTATAAATTCAGGAGAGGAATTAAAGCGTCCCGGGGCAAATTACCATCTAACTTTACGTTTTAAAGGCAGACACTCTACCCCATCCGACTCTTTAAAAACCCTCTTACTCCAGTCCCCAAAGCAATGAAGATTAATCTCCCTGAAATTCTTTACAGACTCTATATAACTAAACTCAATTTTCGAATGGGGTTACTGACTGTTTCTCAGTGTATTTTTTTAACACGGAATGTTTCGATTGTCCAATTTATAATTATTATAGAATTATTACGGAATTTGCCCGGGGGTACAAAATTAAATTTCAAAGGGAAGAAATTATATTTTAATGAAAAGTTAAGGAAGAGTTGTCCGCATTCATATCCAGCTCCATTATAATGGCATCTTCTATGGGTTTTTTATAGTAGCCTTTTCTTCTGCCTATTTCTTTAAATCCGGCTCTTTCGTATAGCCTTATAGCTGCAATATTGGACTCTCTTACCTCAAGGGTAACAAGATACATGTCCTGTTTTATTCTTCGCAGTTCCTGCAATGCAGCTCTTAACAGCATACTGCCGATTCCGGTTTGTCTTAATTTTGGCTTAACGGCGATGTCCATTACATGCGTAACATCAAAAATAGTTCTAAGACATACATAACCTACTATTTCATTATCCAGGGCTGCAACATTCAGGATTGCATCTTTATTGCCAAGCTCATATTCAAAGGAGTTTAATTGCCAGGGCATAGTAAAACATTGTTTTGCTATGGCATGCACCTGCAAGATATCGGCATACAACATTTTTCTGATTTTTATCCCTGCCAATGAATCTCCGCATCGGATTTTCTTATGTATAATGGAATAAGGCTCACAGGATCTGTAGTTATCCCCTGTTTTACTTTTTCAATTGCTATTTCAGCTACAGTTGACGCTGATGGAAACATTTTTGACGGCGGTGCAAACACAGCTTTTGTTTTCAATAATTCAGAGATCAGGTTTTTGTAGATTCTTGATCCCTCCCCCATAAATACAACCGGCTCTACAATATTCTTTAACAGATATTCAGGTTTTATCACGGTCTCGGGCATTATCTTTGTGCAACAGTCATTGTCCCATCTGTAAAGCGCCGCATATACCTCGTTCTTTCTTGCATCAAGCATGGGGCATATAAGGTGCTTGCAAAAAGGTATGTTACGTGCAAAGGCATCAAGGGTCGGCACCGGTACAATCGGCTTACCAGTTGCAAAGGCAAAGCCCTTTACCGTGCTGAGACCTATCCTGAGCCCGGTAAATGAACCCGGTCCGATAGAAACGGCAAAGGCATCGATTTCTTTTATTGATATGCCTGAAGAACCCAAAAGCCATACTATGGAGGGCATCAGTCTTTCCGCATGCGCAATTTTGACGTTAATTCCGACTTCTGCGATCAGACCTTCAGCATCATCAACAATTGCTATGCTCCCGGACAGGGTTGCGGTCTCAATGGCAAGAACTTTCATAATAAACTATTTTATTTCTTAAAAATATTTTTCAGAATAATTATTGCATTCTCTCTAAGAAAGTCTGCGTTACCCTGAAACATAGACGGACTTATTTTAAGGTTGCCGGCAATAATTAACGTAGGAGTTTCCTCAATATTGTAAGCCTTTGACATAATTATTGCTTCTCCAACGTTTCTTGCTTTATCTCCTGTCCTCAATCTGTGGCTGAAATCAAATCCGAGTCCCACCTTCATACCGATATCTTCCAGCACTTCAATATCTCCAATATCCCTTTTATCAACAAAGACAGCATGAAAAAGGGCTTTCTTCATTTCCTCGCCTTTGCCTGCCTCCTCTGCCAGGAAATATGCCTCTCCAGGTTTAGGAGAACCTTCGCTCCAGTATACGGGAATTGTCTTCCACTTGATCTTCCCCGGGAAATTCCCCTTGATAACAGGGATTGATTTTTCAAAATGATAACAATGACTGCAATAAAAACTGAGAAATTCCAAAACCTCCACTTGCTTGCCGTCAAAAGAAAATTTATGCCCGGTCAGCTTGTCATATACCCCTTCAATACCGGCGCTCTGATCTGCATATACGGGAATCGAAAGCAAAAATAATGATACCACTATAAATAATTTCCTGAAACTCATTAAGTGCCTCCTTTTTATATTCTAATGAATAATCTTTTTCAGATAAACCGGATAATCAAAGTCGGGACTGTTGTCCTTTGTATGACATTTCAGGCATGTGGCCTCTGTCACACGTTTCATGGGCTTAGAGAAGTCCTCAACATGGTCCTTGTCCGGTCCATGGCATGCTTCACACTGAACATTTGCCAATTCGGGAGTTGTTTCCATGCTATAAAATCCACCTTTTTCTCCAAACCCTACGGTATGACATATTATACATTCAGGGTCATTGGATTTTCCTGCCTGTTGAAGACTTTTAAAAGCTCCGGCATGACGCGTCTTTTTCCAGCTCTCCTCAAAAAGCTGATGACACTCCGCGCACCTGGTCACGCCAAGGTAAGTATCTCCATCCGGTGGTTTTCTTGACTCCTTTAAAAGATCAGCAACCTTTGAATCATAATTATTCAGAATAGCGCGGACCCGGGGATCTTCCTTAACGTCACTTCCGAGAGACAGCCATTTATGCCTGAAATTCCTTACCCCTCCCTCACTACCGGTCGTGAGGGTGAGAATACCGGTCTTCTTACCTTTTGGATAGCCTGCAAGAATTACTGCGTCATTTACTGTAACAGGTTCATTGAGCGTCTCTCCTGAAGATGTAATAATAACATCCCAGTCCTTCATGAGGCCGGCCTCTGAAACTGGCCGCTCCGTAAGGAGGATATTAAGACTTTTATCACGGAGGTTCCCCGGATCAACGCTTATACTAACGTCAAGACCGTTACGTCTTATTAAGAGCGATTGATTAATCAGAGTCGAATCAGAGACCGCCGGTATTGCATTATCACTCAGGATGGCAGAAAAAAAACCATCCGGAAATGCTTTCTCATTATTCAGAAATGCCACGGCATCATATTTCATGATGTTATAGGATTTTAACATGGCCTCTGCCTTTAGTTTTCCCTGGGGCGTATTCTGGTCAGTAAAGTTTCCTGCGTCAATTAAGATAAAGGGGAATAATTCATTCTTGTGTTCGGCAAGATAGCCCGACAGCCTCGCCAATCCCCCGAAATCGGTTTTCGGAGAGCAGCCGCACGGTTCGAGTTCACCGTTTATGCTGCCTGTATAAATAATGTTGAGAGCCTGCTCCTGACCATGAATTGCTGACGGGAGCAGAATAGCTGTAAATATTAATATTAGAGATAAAATAAATTTCATGATCATCTTCGAATGTATTTTAACAATAAAACATCACCATAAAAAAACCCCCCTGGCTGTAAAAGTAAAATTAATTTGACAAAAGCTCCATTTGTTTTTTATATTTGAACATATGTTCATATATCGAATGGGGGGATTATTATACCTATGAATAAGCATCATGATGTTTGTGAAGTCAGGTCAGTTGATAAAAAGAAAGTACGGTCTGTAATGAAGTCAATGCTTACCGACGATGAAGCTATTAACCTATCCGGGACCTTCAGCGTCCTGGCTGATCCTACTCGCACAAAAATAATCTATGCCTTATCAAATGAAGAACTCTGCGTTTGCGATATTGCGAGTATATTGGGCATGAGCGTTTCCGCTATTTCTCATCAGTTGAGAATATTAAGGAACATGCGCTTGGTGAAGTTCAGAAAGGAGTCAAAGATGGTGTACTACTCCCTGGATGATGAGCATATAACGACACTATTTAACGAGGGATTAAACCATATAAGAGAATAATTATATTAATAACTATTTCATATAGATCCACCCTTTAGTAAAGGGGGGCGAGGGGGGATTTGTGAATGTTCTAATTATAAAATCCCCCTTAATCCCCCTTTTCCAAAGGGGGAGATTGAACAGAAAAAATTATGCAAAACACAAAATTACAAATGATTAACAACTCCTGCCCGGATGAGACAACATGTTCCTGCTGCGCTACTGATATGTTCGCGGAAAAACCGCCCTTCTGGAAACGCCGGAAATTGATTACCGGAGGCGCTGCCGGTTTGCTTATGGTCGCTGCTCTTATTATTAATGTATTCACATCCCTTGATATCGCCGCTCAATTTATGTATGTCATGGTAGTGGCCGTTGCCGGAAAGGAAATCTTGTTGAAGGCATTCCGCTCGGCGCTGAAACAGCGTCTGGATATGAACTGTCTCATGAGTCTTGCCGCCCTCGGGGCCTTTTTCATAGGCCATGGCGAGGAAGGCGCTGCGGTGATTTTCCTTTTCTTTATCGCCGAGAGCCTGGAAGAATACGCGGCTGACAAAGCAAAACAGTCAATCAGTCAGTTGTTGAGTCTGGCACCGGAAACAGCGAAAGTAAAGAGAGACGGCGGCGAAATAGAGATGCACACACATGAAATCAATATAGGAGATATCATCGTCATCAGACCAGGAGAAAAAGTACCTTTGGATGCGAAAGTTGTAAGCGGTCATTCATGTGTTAACGAAGCGCCTATTACCGGAGAATCGGTCCCCGCAGAGAAAACAAGTGGTGATAAGGTTTATGCCGGGACTCTAAACGAAGAAGGCTATCTTGAGGCTGAGGTCACAAAAAAAGCAGACGATACCGTGCTCTCCAGGATTGTAAAACTCGTCGAGGATGCCGAGAGGAAAAAATCAAAGACCGAAAAATTCATAGACAAATTTGCGCGTATCTATACTCCGGCGGTCATCAGCCTGGCCTTTGCCGCCTTTCTGATACCGACCTTTGTTCTGGGGCTCGCCTGGGACGTATGGCTTTATCGCGCATTGGTGCTGCTCGTTATATCCTGTCCATGCGCCCTTGCCATATCAACGCCTGTTGCAATGGTATCAGCTATAACCAGCGCCGCAAGACATGGGGTACTTATTAAGGGAGCAACGTTTATTGAGGAGCTGAGCAAAATAAAGGCCTTTGCATTCGACAAGACCAGCACGCTGACTAAAGGCAGGCTTGAGGTTACCGACATAATCGGCTTAAACGGCAACTCCCCGGAGAGTGTCCTGGCTATCGCGGCGTCGCTGGAGTCCCGTTCAGGACATCCCATTGCAAAGGCAATTCTTAATAAGGCCGCGGGGGAAGGGACAAACCTGAAAGAAATTACCTCCTTCAAATCAATTAAAGGAAAAGGCCTGAGGGCTGAAATAAATGGAACAGTGTATTACGCGGGGGCGAAGAACCTTTTTGATGAATTGTCCATAAGAGTGCCGGATGAATTATCACGCTTTGAATCAGAGGGTAAGACCTCAATCCTCATCTCGAATGAAGACGCGGGCGTAGGGATCATTGCCTTGGCCGATAGGATACGGGAAAAAACCCCTGCAACAATATCAGACCTTAAGAAGTTACATATTAGGACTGAAATGCTCACGGGCGATAATAAAGAAGTTGCCGCCGCATTGGCAAAAATGACCGGGGTTGATGAATATTACGCGGAGCTTTTACCTGAAGACAAGGTAAAAGTTGTGGAAAAACTCGCCAGGAGATTCGGCTCCGTAGCCATGGTCGGTGATGGAGTTAACGATGCCCCTTCCCTTGCCGCTGCCAACGTGGGCATAGCAATGGGAACTGCCGGTTCCGACGTAGCAATAGAAACCGCAGACATAGCCTTAATGCATGATGACCTGTCAAAAATAGATTATCTTATCCATTTAAGCAAAAAAACCATGCGTGTAGTTAAGCAGAATATTACGGTCTCAATCATTATAAAGGGGAGCTTGACCCTTCTCGCTTTGATGGGCTTTATAAATTTATGGATTGCAGTTGCTGTCGGAGATATGGGACTGAGTCTTGCGGTTATATTAAATGCGATAAGGTTGACCAGGGTAAAAGCCTGACATCAAGACAGCATAACCTCCGATCTTATTATCTGTTCATAAGTTTTTCATAATTGATTCATTATAATATATACCAGAAAAAGGGGAACTAAGAAAATATGGTCTATGAGTATTAAGGTTAAATATATATTGCCGATAATAAGTTCAGAAATAGCAGGTTGTAATCCCTCTCTGAGTATGACCTGCCTGACATTGACTTCAAGAATCATGAAACGCTATAGTTAAAACCGGAGGATTTTTTGGAAGAGTTGGAAGAGAAAGAAAAGAAAGATATATTTGAATCAGTATGGAAGTTCCTGTCCTCGGTCAAGCTTGCCATTTTTGTCTTGATTACATTAGCCGTATCCTCAATTGTGGGGACGATTGTTGAGCAGAAGGCAGAACCGGCACAGAACATAGCCCTCCTTGCCAAGTTTTTCGGGGACTCAGCTGCCCCGACTGTTTATAACATATTTGCAAAACTCGGTTTTATGGACATGTACGGCTCATGGTGGTTTACTACTTTCCTGGTAGTATTCAGCATTAATCTGATTGTTTGTTCAATCGACCGCTTTCCCAAGACATGGCGCCTCATTCAAACACCGCAAAAACCTTTGTCTGATACTGCAATAAAATCCATGCCTATTAAAAAAGAACTGACGTTAAAGACCGGCCTTAATGTAGCAAAGGATGAATTTTTGAACATACTCAAGGCATCGAGATACCGTGTTTTTGAGGCCTCGGAACCTGATTCTGTCCGGCTTTACACGCAAAAAGGCAAGTATGCGCGTCTGGCAGTTTATGTTGTTCACCTGAGCATCATTCTGATATTCATAGGGGCGATAATAGGTATACGGTTCGGCTTTAAAGGATATTTAAATCTGCCTGAAGGACGCACTTCAACTGTCGCATATGAGTCCCCCACTAAAGAGATCCCTCTCGATTTTGCAGTAAAGTGTAACTGGTATGAAACACAATATTACGAAGGGATAGACACTCCGAGGGAGTTTCAGAGTGAATTGGTAATTATTGAAAACAGCAAGGAAGTATTAAAAAAAGTTATTGAAGTTAATGACCCGCTTACATATAAGGGCATCACATTTTACCAGGCGAGTTACGGTATGATGCCTGAGGCAGCGGGCTATTTTGTCCTGGATATTACTCCAAATGGGGGTCAGGAAAAAAGGCTGTGGCTAAAAAACGGAGATTCCTTTGAAATACCGGGGACAGATATTAAAGGTAGAATTTACGATTTCTCACCGGCCCTTACCCGCAACCCAATGACAGGTAAATTGACTACTTATTCCGAAAATATGGTAAACCCGGGGTTGGCTATAGAATTCGATCAGCCCGGCAGGGATAAATATATCGGATGGATATTAAAACGGTATCCGGATACGGGGCTGATCCCCGGCGGGCATTCAGTCAAATTTGCGGATTACTGGGGTGTCGAATATACGGGACTCCAGGTTGCAAAAGATCCCGGGGTATGGCTTATCTATCTCGCCTCTATAATTATGACTGTTGGTTTATATATATGCTTTTTTATAAGCAATAAAAAAATATGGATAAATATTATTAACGATAAAAAATCGGTCAATATTACTATTGGAGGTTCGACCAATAGAAACAGGCTTAACTTTGAACAGGAAATCTACAGAATCTTATCTCATGCAACGCAAGCAATAGAGGGAAGGAGTAATAAATGAGCAGCTCTATCTTTTTTGATATATCGGCAGGCGCATACATTCTCGCAATGATTACCTATGTGATTTATCTCGTCGTCAGGAATAACACGACAGGCATAATTGCCACTACTATTACAATATTCGGCTTTGTCAGCCAGAGCACAGCGCTGATTATCAGATGGATTAATTCATACCACTTCTGGTTATCCGGCAATCCAACATCGGGAGTTATCGAGTCACTATTGAGATCAGCCCCTCTGAGAAACCTTTATGAGTCGCTTGTCTTCTTCATATGGTCTCTGATATTGTTTCATCTTTTTATAGAATTCAAATACAAAAACCGTTCACTCGGAGCGTTTGTCACACCCATTGCAGCGCTTGCATTGCTCTTCATAGACATCTCCGGCACATCAAAGGAAATTCAGCCTCTGATACCGGCGCTACAGTCTAACTGGCTGCTCTTCCACGTGTTGCTGAGCTTCCTCGGTTATGCCGCATTCGGGGTATCTTTCGGCGCCGCTTCGGCATATCTTGTAATGGTCACTGAATCAAAAAAAGAGAAAACATATATCTTCTGGAGCATCATAACCGGCATCTTCCTGATAGTCCTTATTGGTATGGGAATTGACTTTCTAAGCCTGTCATCTGCCGAGCGCGCTGAATTAATACAAAACCATTTTCTTAAGACCACTCTAAGGAGTCCATCAGGAGGGGTGGCTGCGATAAGCTGGGTAGTCTCCATTGCTTTCATATTTGTTATATGGCAATTCGGCTACGGGCTTAAGAAGGTACTTACAGGTCTTAATCTGACGCCGATCATGCTTGATGAAATAGCTTACAAGAGCATAGCTGTAGGATTTCCCTTGTTTACCATAGGCGGCCTTATCATGGGCGCTATCTGGGCGAACAGCGCATGGGGTAAATACTGGACCTGGGACCCGAAAGAAACATGGTCACTCATAACATGGTTCGTTTATGCGCTTTACCTGCACGCCCGCTTCGTAGCCGGCTGGAAAGGGAAACGCGTGGCAATACTCGCCGTTGTAGGATTTATTGCCGTTATTTTTACTTACCTCGGAGTCAACCTTGTTCTGTCAGGACTTCATGCTTATGGAAGCGGATAAGATGGCTGTATAGTTTAATATGGAATGTTTGATTCGGGTGTGCTGTTTTTTCTTTGAGAAGCGCTTGTCGCTTCTTTTATCCAATCAATTATCCTTTTAATACATCGAGATTTGCCCTGACTGTTTTCGTACTCGGATGTTCGCTTCCGTAAACTTGTGAAAATATTTCCAATGCCTTAGTGAAATAGTCAATCGCTTTTTTATTGTCACCGAGGTCACTCCATGCCGCGCCGAGGTTGTTATAGTAGGTTGCTACGTTGGGATGTTTCTCTCCGAATACAGACATATCAAT
>CAYMUX010000079.1:0-16284 GCA_964393845.1 uncultured Nitrospiraceae bacterium
CTATTGCAGGTATTGTGGGGAGCATTATAGCTATAAGAAAAGGGCGCAGCCCGATATTGTGGGGTTTCTTATGTGCAATTGTTCCGTTACTTATTGCTGTTATTATCGTACTTCCTTCTCTGGCATCTAAAGGATATACCAAAAAATGTCCCTACTGCGCAGAGATTATTAAAGAAGATGCAATAGTTTGCAAGCATTGTGGCCGGGAGTTGCCCATAGAGATGATCAAGGTTCAAAGCAAAATGTGACTGAGAATACTTGCAACCGAATTCATAGGGGCTTTGTAAAGTTGTCAATAAATTACAAAAGGAGAATTAATGCGCTGGCACCAGAAGAGTATAAATGAAGTCATTGAAGAACTGAAGTCATCTTTGCAGGGCCTATCTTCCGAAGAAGCTGTAAGGCGTCTCGGAGAATACGGTTCTAATGAATTAAAGGAGAAAGCGAAGAAGACCCTTTTCATGATGTTCCTTGACCAGTTCAAGGACTTCATGATCCTTATCCTCATCGCTGCTGCTGTTATTTCAGGGGCCATAGGCGAGTTGTCCGATACAATTGCAATAATTGTCATAATCGTCCTGAACGCAGTCATCGGCTTCATACAGGAGTACAGGGCTGAAAAGGCGATGGCAGCGCTTAAGAAGATGGCAGCGCCTTCTGCAACGGCAATAAGGAATGGCGTGCCTGAAACTGTATCATCCTCTCAACTTGTTCCTGGAGATGTCATCGTCCTTGAGGCAGGGAAGATCGTACCTGCTGATATGAGGGTAATTGAGTCTGCCCAATTGAAGGTAGAAGAGGCGGCACTCACCAGTGAATCAGAAGCTGTTGAAAAACATACCAATGCCTTGCATGATGAGCATTTGCCGATAGGAGACAGGAAGAACATAGTTTATAAAGGAACGTTTGTTACATATGGACGTGGATCCGGTGTTGTTGTTGGAACAGGCATGGAAACAGAGCTTGGCAAGATCGCAACAATGCTGCAGGAAGAGGAAGAGGTAAAGACACCTCTGCAGAAAAGGCTTGCAAGCTTCGGCCAGAAACTCGCCATTGCTGTACTTGCCATATGCGCCATAGTATTCGGCATCGGCATAATGAGAGGGGAGCCGGCCATGTTGATGCTCCTGACCGCAATTTCACTCGCGGTTGCAGCAATCCCTGAAGCGCTACCGGCAGTTATAACTATATCGCTTGCTCTCGGGGCCAAGAAGCTTGTAAAACAAAATGCGCTCATAAGAAAACTCCCAGCCGTTGAAACACTCGGCTCGGTAACATACATCTGCTCTGATAAAACAGGGACGCTCACTCTTAATAAAATGACGGTTGAGGAGATGTATGTGGATGGGAAATTATTAATGAGTTCGGAGTTAAGAGTTAAGAGTCAGGAGTCAGGCATCGGAAGAAGTGAACCCATAACTCATAACTCTTCACTCATAACTCTATTCACTGCTCTTGCCCTCAGCAACGACTCTGTTTTGGATAAAGACGGTAAGCTGATGGGAGACCCTACAGAGACTGCTCTTTTTGATATCGCAGAAAAGAAAGGCTTCAATAAGCAGGAACTTGAAAAGGAACTCCCGCGTGTCGCTGAAATTCCGTTTGATTCGGACAGGAAGTGCATGACGACATTCCACAAGCAGTCAGCAGAAAAGACAGAATATGTCTCCTTTACGAAAGGCGCGATAGAAGTCCTGATTGATAAATCAGACAACATCCTGACGTCTGACGGTTTGAAAGAATTTGACAGAGAGAAAATTCTGAAGGTCAGCGACAAGATGGCTGCCGACGGGTTGAGGGTGCTTTGCATTGCCATGAGAAAATGGGACCGCCTGCCTGATGATATGTCTTCTGATAATGTGGAGACCGGCCTTACTATTATAGGACTCACCGGCATGATGGACCCGCCGAGGGAAGAGGCAAAAGAAGCTGTTGCGATGTGTAAGACAGCGGGAATAAAACCAGTGATGATAACCGGTGATCATCCTATTACGGCAAGGACCATTGCAAGGAGACTCGGCATTCTTGAGGAAGACTCAAAGGCAATTATAACCGGCAGGGAGCTTGAAAAATTATCGTTAGAGGAGTTTGAAGAACGGGTTGAACACATAAGAGTATACGCACGTGTTGCGCCTGAACAGAAGATAAAGATCGTAAAGGCGCTTCAGGACAAGGGTGAATTTGTTGCAATGACAGGGGACGGGGTTAATGATGCGCCCGCTTTAAAGAGGGCTGATATAGGTGTTGCAATGGGAATCACGGGGACAGATGTCTCAAAAGAAGCGTCACATATGATACTCCTTGATGACAACTTTGCCACTATAGTGAAGGCTGTGAAGGAAGGCAGGAAGATATACGACAACATCAGGAAATTCATAAAATATCTGCTTACTACCAATTCAGGAGAGATATGGACCCTTTTCCTCGCCCCGCTGGTCGGCTTGCCGATTCCGCTTCTGCCGATCCATATACTTTGGATAAATCTTGTTACAGACGGTCTCCCGGCCCTTGCATTATCTGTTGAACCGGCGGAGGGCGATGTTATGGTCAGGCCGCCGAGACATCCGAAGGAAAGTATATTTGCTCACGGGTTGGGAATTCATGCGGTCTGGGTCGGTCTCTTAATGGGCGCAGTGGTCCTGTTTGTCCAGGCCTGGTCGCTCAGGACCGGGCATGCACACTGGCAGACAATGGTATTTACCGTGCTCTGTCTGACACAGCTTGGCCATGTCCTTGCCATAAGGTCGGAAAAACAGTCACTGTTCACCATAGGCATATTCACAAATAAATACCTGCTCGGTGCGGTTGTAGTGACCTTTGTCCTGCAGATGGCAACAATATATGTTCCTGCATTGAATCCTATATTTAAAACAGAGCCGCTGACGCTAAATGAGCTGGCTTTAACGCTCGCACTGTCATCTGTGGTTTTCATTGCAGTGGAGATTGAGAAGTGGTGGAAGAGAAAGAAGAGTTAGGAGTTATGAGTAGGGGCGAGGCGGCGCCTCGCCCTTCTTGGAGTTAAGGGTTATGCAAGCTGAAATTTTGTTTCCTATTAATGCAGAAGCGTTTACATATTTAATTCCTGAAGAACTTGAATCAAAGATAAAAACAGGTTCACGCGTGCTCGCGCCCTTTAAAAGAGGGAAGAAGGTAGGAATAGTTATTGGGATAAATGAAGATACGAACATGTCTGTAGGGGCGAGGCGGGGCCTCTCCCTAAATAAAAGGGCGACCCACCGGATCGCCCCTACAAAAGGGGCCAAAGAAATAATCCTTAAACCTATCGAGGCTGTTCTGGACGAAGGACCCTTCCTCCCCGAAAATTTATTAAATCTGATTAAATGGACCGGGCAATATTATATGTCAACATCAGGCCTGGCCCTGAAAAATGCCGTTCCATCAGCTTTCTTTACCGGGAAAAAAGCTGGTAAGTCCAGGATTACCTATGATGAAGAGATAAAAGAGGCAAAGGCCCTCGATTTAACAAATGAACAGGTTAGTGCCCTTTCTGAAATAAACAGCGCGGATAAAGGGGTTTTCCTTCTCCACGGCGTAACGGGCAGCGGCAAGACCGAAATCTATATTCGGGCAATAAAATCACTCCCGGAAAGTAAAGAGGCGATAGTCCTCGTTCCGGAAATTGCAATTACATCCCAGATGATAGACAGGTTTCGCAGTAATTTCGGGGAGGCGGTTGTTTTTTTTCACAGCGGCTTATCAGTGGGAGAGAGGATAACCCAGTGGCAGAAGATAAGGAACGGAGAGGTCAGGATCGTTATAGGAGTAAGGAGCGCTGTCTTTGCACCATTCACGAATCTCGGTCTTATTATCATTGATGAGGAGCAGGAGGCGTCGTATAAACAGTTTGAAGGGTTGAGATACAACGCGAGGGATGTCGCCCTTGCGAGGGCCCAGCTTGAGAAGATAAAAATAATTCTCGGCTCCGCCACGCCGTCCATGGAGGCATTTTACGCGGCCCAGAAAGAGAAGTTCAAATATATTGAGCTTAAATACAGGATAGAAAAGAGGCCGCTGCCGGATGTTGAAATCATAGACATGACAAAGGTCGACAAAGAAACCTTTTCACTTTCAAAAAAGCTGTTAGACGCCCTGAAAAAAAATATTTCCGACGGCTACCAGTCGCTGATAATGCTTAATAGAAGAGGCTACTCACCCTTTTTTATCTGTGCCGACTGCGGCCATAGTCATAAGTGTCCGGCCTGCAGCATTACACTTATTTATCACAAGGACACAAATACATTAAACTGCCATTATTGCGGTTCATTCTTAAATCCTACGGAGTTGTGTCCGAATTGTAAAGGGACAAGAATAAAATGTCTCGGCACAGGCACACAGAGGGTGGAAGAAGAGATCCGTTCTTTAATACCCGAGCTTGCATTTGAAAGGATGGACAGGGATACCACGCAAAAAAAGCTTTCACATTACAGGATCATAAAACAGATGGAGGAGAAAAAGATTGACGTGCTGCTGGGTACGCAGATGGTAGCCAAGGGCCATGATTTCCCGGATGTAACACTGTCGGCTGTTATATCGGCTGACATTGCACTGAACATGCCTGACTTCAGATCCTCTGAAAGGGCCTTTCAGCTTTTTACCCAGCTTGCGGGAAGATCGGGGAGGGGCGATGTGCCGGGCCGGGCCTACATACAGACTTATGAAGCTGAGCATTCTGTCTTTGACTATGTACGGAATCATGATTACAAAAAATTCTATGAAAGAGAAATAGAATTAAGAAAGGAGTTGTCGTATCCTCCATTCGGCAAGCTGCTGAGAATTATATTCAGTTTTAAAACGAAAGACGACGCAAATAAAATTGTCAAAGTCATTTCGAATAGAATCAAAAAGATTAATCACTCAGGTATAGAAATCCTCGGGCCTGCCCCTGCCCCTATTGAGAAAATCAGGAGCCTCTGGCGATGGCATATCATTCTGAAAGGTAAAAATGCAAAGGCGCTGCGTCAGACAGCGAACGTCATCCTTGAAAAAATAAAAGACGTTAAAGAAATAAGAATCGATGTTGATGTGGATCCGATTAATATGTTGTAGACCATGAGTAGCGGAAACTGCTCTTGAATTTTTATAACACGGCCTGCATGAATTTTTGCAATTATATGGGCTGTAAAGCGGGATAGTGAGGAAGGATATAGTAACTCCTGCGGCAAGACATGTCTTACTGCCGCAGGAGTCATCCGATTAAAGTTCGCAGCATAAACGTTTCATGCTTTTTTTCCCTGATGCGGAGACAGACATTACAACGTCGATTTTGTTTCCGCAGGCGCTACAGAGCTTTACTGCAGTCTTGGCCCCTGTCCTGGCAGCCACGTCAGTTTTTGATTTTCCAGCCATTTCATTTACCTCCTTTCCAATTTATGAATCTATGTTAAACATACGCAGATTACCCGTATAAGATTGCTATGCTCAAATCTTCCCCATTATGTTTCCTCTTCCCGGATTTGATTAAGTCGAGGACAGCAATGCGGCTAAATCTCAAACGAATTAATATACACTAAAGCAAAATAAATTGTCAATTTACCCAAGGCCGCCAATTTAGAAAAGTACTAATTTTAAAATTCAAATAATAAATAAGCAAATATTTTTCGAATTTGTTAATTTATAAGCAGAGGGTGTTGACCTGAGTTTGAAAGTAGTAACCTACCTTTAACTTCAGCCATGTCCCCTAAACATGTCAGCACCCTCTATTTTAAACGGCATTATTAACTCATTTCATAAGCTGGAATATCATCCAGGTCAGGAAATGGTGCGCAAAGACAAAAGTACACAAGCGGGGCTGAGAAGAAGAGTTGTATGCGAATTCACGTTCACAACTTAAATTTGTCTTTCCACATTTCAAAGGGAAAACCTAAATTCACGTTGTCTCCTGTGTCAATTTCTTTAATTTCTACCCCTACCTGACATTCAACGCCGTATTGTATCTTCCAGACTATTCTTCCAAGGACATAAATATAGTCAGATTCCGGATGAACCTGAAATCTGGTTCTTATGGCATTGTCTGTTCTTATGTCGATATTTTTAGCATCAAAACTAAATCCGTCAGGAGAAAAATCTCTTACCTCGCCTGAGACATAATTGGTTGCATTCGGTGAAGGAATGACCTCAACACCAAAAGGAATTCGGAACCTCTTGTTTTTTCTTCTATCATCCAAGATACATACCTCCTTTAATACGGCATATGATGACAATGAATTTTATAGTAACGGCATTAAATTAAAATACATCTTAAGCATTTAATTAGCTGTAATATAAAGGAAATATCATATTTTAACTTAAGTTATTTATTGCCGTTACTATAACATCATTCATCCCGGGAAGAGAATTGAAAAATCAGAGACTTCCCGAAAGGGACTAAGTCCGGCTGATAAATTATTGCCGCAAACTCAGTATAATATTTGTGAAGAAGATCCATAATATCAGGATGTTATTGCAGAGGAAAGATAAACACATGAAGGTCGTCCTAATCCAACCGCCGGTACAGGACTTTTATGATACTGATATACGACTTCAACCGATCGGGCTTTGTTGCCTGAAAGCGGCAATCCTGAAAGAACTGCCTGAAGTTGAAGTAATCATAAAAGATTATCATTCCGGCTGCGGACGCAGGACTATTTCCATCCCCAAAGAGCTCTCTTATCTATCGGAATACTATCCGTCTGCGGACAAATCCCCGTTTTCGGCATTTAATCAGTATTATCATTTCGGGCAATCATTCGATAAGATCGAAGCTGAGATTGAAGATATGGACCCCGATATTGTGGGGATTTCATCTCTGTTCACGCCATATCATCGCGAAGCGCTGGAGATCGCTCAACGTGTTAAAAGACGTCTTGATGTGCCTGTTATCATGGGCGGCCCTCATGTTTCGGAAGTCCCGGAGTTTGTACTTTCAAATCCTTATGTCGACTATGTCATCCGAGGTGAGGGTGAGAAACCGGTGGTCGGGTTTATACGTTTTTTGCTGGGAAATATGAAACTTGAAGATGTCCCTAATCTGGGGTACAAAAAAGACGGCAGACTGTGCTTTAATCCAATTGAGGAAAACTATCTAATAAATGAATTGCCGGTGCCGGATTTTAGCGATCTCCCTATAGAAAGATATAAGATTGCCGGCAATCCTCTGGCTTTCATGATCACTTCCCGCGGTTGTCCGCACAAGTGTTCTTTTTGTTCAGTTCATACTACATTTGGAAATATCTACCGGCGGCGTTCTATAGATAATGTAATCAAAGAGATTGAACAGCGATACGGAGAGGGTTACCGGGTAATTGATTTTGAAGATGACAATCTCACGTTCTATAAAAATGAATTCAAAGAACTCTGCAGGCGGCTTATTGAGATATTCCCGGATAATGAAATGGAATTCGTCGCGATGAACGGGATCAGTTATATGAGCCTCGATGATGAGCTGCTGGAGCTTATGTCTCAAGCCGGATTTTCACATTTAAACCTGGCGCTTGTCAGTTTAGATGAAAATGTTCATGATATGACGAAGCGGCCGCATTCTATTGAGGCATACGTTAAGGTCGTCAATAAAGCGTCTCAACTGGGCTTTAAAATTGTATCTTACCAGATTCTCGGACTTCCGAATGAAAACCTGTCGAGCATGATTCAAACCCTGGCATTTAATTCGCGCCTTCCCGTGTTGCTTGGGGCCTCCCCTTTTTACCTTACGCCTAATGCGCCTATAGCGCGTGGTTTGCATCTGACCGATGAAGACTATGTTAAAGCAAGGCTGACGGCAATGGCTGTTGAAACAGGTTCATTCAAACGGGAAGATATTTATTCTTTATTCATTACTACGAGGATAATTAATTTTCTTAAAGGACTTGATATAGCTGATTCTTTAACATTGAGTGAACTGATTGATCAATCCTGGAGCGATACACGGACTCGAATCGGCATTGAATTGCTCAAAGAACTTAAACATAGCGGAGACCTGTATTTCCAGACTTCAAGAGGGAGGATACCAAACAGGAAATTCAGGACAGAGCTTTTCATTCGTGTGCTGCGGGAAGCGGAACATGTTACATGTCAGAACGGTAAACAGATTTTTGTCGGGAACTTTGCTTCGTGAAGGACCATAGTATGATCCCTGCCTTGCATTTGACCTCGTTCTATGCTTTATGTATTATATAAACCTTTCTCCGGCCGCAGGGAAGGCGCGAAAATAATATCATGAGAAATAAGAGAAAGAAAAACAGGACAGGCCAAAGGTTTTCATTTACATACCTGATAATTAAACTGCTGATAGTAATGTCGATAATCTCTTCATTGCCTGCGGCGTCTTTTGCATTAATCGGCATCAGGGAAGGCGATGTCCCCAAAGAATTTACACTTCCTGACCTGAATGGCTCATTGGTTAATTCAGGGGACTATTTTGGCAGTAAGCCTGTCATCATCGTCTTCTGGGAATTGGCAATGAGCAAATCATTCCTTGATTATTCCATGGATGAGCTGCGGTTTCTGAATGATTTCTATGAAAAGCACCATGATAAATCAGGCCTTGAAATCTTTGCTATTTATACGCCTGAGGAAGACAGGGAAATCCCCGAAAGCGAAATAGAGAGAGTGAAAAACCTGATAAAGGTAAACAGGATAAAATTCCCTGTGTTGATTGATACCGGATTTAAAATATTCAGGGAATACGGTGTAATTGCCCTTCCATCGACGCTCATGATTGATAAGACAGGGAAAATTAAATTTATATATCCGAGTTTCCCTCTGGCATCACAGCCGCTGTTTACAGAAGAGATCAAAAGTTTAATAGGTATTATAAAGCCCGCCCCTGATATGGAGGCAAAAAATGCAGACGGCCCCGGTTCTCATTCAGACAGACTTTATAGCTATGCACATCAGATGTATAAAAGGGGGTTAGTGGAACAGGCCCTATCGCCTCTTAAAAAATCCATGCAAATGGCCCCGGAATATGCGCCGTCTCATAATCTTATGGGTATTATTTTATGGAAGATCGGCAACTTAAAGGATGCTGCAGATGAATTTGAGCTGGCGATAAAACTGGACAAAAATAACGCCCCCGCTTATTTCAATTACGGATTGCTGCTTTTTGAAAATGATAAATATGCGGAAGCAGAAGCACACATTAAGTCAGCCGTTTCCCTCAACAATAATCTGGCGGAGGCGCATTACGTTTTAGGAATGATTTATAAAAAAAGAAAACATGTGAGTGATGCCTTAAAAGAACTTGAGGAAGCCCTTACACTTTTTGATAAGAAGAAGAAAACGCCGGCTTTATATGATACATCCGACTATAACAGAATATCGGTGTTATATTCCTTGTCTAAACTATATGCCGAAAACGGCGATTATAAGAAAGCCCTGGATTTGCTTATTAAGGCAACACAGGTTTCCCTTGGCCTCGAAGATAAAGAAGAAACAGACCATCTTCACAGAAGCGGAGATCTGATGATTTATGAATAAAGCAAAAATATTGAGAATCTTACCGGTAACCATTGTATTTGTTCTTCCCTTCTTACAAATGTTGTCTGAAAATGCTTTTCCATTCCAAACGGCAAATGAATATTTTTCCCATACAGGAGGACCCGGCGGATGCATAAGTGAACAGTGCCACGCGAAGTTTATGCCCGGGGAAAAGACATTTCAGCATGGGCCTGCCGTAAACGGGGAATGTGATAAGTGCCACACAGGGGCATATCCCAATCCATACGGCCTGGAAAGCAATCAGAGCGTTACATGTTACGGCTGTCATAAAAAGATAGAACAGGAAATCCAATCAAGCCAATTCATCCATGGTCCCATAAAGAACGGCGATTGTTCGTACTGTCATGATCCGCATGGATCTGATAATAGATTTTTTCTGAGGGCCTCATACAATGAACTATGCTCATTGTGTCATAACCTGAAAGGTCTTTACGCTGGTGAATTCATTCATGAGCCTGTTAAGGACGGCAATTGCGGACTCTGCCATGATCCACATGCCTCGAATTTTAAATCAAGGCTTACTGACGTTGGCGCCAATCTGTGCGTTATCTGTCATGAAGATATGATATCCGGAATGACGCGGGAATATATTCATGCGCCTCTGATAAAATCAGGATGCACTGATTGTCATGATCCTCATTCAGGGGACAGTAAGCTGCGTTTGAAAACTTCTGCGGATAAAATTTGTTTTAACTGTCATGATGAAAAGAAAAACGAGATCAGTCAATATGCGCGAAAGCATGAGCCGGCCGCAAAAGGACAATGCGTTTCATGCCACTCGCCGCACTTTTCAGACAACAAATATCTGCTGCTCGATAAGATAGATACCCTATGCTTCACTTGTCACAAAGACAGCAGTATCTGGAAAAAGCGACGCTTTCAACACGGCCCGGTGGTCCAGGGCAATTGCTCTGCATGCCACAATCCTCATGGGTCTGATAATGCCTTTATCCTCCGTATGGCTTTTCCTGATAAATTTTATTCCGCTTATGAAAAGGGTGAATATGACCTGTGCTTTAACTGTCATAAAGAAGCGCTTATAACCACAAAAAAAACCGGCACGATTACGAATTTCAGGAACGGGGAGATTAATCTCCACATGTTACATGTGAATCAGAAGAAAGGAAGGACATGCCGGGCATGTCACGATGTTCATGCCTCTGACCAGGAAGACCATATAAGGGAAGAATTCCAGTTTGGCAGCGCCAGGATATCTGTTGAATATATCAAAACCAGGACAGGCGGCAGGTGTATACCGGGATGTCACAGTGGAAGAGGTTATGACAGGGTAAAGATGGTGGACAACAAGTAATTAATATTGTTCTTCACGGTCGCGGCTTACATTTTAAAGCTCTTTAAAGACCTTTGCCAGGGAATCTCCGGCAACGTGGATCTTCCATTCATTCAGATAGCCGAAAGGTGTCTCAGTGATGATGAATCCGGCATGTATGAGCCTTTCTTTTACCTCCGCAATTAAATCACCGGTGAAATCCGCAGGGGCCTTTGAAGAGGAGAGGTGATTGAAGGAATGGAGAACTATGTTTTTAGTCTTGAACTTGCCTGAAAGCCATTTAACATTTTTAATAAATTTCGTTAGAACACTGCTCTTTCTTTCCACATCTGATTCTTCGGCATGATAGAACACGACTACCGCGTTTTCGCATGACTCTTCGATGTCTCTATCAGGTACGTCTACAAGCACCTTTTCATAGGTCTTAAACCAGAACGAAGGCGCATAAAACATCAGTATCTTCATTTTAGTGTATTCCCGGACTCAGGTTGTAACACAATCATTCCTGTCCCGTAAAAAGTATTAGTCCCTCAATTTTCCGGTAGTGTTTATAATTTCTTGTTACAAGAGGCAACTTTTTTATAAGAGCTGACGCAGCGATGAGGACATCTTCTTTATCAAGCGATGGATATGATTGCGTCAATTCGGAATATTTTGACGCAATGGAGTTGTCTATCCTGATCTGCCTGTAATCTTTCAAAACATGAAGGATAGCATCCTTTTCCGAGGTCTTTAATCCTTTCTTGGCGAGCAATTCTTTTTCAGTGACGACTGAATAGTAAATGACAAATAAATTGTTTTCGAGGATGCTTGAAAACTTGCCGGTATTGAAGTAGTCAATAAAGATATCAGTATCTACAAGGAGGCTTATTTTTTCCACTTGAGGATTTCCTCAAGGAAGCTATCATCCGTTTTATCCTTTGATTTCTTTCTTAATTCTCTAACGTATTTAACGCTGTCTTTCACATCCGTATGACCGTAAGGGTTGATCTTTTCTCTTACAAGCTCTTCAAGGTAGTTGACAGGGTATACGCCTCTGCTTTTTGCCTCGCGAATAACCGCCTCTTTTAATTTGGGGTCAAAAGATAAAGTCCACTTCTCTTTTTTTAATGCTGTCTTGGGCATAATCGATCTCCTTGATACGTATGATATACGTATCAAATGACCATGTCAAACAGGTGAAAGAATAGTGTGCGAAAGCGCAGCCCACCTCACAATCTGGCTCATCTCGAACACCGGCAGGAGGACGGCTGCTACGATGAAGCCTTTCAAAGTATAGCAAAGTCATCAAGTATTCAGATGAAGATGGGCCAAGCGGGATAAGAATATTCGATTAGAAGATTAAATAAATCTTGTCAATTCCCCATGCACATCATGTATATTATCGGAGATATACATAATTGGACTTACAGCCGAGCGTCTTTTAAAGGGCTTTATCTTTACTGCAAAAGGGGGAAACGTTATGAAGCAATATTCCTTACGCCTGTTTTTTTGTTTGCTTGTTTCATTAATGCTGATTGTACCGGCCTCCCACGCGCAGTCTCCACAGGAGGAATGGAACAAAGCCGAACAACTCTTCAATGAAGGACAGAAGCAATCTAATATTTCAGATTTCCGGGGGGCAATCCAGAGGTGGGAGGCTGCCTTGACTATTTTCCAGAAGCTTGGGGAAAAACAGGCAATCAGCGGTGCTGTCGGCAGCCTGGGGACTGCTTACAGTAACTTAAGCGATTACCGAAAGGCAATAGACTATTATGAAAAGGCCCTGACGATTGCTGAAGAAATCGGGGATAAACAAGGCAAGGGGACTTGGCTTGGTAGTCTGGGGAATGCATACAGCGATTTAGGTGATTACCGGAAGGCGATAGACTATTATGAAAAGGCCCTGACGATTGCTGAAGAAATCGGGGATAAACAAGGCAAGGGGACTTGGCTTGGTAGTCTGGGGAATGCATACAGCGATTTAGGCGATTACCGGAAGGCGATAGACTATTATGAAAAGGCCCTGAATATTTTCCAGAAGCTTGGGGAAAAACAGGCAATCAGCGCTGTTGTCGGCAATCTGGGGAATGTTTATCGCAATTTAGGTGATTACCGGAAGGCGATAGACTATCATGAAAAGGCGCTAGTAATTGCTGAAGAGATTGGGGATAAACAAAGAAAGGGGATTTGGCTTGGCAATCTGGGAATTGCTTACAGCAACTTGGGCGATTACCGGAAGGCGATAGACTATTATGAAAAGGCGCTTGCGATTGCTGAAGAGATCGGGGACAAAAAAGGCAAGGGAACCTGTCTCGGCAATCTGGGGAATGCATACAGCGATTTAGGTGATTACCGGAAGGCGATAGATTATTATGAAAAGGCGCTGGCGATTGCTGAAGAGATCGGGGACAAAAATGGGAAGGGGGCACTTCTCGGCAATCTGGGGAATGTTTACAGTGACTTAGGCGATTACCGGAAGGCGATAGACTATTATGAAAAGGCCCTGACGATTGCTGAAGAGATCGGGGATAAAAAAAACAAGGGGATCAATCTCGGCAATCTGGGGAGTGCTTACAACGGCTTAGGCGATTACCGGAAGGCGATAGACTATTATGAAAAGGCAATTGCAGTAAAAAAAGAAATTGGTGTTCCATACACAATTTCTGAAGGCAATCTTGCTGACACCTATCTTGCCCTGAACAGGGATGAAGAGGCCGTTTCCATTTACACCAAACAAGATCACCCTATCAGGCTTGGACGGTATTATTTAAAGAAAAAGGACTTTAAAGAGGCAGTCAAACAGTTTGAGCGGAAAAGGGAAAGATCTGAAAAAGCCAGAATAGCTGCATTCATAATACCGCAATGGATCGGCCTCGGTCTTTCCCATGAAGGATTAAAAGATTATGAAACAGCTTACAAATGGTACACCAAAGCCATTGACTTCCTTGAAGACCAGAGAAACGGCCTTTCCCCTTCTGAGCGCGAGCATTTCTTTGAAGGCAAGGAGTTTGGATTCCCGAGAATAGAGGCGTATGAGGGCGCTGTCAGATGCGCATTCATGCTGGACCGGCTGGACGAGGCCTTCTTCTGGGCAGAGAATACAAGAGGCCGCATATTTTCAGAATTGATCTCAGGCAGGCACTCAAAGGCAAACTATAAAATCCCGCGAGAGCTTGCGCAAGAGGAAGAAGGGCTTGCCAACCAGATAACAATGAACAAAAGGCAGCAGCAGACCGCCTTTGAAAAGAACAACCCTGAATTATTAAAACAACTGGAAAAGGAATACCCTGCCGTAAAGCAGAAGATGGACAAACTGATCGACCGCCTGCGCAGGGAATACCCGCAGTATGCGGCTGTCCGCTATCCCCAGCCTGTCAAGCTAAACCAGCTTGCCCTGAAAAAAGGCGAGACCATCATTGAATATGAAGTAACAGACCCGTACACCATCGGGCTTGTGATTAAAGACGGCAAGGTTGTCAAAGGCTTCAGAGTTGAAAAGACCCGCGCAGAGCTTGAGGTTATGTCTGCCCGATTCCGCTCCCCGTTTCAGGAGGGAAATGACGCCAGAGAGTTCAGCCTGGTTCTTGCGAAAGAGCTAACCGAGCTTTTTTTACAACCCGCGCTATCTGCCATACAAAAAGGCGAACACCTCGTCATCATCCCTGATGAAGCACTGAGTCTTCTCCCATTTGAGGCATTGCTTATCTCTGCGCCCGACAACAAGGACGGGAAGAAAACCCAGCCAGTCTATGCCATTGACGAATACCCTATAAGTTACTATCAGTCCGCCTCAGTGCTTTCGCTGCGACGGGGGCTGAATATAACCCGTGCCAAAGACGCTGCCTTCTTCGGCATAGGCGACCCTGTTTATGACAAAGAGGACATACGCACTGCATCTCTTCGAGCGGTCACTATTGTGGCCAGGCAAACCCAGGACATAACAGGAAGTCAGGCTACAAAAGAATCCGGTTACACATTTTCAAGACTGCCTAACACTGGGAAAGAGGTCAGGGAAGTAGGCAGACTGTTCAGCCAAAATAAACTCCTGGTCGGCCCCGACGCCTCTGAGGAAAAGGTGAAGGCAGAGGATTTGTCATCGATGCGATATGTGCTGTTCTCTACACACGGGATACTTGGGAATGAGATACCCTATATAAAGCAGCCTGCATTGGTATTGAACCTTCTGGGCAATGATAAGGAAGACGGCTTCCTGACAGCAGGAGAAATATTCGGCATGAACCTGAACGCGGACCTTGTGGGGCTATCCGCATGCAAGACCGGCCTTGGCATTCAGTCAGCAGGCGAAGGGGTGACAGGCCTTTCCCGTGCATTTATGTATGCCGGCGCTGACAGCGTTTTGGTGAGCCTGTGGAGTGTTGCGGATGAATCCACCTATATGCTAATGGTCAAATTCTTTGAAGGTCTCAAGGCAGGGAAGGACAAAATGACTGCCCTGAAAGACGCAAAGGACTATCTGCGCAGAAGCGGCTACACCAATCCTTTCTATTGGGCACCGTTTATCATTATGGGTGAGGTGGATTAAGTGAAAGTAACTTCTGAATCTTTAATATGAAAGGAAAAATCATGACAAAAATACTTTTATTATTTCTGGTAGCGTTTTTAATCATTCCCAACCTCTTCGCCGCTCAATCTACCATCACTGAAGCAGAGGGTTACTCCTGCATGGGTGAAGACAAGTCGAGGAAGCAGACAAAAAATGAGGCGTTTGCCGATGCGCAGAGAAAGGCGATTGAGCGCGTAGTGGTCCACATCAAGAGCGAGACAAAGATGAAAAACATGGAGCTTGAAAAGGACATTGTAGAGGCTTATTCTCAGGCTAATGTGAAGATTCTGGAATCAAAGGAACTCGGCTGGTATAAGGATGATAATGCCGGAGAATGTTTTAAGGTCTCGTTAAAGGCAGAGGTCATTCCTGATGAAAAGGCAATGGCGAAGATTGGTAAAGAGGAGCAATTTGCGGACGATCCGTCTTTGCCCCTCAGTGTGAAGGTCTGGACGGACAAGAAAGAGTATGCGGGCGGACAGAAGATAAGGATTTACATAAAAGGCAACAAGCCGTTCTTCGCGCGTGTCTTGTATAAGGATGCCAAAGGTGAGTTTCTTCAATTACTCCCAAATCCATTCAGGAAAGACAGCTACTTCAACGGCGGCATGGTATACGAAATCCCATCCGGCAATGACAGGTTTGACCTTGAGGTAAGGCCGCCGTTCGGTGAAGAGAATGTTACCGTGTACGCAAGCACGTCACAGCTTGGGGATTTAAATCTTGATGCAGAAGGCGGAGTCTATCAGGTAAAGACAAGAGGCTCGGATATCGGAGCCAGGACAAGAAGCGTGAATATCAAAGAAAAGGCGGGTGGAGACGAAACCTTTGCGTCAGAGTTTTTTGAGAGCAGTACTGTAGTGAAGACGGGGAAGTAAAGAGGAAAGTTACGGCAGAAGGTAACCATTCAGTTACGGGTGGCAGCGCCACGCCCCGGATGATTTTTTATATT
>CAYMUX010000080.1:0-16153 GCA_964393845.1 uncultured Nitrospiraceae bacterium
CTTCAGCAATCGCCAGCGCCTTTTCATAATAGTCCATCGCCTTTCGGTAATCGCCTATGTTGATGTAAACACTCCCCAGATTGTTGAGATGGTTCCCCTTCCCTTTTTTGTCCCCTATCTCTTCAGCAATCGCCAGGGCCTTTTCATAATAGTCTATCGCCTTCCGGTAATCGCCTAAGTTGTTATAAACATTCCCCGTATTGCCGAGCCAAATCCCCTTGCCTTTTTTATCCCCGATATCTTCAGCAATCGCCAGGGCCTTTTCATAATAGTCTATCGCCTTCCGGTAATCGCCTAAGTTGTTATAAACATTCCCCATACTGCCGAGACTGTCCCCTTTGCCTATTTTGTCCCCGATATCTTCAGCAATCGCCAGCGCCTTTTCATAATAGTCCATCGCCTTTCGGTAATCGCCCAAGTCGCTATAAGCATTCCCAAGATTGCCAAGCTGGTTACCCTTACCTTTTTTGTCCCCGATCTCCTTAGCAATCGCCAGAGCCTTTTCATAATAGTCTATCGCCGTCCGATAATCGCCCAAGTAGCTGTAAGCAGACCCCAGATTGCCAACAGCAGCACTGATTGCCTGTTTTTTCCCAAGCTTCTGGAAAATAGTCAGGGCTGCCTCCCACCTCTCGATTGCCCCTCTGACATCTGAAATATTATATTGCTTCTGTCCTTCATTGAAGAGTTGTTCGGCTTTGTTCCATTCCTCCTGCGAAGACTGTGCGCGGGATGCCGGCACAATTAGCATTAATGAAATAAGCATACAAAAAAACAGGTGTAAAAAATAATGCTTCATAACGTTTGCCCCCTTTGCCTTAACAGAGTGTATGTATAGTGAATAGGGTCAGACTAAAGATAATATCTAATTATCTTCAGAATTGACAGCGCAACTCATTTATGAATGACTTTTAAATCTTCTTAACAATGAGCCCACTTCATCGAACCTTGGAAATTGCAATGACGAAATGAATCCTTTATCTATTTTAAGTAATTTTTTCATCTCTCCAATATTACCCTCGCTGTCTTTTTCATTGAAGTACAATATTTGATGTTCGATACTTTTACGAGGCCTATAAATTAAACTCTGCTTATTTGAAATTCTAACCTCGTGATGTCTATTGCTTATTCCTTTTGGTCCAGCGAAAAACATAAGCTTCACAAATATATCTTCCCCTGTGTCCTCTGCGATAATGAAATGACCATAAACATCAGGAGAAATAATTAGAGGTCCTTTAAAGTCTTCAATAAAACTGCCTTCACGTCTAATGACCCAATCTTCAACGTCGCCTCCATTTAAGATAAAATTTTTTATGCCATCAAATTCCTTTTCATGGCCATTATACCGCCCGAAATACTGCAAGAAATAATGAAAAGCAATTTTTGCAATACCTTGAAAATACTTCTCTGTGTATTCACATTTGACAAGAAATTTCTTTTTGCCCTTATACCCCTGTTCTACATTTTCCCATTCAAGTCGCTTCTGTTTAATGTTCGGGAGTGCTTCAACAATGTGTCTCCTTTCGGGCTCAATATACACAGATACAAATTCATAATCAGCCCTTTCTTGTCGTTTAAGCATTTCAATAAGTTTATCTGCAGTATTGATATTGTCAGGAATGGGGACATTGACTATAAACCCTTCAGGGTTTCTTAAAGAAAGCTGGTTTGAGTATGTTAGATTTCCAGACTCGCTCGAAGGTTCACATAAAAAGTTACATAATTCATCCGGATTTTGCACTTCTACTCTTATAGGTTTCCCCCCTAAACTTCCTCTATGAAATATGTTTACTTCATCGTGTTTTTTACGCCCTTTAATAATTAGCATCTTACGAAAAAAAGCTTCAGGTCCACAGCGTAAAAATTGCTCCTCAATATGGCCAATTTTCTGGTTGCATTTTTCACACAACTTTCCTAAGAGCTTTTCAAATCCCTTAATATTGTCAGTTCCAAAAGCAGCGGGGATTGCATGCTCTTCAGAGTTGGCCTCTTTTTCTCTGCAATAAATGCATTTAGGCATCGTTTAGAAATCTCTGGGGTCAGGCATACTATCCTTATTCAACACTGTCATTTCTGACATGTGCGTTCTTCAATTTATTAAATTTACGTTATCCGCGAATGTCAGAGCCCTCACTTTGATCACTATACCTCAAACCAAGCAACTGAGTAATTTCTAAATCATACAGAATGACAACTCAAAACTCAATAAATATCTTTTCATATAGGCCGGTTACGATAATGGATTCAGTAATTCAGTAATACAGTCTTCTTTCAAACCAACTACTTCTGGATTCCCGCTTAAGGATTGCGGGAATGACGGCGTTTTGCTTATCCCCACTCTTCCAGAAGAACCATAAAATAAATCTTTTTAGTAAAATTGGGGACACATCCCCTATTTACTATTTCTCTTCCTTGGTCGTCCCGGTGTCTTCAAGAAAAAAGTCCTCTGATATTGTTTTTCCATATTACTTACAAATTGCTCACTTCCTAATGGCCTGCCCGTCCTTGTAAAACGTCTTATCTCATTCATTTCATCTTCGGAAATACTTTCCCTAATGAATTGCAAATAATCGTTCCTCTGTTTTTCGTCAAACAACTCCTCCCCTAATACTTCGTCTTTAAATCCATTAAGATGAGCACGGGCACTTGAATAAGGAAAGTCTTCAGCTTTCGTCACCATCTTTGCCCGCAAGGGATTTTGCTCAACGTATCTCAATACCGCCCACAGATATTTCTCGTTTTCAACTATGCAGGAATGATACCGGCTCTCCCATAGTCTTCCTGTCCGCTCATATTTTCTGTTAACGTACTGAGTGTAGCATAAGGTAATACCCTGCATCATTTTCCATAACGACAATTCTTCCAGAGGCCGGACTAATAGATGTATATGATTGGTCATCAGACAATAAGCCAATATCGATGACTTCCATTTGTCAGAATATTTTTTCAACAGAAAAAGATATTTCTCTTTGTCCTTTTTATCGAAGAAAACCTTCTCTCTGTTATTCCCTCGTTGAATGACATGGTGAGGATACCCCTCAGCTATCACCCTTGCAATTCTCGGCATCATGTCCCCCATCTTTGATATGCTCTACGTGGGAATATTTTAATGAACAAAGTCCGATTATGTCAAAATATGGGATGTGTCCCCATTTTAAATGTAAACATTATCATATAAAAGTGCGTTACAATATTTTGAAAATGAATAATAAGAAATATAAAATATTTTTCTCAGGCATAGCAGGAAGCGGCGTATCCGCAATAGCCGCCTTTATGGCAGCCAAAGGCCATGTTATCGCCGGCTCCGACAGGGCGTTTGATATGCACCCCGATCATCCTCTTAAAAGGACTTTAATCTCCGGAGGCATAACAATTGTACCCCAGGACGGAAGCGGACTGGATAAAACATTTGATTTTGCCGTTTTCAGCACTGCGGTGGAACCTGACCGGCCGGAGGCCATAAGGGCCAAACAACTTGGAATTCCGGTATTGACCCGTCCTGATTACCTTGCTGAGATAACCGCATCTTTCAATACGATTGCAGTTGCAGGAACAAGCGGGAAATCAACCGCATCAGGACTGCTTGCTTTTCTTATGAATAGATTGGAACTCAGTCCAAATTTTATAGGAGGAGGAAGGGTAAAGCAGTTTAAGACCTCCTTAAATCCGGGCAATTCCCTCACAGGCAATTCAGAGTATTTAATAATTGAGGCATGCGAATCAGATGGTTCCATCGTAAACTACATGCCGCAGTATTCAATTATTTTAAATCTCGCCCTTGATCATCATACAATCGATAAAACTTCCGATATGTTCAAGGCGCTTATTGAACATACGAAAGAGAAGGTTTTCATGAATGCCGATGATGAAAATCTCTCTATACCGGCGATAGCAGATATAATTACTTTTTCCGTTCACAACCCGTCGGATTTCAGAGCGGATGATATTGTATACAATCCATTCAGTACGGATTTCTCTCTGCATAATATAAGATTTACTCTTTCTATCCCGGGCAAACACAACCTTTACAACGCACTCTCCTGTATTGCGCTCCTTTCCGAACTTGGAATACAGCTAAATGATATTACCGTTGCATTGCCCGAATTCCAGGGGATCGACAGACGGTTTGACATTCACCTGAATGATGGGAAACACCTCGTCATTGATGATTACGCCCATAATCCTCATAAGATTTCATCTCTTATGGAAACGGTCAAACAGCTTGGAACAAACGTCTGCTATATATTTCAGCCCCATGGATTCGCCCCCACAAGGATGATGAAAAAGGAGTACATCCTGACGTTTACTCAAAATCTGCGCGATTCCGACCACCTCATATTGCTTCCCATATATTTTGCCGGAGGAACTGCAAGCAAGGATATATCAAGTCATGACCTTGCGGAGGGAATAAAAGCGAATGGGAAATCCGCAGAGGTTATTGAAAACAGAGAAGATATTTTTTACAGGCTTGGTAAGTACGAGACCTACGTTATTTTCGGCGCGAGGGATGAAACACTTTCGGATTTTACCAAAAAAATAGCCCGGCAAGTTCAAAAGAATTGATGTAATAATGAAGTGCTGAAGGTTGTCTGCAACCGGCCTGCTCATTCTTCAGGAATTACCGCCCAATCTATCTTTTTTTATTCTTATTATGCCTTGCCAGGAACTCTCCGGTTGCCTTACACACATTTATCAATCCTTCCTCCTGTGTAACCTTATAACGGAATTCGCAGGAAAAACATGAAGATTTATGTTGCAAATTCGAGCACTGTATCTCATTATTACAACAGACTTCAGCAATAATCCAGCAGATTCGCCCGCCGTTTACACCTTTATTTAAATTATCGGCAGTAGTCTCAACTGCTACGGGACAAACCTCTGATTTATCTGTTTTGTCTCCCACTGGCACTTTCCCGCATTTCATAAATTCCCAGCAATTAATTTTCTTCATCGGCATAATAAAGCGATTATATTGAAATCATATTTATATTTCATAAAAAGTTAAAACCAGAGGAGCCCAATCTCTATATCTATATTATAATTATTCTAAACAAATAGGCAAAATAAATATTTTCCATGTCAAATGATTTTCATCGGCACAACTCAGGTCAACCCTCAACTCAATGTCCAATTAACAAGAAAACTATGCGGGCTTATCTATTTAAATTTCGTTCGGACACGCCCAGAGAAAGAGCGTCCAGCCGGCTTCTGCTTTATAGTTCAACTTCTTGGATACTGGCTCATAACCACATAGACATCTGCTGCTTCTTTGATTTTCAATGATGAAACCATCATTCTTTGTACAGCATTCAGGACATATCCAACTCATGTTATCCTCCTTATATTGCCCTTAGCAAGCAGTCATGCTTATCAGGATTATATCTGCTGGAAATTAGACGGACACGAATGTGATGATTATAAAATATTGTTAATTTATCTAATTTTTTTACGCATAGTTTCATTGACAACTTGGGACTTAAAAATTTAAAATGGTAAATCTTTAAGATAATTGTGCCTTAATTACCTATCGTTTTCAGTACATATTTTGTGTAAATGCAGTGGAGTAAAATTTATGGTAGGTGCTTTAGCAGAAAGCTCCGCACTTATGAAAAACAAAACAGGGCGTAGAATTTTTGCAGTTTTAATGCTGTTGAGTTTATCTTATGTCCCGCTATCATCCGCCCGGGAGCAAAAAGTGGTAAATTTCAACAATGCAAAAGATCACTGGACTTTTTTGGGAGGCTATGGAGTCACTCATCCGGGTTTTGGCGATACTAAAACACGCATTGAAGACGTTGACTTAATATTGCAATACGGTCGTTTTCTGTCTGAAGAAAAGGGCAAATCCTGGTATAAAGGACGTCATGAATTACTCATTGAAATACCGCTTTACATTGTTTACCATCCGGAAATAGCTATAATGACCGGGATTAATTTTCTCGCCTGCTGGAATTTTACTGCATTAGAGGTAATAGTTCCTTATATTTTTGCAGGCGGTGGGCCTTTATATACAAATCTCGATATTCCCGGGCTTGGCAAAGAATTAAATGGAAATTATCAATCGGGATTAGGAGTCCATTATTTCATTGAGAAAAACTTTAGTATTGACTTCAACTACCGGCTGCATCATATATCAAATGCAAACACTGCCGACCCCAATGAACCGTTGAATTCAAGCAAGTTTCTTGCGGGCATAACTTTCCTTATGTAATTTTAAAAGTCAATACTTTTTACCCGGATCGAAGTCATTCCTGATCTTCAGAAACGCAGGCAGGTTTTTTAACATTCTCAATGTACTATCAGGAGATTTAAACATCAGTGGCCAAAACTTCTTGATCCAGTTCGCACTCGTGTAGAACCCCTTTATAAACTGCTTATAAAGTTCTTCCAGTCTTTCTTTTGATTCAATCCCTTTTGGGACAAAGACAAAGTTCAGGCAATTCATTAATTCCCAGTCCTCATTGAAAACACCCTCTTCATGAATGGTCTTGTATACGGGGGCACCTGGGAAGGGTGTAAATTTTGTCATGTTAAGGTCATCAAGCTCTAATTCCTTAATAAATTTAGTCGTGCGTTTTATTGTTTCCTCTGTCTCTCCGGGAAGCCCCATCATAAAAAGCCCCTTGGCCCTGATCCCGTTTTTCTGGATCAGCTTCACGGTTCTTTTCATCTCTTCCAGGTCCACATTTGATTTGTGCCTGCTGAGCATTCCCGGATCTCCCGACTCTATGCCGAGGCTGACCATCCAGGCACCGGCTGTTTTCAGCATCTGGAGCAGGTCATTATCAGCATGACCCACCCTCACCGCGCAATTAAATGTCATGCCGAGCGGTTTATTTCGCAGCATAGCGCATAACTCCTCGATGCGCTTCCGGTTAAAGGTAAACAAATCATCATAAAAAAATATATGCCGCACGCTGAATTCCTTTTCCAGATACGCCATTTGTTCATAGAGATACCCTGCAGAGTTATACCGGAAACTCCTGCGGTATACCGAGCGGTCGCAATACGAACACTGGTAGGGACAGCCTCGGCTGGATAGGATCGTTGAACAGGGGGCCTTCGGGTAGTTAAAAAGCGGCGGGTGGTAAGCCTCCGGAAAGCCATCCAGTTTGTGATAGGCCGGAAACGGGATGTCATCAAGCTCACATAAGTCCGTCCGGAAACCGTTCGATTGTATCACGGAGCCGTTGCGATAGATTAATCCCTGTATTTTATCGGGGGCAACACCAGATGCAAGCTCTGACATGGACTTTTCTCCCTCGCCTGTTATCACATAATCTATCGCGGGAAAGGATTCAAGGATAGCCTCTCTAAGTGCTGAGACGTGGACGCCGCCAAAGACAATCCTGATATCCGGGAAAAGCCTCTTGATCTCCTCTGTCTGCCTGTATGCGTCGGGGAAACTGGAGGTGGTTGACGTAAAACCTATGAACTCCGGACTGAAGGACCTGACACGGCTTATGGTCTCTTCCGTTCCTGTCAGCTTGACCGGGCCGGTGCAATTGAGGACGTCAACTTCAATCCCCTTCTTCATCAGAAAAGCCGCTATAGAAAGAATGCCTATCGGCGCGCTTCGATTAGCAAAAAGGACCATGTCCTGCCTTCCCTCAATCCAGTTTGAACCGAATGGATGGATAAATAATACCCTCATCGTCTGATCTTCCCGCTTGCTGTTTTGGGAATGACATCAACTGTCTCAAAACCCTTGGGGACTTTATACTGCGCCAGTTTCCGGTAACAGAACTTCTTTAACTCATCCGTTGATAAGCCTGCCCCATTCTGCATGACGATCTTTGCCATGGGCAGCTGGCCGTATACCACGTGGCCCTCACCATACACACAGGATTCTTTAACTCCGGGGAAATGATTGATGACCGCCTCCACTTCCTGGGCGAATATCTTCATCCCCGCAAAATTGATAACATCCTTGTCCCTCCCGACAATAGTCAAGAACCCGTCAGGGTCAAGCTTGCCCAGGTCCCCTGTATCAAACCAGCCGTTTTTGAGAATGCTCTCCCTGTTTTGCCATGGAGAATAATAAGCGTCCAGCATGCCCTTCCCTTTAATATATATCGGCCCGACCCCGTCTTTGTCCCTCTTAATGATCTTCACTTCATAGTCCGGCAGGGGCTTACCAACAGAACTCCTTTTGCCTTCATCAGAGGAAAGGTTTATAAACGGCAGCCCGACTTCAATGATGCCGTAGGCCTCGCTTAATTCAAGGCCGAATTTCTTACGAAATCCCTGAGCAATGTTTCCAGGGAGTTTCATTGCGGTTGAAACAGCCAGCCGGATGTTCTGAAATGATTCCCGCGACAGTGATTCCATGTGGGTCAGCGCATTATAATGAAACGGTGACGCATAGATAAAAGAGCCCTTATGTCGGGAAATACCGTCAATCAATGATTCAGGAAAAAGATTGCTGCATAGCACTATTGTCGCTGCCCGGCGGAGGAAAAGCAGGATGGTCACCACAAAATGAAAACTCATGGACAGGACCCAGAGTACCGTGTCGTCCTGAGTTATGCACAGCCCCTTGTCCGCTGCGGAAGTCCTTTCAAGAATTGCCTCGTGCGATAATACAACCCCCTTGCTGGCCCCCGTAGTGCCGGAGCTGAAACGGATGAAGGCAGGATTGATCTTGTAATATTCGGCGTCCGGTGCCTTTTGCTCTCCCCTGTTTAATATGCGGAATTCTTTTTGGTAAAAACCGGCCTGAACGAGCGTGTCCGCTCCCGAATCATCATAAGGGCCTTTTTCAAAAACAAGATAATTTACTGCAATACGTTCAATTATCCCGTTTATTTCCTCCTCTGTGTGCTCAATGGCAACCGGCACCATGACAGCAGACAGGGACAAAACAGCCAGACTGGCCCCGATGTACTCAATGCTATCCTTACAGAGAAGTGCCACACGGTCATACGGGCCTACCCCGGCCTTCTTCAACGAAGCAGCGAATAACTCCGCTGATGATATCAACTGTTCATAAGAAATACTGCGTTCACCGTCGATGACCGCTGTCCTGTTACTAAAATCAGAGGTCTCCTGTTTTATTGTCTGGTATATGTTCATACCATGTCCGGAGGATAGTCCTTATTCCACAGTGGTGATTGTCGCGTGATATTAAGTGCAGAAGGATTATGCTCCTTCACGATTGCAGCGAGTTCCCTGCCTAGGGCGGACTGTGAACTGTACCCGGTAAATCCCACAATCTCAGGATTTAAATCATGCAGGTAATTATGAAACTCCTCCATCGGGCTCTTTTCAATGCCAAGATCACAGATAACAACTTTATCTTCAATCGGCACTCCGCCTGCGACTATCTCAAGCTCCAGTGGTTCGAGATGCAGGAACCCTTCCTGCAGGCGTTTTGCGATAAGAAGCTGGGGATGTGGTTTGACAAGCAGTATGCGCAAAGTGTTTTCCTCCCTCTTAAATCATCTATATGTTCCGAAATCTTTCAGGATGTCTTCCATGCTTAATATAATAAGCCGCAGCCAGGCCCGCCTGTTCTCCCAGAGATATACATGTCCCCATGACGCGGGTAGAACCAAGCGCCTCGCGGGAAACCGATATGCAGCGTCCGGCGCAAAGGAGATTCGATATCCCCTTGACCTTGAGGCAACGGAAGGGGATTTCATAATATTCGCCGTGCTTAAGATATTTGTAGACAGTACCCTTCTTCCTGTCCCACAGCTCAATAGGCCAGGAATTTTTGACAACGCCGTCATCGAATTTTCCGGCATCTAGTATATCATCTTCCGTAAGGGTATATTCACCGCAGACCCTTCTTCCTTCCCTGTCCATTACCCTCAGAGAAGTTCCGGCAATGTACGCTCCCCTGAATGAAGGCAGTTTTTCCGTCAGATACCGGAGCATCTTTTCGATCCTGCTTAAAACCACCCCGCTGCTCCTGCTGTGCTCATGTCCGGGATTTATTTTCAGAGAGCCCTCATCCGGGGATTCTCCGTAACTGAAAGAAGTGAATCTGATATAAGAGGGAAACAATTTCGCGTCTACGGCCCTTAATAAATAATAAGGCACCTTGACCGGCAATGTCTCATCGCTGGTATTTAGTCCCTTCAAATGAATTATAAATCCGGCAAGCTGTCTCTTCGATACAGGCGACAACTGATAATCAGCGCCTGCCATCGAAGCAGCCTCTCCGTCACCGCTGCAATCGATTAAAACATTTGGATTGATCTGAAATGAAATCCCCCCTTTAGCAAAGGGGGGCTGGGGGGATTTGGCAGTCATGTCACTCATTACAACCTCAACCACCTTACCATTTTTCTTTTTAACCGATACAGCAGATGTATTTAACATGACTGTGAGCTTGTCTTCAGCGAGGCACATGGAGTTGAAGACAGAGGCAAGGTCCTCTCTTGAATATGGAAGAACATAGACCTTACCGATCTTCTTTATATTATTTTGGGGAGAGAGCTTATGAAGCCGGCTGACTACCTCCCGGACAATTCCGTCATTTAATGTCTCTTCCGGCACGGCCTTTCCGTTTAGATATAAACCGCATATGTGCTGAACTAATCCGGAATATCCGATGCCTCCAAGAAAGCTGTCTTTTTCAGCCAGGATTGTCCGCATGCCCGACCGAGCGGCGGCAACGGCTGCGGATACGCCGGAGACACCGGCGCCGACGACAAGTACATCACATTTCCTTTCTCTCCCCATCTTCTTAACTTCTATCTCCTCCCAACATCCTATCCGTTATCTCTTTTCCCAGCACATCAACCTCATCATCGCTCATCAGGCCGTCAAGATAAGATATAACCAGATTGAGCCTGCCGTTGAAATAATTGGAAAAGAACCCGAGTCCCGGGGGCACAGGGACCCTCGGCATGTGAAAGACATCTTCTATCTTTGTACCCATCAGCTCAGGAGCCAGAGGGTTTTTGCTGACATGCGAATAGATAAATGTGGCAATCTTCCCCTTTAACGGCCCGTCAATGACCTTTTTAAATAATGACAGAGGAGCGATGCGGGTCAGGTGGCTTGCCTCCATTATATCACGCGGGACACCCGCCTTGACCTGGTCATACATCTGGGTCTTGATGGTATTTACAAGTTCCTTATGCTTGTTCACAATGCCGTGATGGGCCTGAAAGAAGAGATAAGACACATGATTGAAGAATAACTCCTTTTTAATATCCTCACCAGTCCTCATATCGATGGACACAGCGGCCAGATAACTTCCCCGCTCAGCCTTTCGCTCTTCAAAAAGCCCGTTCACAGCCTGCATGATGACCGAAAGCAGATACGGTGTCTCCATTAAATATCCCGCAGTCCTGTAGGCGTTGTCATAAATTATCTGTGTCTCCTGCTCATTAAACCTGATTAATCTGTACCTGAATGCCTTCTTTTTACCGTCAGGAACAGGCAAAGCCGCAAGAGGGTGTTCAGACAGTGACATTATCTTACGGTTGACATTCACACCCGCAACAAACTTCTTCATCCATTCTGAAAGGTGAGCCGGCCCGGTCAGCGTAACGCCTGAGGAGACGGAAGAGCTGCTGTTGCTTTCAAGACACTGCTGAAACAGTCTGAGGAAAGATGCCGCTCCGCGTGCATCGAACAGACGGTGGTCAAAGGTCATCGCCAGACAGCTCTTCTGATTCTCTGTATTAATATGATGGAATGCCAAATGCTCGTTGTCGTCTTTGAAAGGCCTGTTGACACATTCACTTAGTAGTGGCAGCAGGTCAATCTCATTGGAGCAGTTGTAAGCAGTAAAATTTAAAGCCCCTTCAATCTTTTTGGGGATACGCCAGTAAGGACAAATATTTATATCACGGGATATACTGCCCTGCACTACTGGAAATTCATTGACAAACCGTATCAGGTGCTTCTGAAGTTCTGAATGATTAATTACAGAATCTAATACGAGCACAACCTGCGACAGGTTCCCGGCACAGGTTGTTTTCTTCATCATGTAATCGAGAGCGCTGATGACCCAGTCGCAGCCGGAGAGATAGAGTTTGTTTTTTGATGAAGGAATAACAAATTTCACGGCTAAAGTTTTTTATGAATAAGTGCCGCCAGGGAGTGAATAGTAGCAAAATCCTTCTTGTCCAGTCCTGTTTCTATCAACTGCAGTTTGAAGGTCTTCTCTATGAATACAAGAATTTCAACAAAGCCAAGGGAATCGATGCCAAGTTCATGAAAGGGCACGTCTGCTGAAATGGAGGCTTCGTCTTTCGAAGTTATCGAGGCTATCCCCTGTACTAATGTATTTTGGATTTCCTGTAATGTCATTTAAAAACTCAGGCACAGACTTTTCTTGGTGAAGGCACAGGCAGTTCTTTCCCCTGCTTTTGCAATGCTTCTGTGTGACAGGCAAAGGCTTCTTTTGCATTTGCAATTGCTTCATCAATGGTGCTTCCACCTGTGAGTATTTCAGGAATATCAGGGAACCTGACATAAAGCCGGCGCTCATCTTTGTCTGTCGACGGGGTTATTACGATTTCATAATCTTCTATTGTAAACATCTCTTTATTACCTCCTTAACATCTTGCACATGGCAAAACGCATGTCCGCCATGTGGTCTTACTATAGTTAAGGTCGTTTCCCCATTAGAGAAAGAATAATGACTTCCTTTGACGTTTATTATATCATAGCCTTTATATGTTTTGACCTTCATTAACTCCTCAAACCGTACATGTTTTGGATTCGCCCTGATCTTATCTTGTAACTTCCCTGCCTTCCCCATTTATTATCCCCCTGAGAATAATTTCAGCCTTTTCGTCCAAGCAATTATATCTAATGCACCTTATTAATTCAATATTGCAGGGCCTGGTATTATTCACTATATTAAACCCATGGGGATTGTCAGTTACCGGATTTGAATATACCGTCTGGTTCCTCATTATGAGCGCCCCTGCCGCGCAGTTGAAGGCGCTGCCGGACAGCATGCTCCCGAACAAAGGAGAATAAGAAGCAGCAGGAATTGCAGGAGACAAACAGCTTTTATAAACAGTCTCATCTTCCAGCAGCCCGTCGGTATCAATAATATCCAGGTCCGCCTGCGGTATGTCCTTTCCATCTGCATTTACTGATACATTATGGATTTCACAAAATGTATTGTCATGTTTTTTATTACTCAGCAGGAAAAATACAGAGCCTTCTCCGGGGACCTGATACGCAGGCTTAAAATTAAAAGGCCTTATCCTGCCGTCAGGTGCAGGGGCCAGCTTTGTATCGTGAACATACGCCAGTACATCTCCATACTGTTCAATAGCCCCCGCGAGGACATAATCACATCGGCCTTCATTTAACCATACTTGCGCAAGCTGAAGAGCGCTGTGGAATGCAAAGAAAAATTGCGTAACTGTCAGGGTAGGCCCTTCAATCCCGAGGACTGACGATATGTAAGACGCGGCCGCATTGTGAACGGAATTGGAAAATGTTGTCGGTGAGACAGCGGCATCCCCGTATTCAAGGATGTCATCTAAAAAATCAAATGTTGTTACATGCGCGCCCAAAGCAGTGGCGGCTATTATGCCGACCCGCTTCCTATTCAAGTCCTCGGTCCCGCCGTTTGCAATCGCTTCGGATGCGGCAACAACTGCCATTTTGCTCAGCTTGTCAGCACGCCTCATATTTTTAAGCAATGTCCGGTCAGAGATTGCCTGCTGATCAACTCTATACGCAAAGGATTTCCTGTCTTTGATATCCACTTCCGCAGGTCTTTGCCATCCTTCCTGAAGGGCTTTATCAAGGCTATCAATGCCCCTGCCCCGCGTAAACACTATTCCCATGCCGAGTATATTCATTTCTCTCTCCGTCCAAGCACGATCGCTGCGTTATTACCGCCGAATGCCAGTGACGTTGAAAGGGCATAATTCCCGCTGAAATCCGTTTTTCCCCTGACCGGGATAAGCGGGATGTTTTCATCCTTATTTATAAACCCTGCACTCGCTGGTATCCACCCTTCCCTGAGCGCTGCGGCGCTGAATACCGCTTCCAGTCCACCAGCAGCGCCCAATGTATGCCCGGTATATCCCTTGGTTGACAGCATCTTCAACTCAGTCCCGAATATCCTGCCCAGCGTGTTGCCTTCCACGAGATCATTGTCCTGTGTTGCTGTTCCATGGGCATTAACAAAACTGATATCCCCGGGCTTAATTCCCGAATCAGACAGCGCTTTAAGAATCGCCCTCTCTAATCCTGCGCCGTCAGGCCTGGGTGCAGTAAGATGATATGAGTCACTCGCTGAACCGTATCCTGATAAATACAGGTCAGATGACCTGCCTCGCCTTGCAGCAGATTCTTTTGTCTCAAGAATCATGACCCCAGCCCCTTCACCCAGATTAAGCCCTTTCCGGTCCCTGTCAAAGGGCGCGCACAATTCCCGGCTGACAATCCCGAGCGAACCAAAGCCGCACAATGGAATGCGGTTTAATTCATCCGCCCCTCCGGCGATCGCGATGTCGCAGAGGCCGTTTTTCAGCCACGAGAGAGCAACCCCTATCGCGTCAGTCCCTGAGGAGCAGGCATTAACTACTGTCAGCACAGGCCCTCTCGCCCTGAATTTACGCGAAACGAATTCAGCAAGATTTCCTTTCAAATATCTCTCAACTGGTATCATGGAAGCTGCGCCGGTACTGCGATATGACTGGTAGAACTCAAGATCATTAAGCTGGCATGCCACTGTAGTCCCAAGGCAAACTCCAATACGAAGGCCTGACAGGTCATCCCCAAGCCCCGCGTCCCTGAGCGCCTCATCCGCTGCAATAAGTGCAAGACTCAGGGTCCTTCGGCCTTCCAGATAAAATTCTTCAGGAATGTGTTTCACTTCAAAGACAGGATACTGAAGAGGGGTTTCAAACAAGGTCACCGGGCCCGCGTTTCTCGTCCCGTGCCTGAATGCTTCAAGCGTTTCAGGAAGGTTACCGCCCGCTGCTGAAACTGCGCCAAGCCCCGCTATGCTTATCAAGGTATCCCTATCAGGTCCAATCCCTTATCGATTGTGACAATCCGCATATCAGGATAGTTTCTGTGTATGTATTCAATCATCTCAGTAATAGCTTCCCTCTCATTGAAATATATACTGACCAGCTTTGCGGAAGCCCCTCCTGATTCACCAGTGACAGTATCACCGATCTGCGGGTCCCCGGACAAAGGGACAAATTCCATTGACCAAAGGCCGCTTTCAGTAAATTTGCCGACAGCGCCTGAAGGCATAAACTTCAGTTGTTCATCCTTCACAAAAGAGCCGCTTTTATCTGATATCTTTACCTTAGCGTCAATCAGGTGCTGATATAGAATCAGCCATTTCTTTTCAGAATAAGCCCGGTCGATTTGACTTTTAATATCACTGAGTTTGTGCCTGAAAGAAAGTTCACTCGAGTAAGATTTAAGATCATAGCGGTCTAAATCAGGTGCATTAGACTGTTTACCACCCTCTCTTGCCGCCCTGTAATATTTTCCCGCGATGCGTCTGACCGTCTCATTGTTTTTGTTATAGGGATAAACTAAATTCCTGACAGGCAGCCCCCAGCCTTCAAGCGCCTCCTTTGACCGGGACAGTTCATCCTCAATCTGACTCTCGGACAGGGACCTCAGGTTTGGATGAGACACCGTATGCCCCATAATTTCCCAGCCGTCCTGCCTGAGTTCATGAAGCTGGGATACGCTCAGATAATTCTTCGTATTGACCCAGTCAGTTACAACAGCCGTGCAGGCCACCTCGCCCTGCGCCTTAAAAATATCTCTCGCAACCGTATAATCCGTCTCATTGCCGTCATCAAAAACGAAAGTGACAATGGGTTCTGATTTGCTGATTGAAGAAGAATTTTTTGTGCTTACTCCGCCGCACGATGAAATCAGAAATAATATAAATGCAAAGTAAATAAAACGGGTCATATGCACATGAATTCTCTCTTAACCTGAAAATGGGCGCTATCCTGCAGAGCCTTTAATAACGCCTGCAATGTATTTGTGCAAATCATGACAGTCTTGAAGAGGTGCCCCCCTCTGAATGAGGAGCCCTTACCAAACCATTTGATTCCTCTTTTAAGGCTGCATCAATAATATAGTCACAGACATCTTCAACAAAATAAGCGCCGTATTTCGTCAGGTTTATCGCACCGTCCTCTTGCTTGAGACAACCATACTCGTTGAGCTTTGAAAACAG
>CAYMUX010000081.1:0-15175 GCA_964393845.1 uncultured Nitrospiraceae bacterium
CTTAACGCCGTTTTCATTGGGACTGACAGGCGACATCAACGCTATCATGAACGCGCACAATCTCGCAATGGTTGCCGTCACATCACGTATACAGCACGAATTCAATTACAATGACGACCAGCTTGCAAAACGCAAATTAAAGAGACTCAACATTGACCCGCGCAACGTTGAAATGAAATGGATAATGGATTTCTGCGCTCAGGCGTTGAGAGAGATAACAATAGGACTCGGCGGCAAAAGTGACGGCTTCATGATGAACTCCGGCTTTGCAATAGCGGTTTCATCAGAAGTCATGGCTATCCTTGCCGTTGCGAAAGACCTTAAAGATATGAGAGAGAGAATGGGCCGGATCGTTGTCGCTTATGACAAGAGCGGGAAACCTGTTACAACGGAAGACCTTAATGTGGCCGGCGCAATGACCGCATGGATGGTTGAGGCCTTAAATCCCAACCTCATGCAAACGATCGAGGGACAGCCAGTCCTTGTTCATGCGGGACCATTTGCAAATATCGCAATAGGACAGTCCTCTATTATTGCAGACAGGGTTGGACTGAAGCTCGCTGATTATAATGTGACCGAGTCAGGTTTTGCCGCTGATATTGGATTTGAAAAATTCTGGAACCTGAAATGCCGGTTCTCGGGACTTAAACCAAACGCAGCGGTCCTTGTCGCAACTATAAGGGCTCTAAAATGTCACGGCGGAGCTCCGATACCGGTACCCGGGAAGCCCATACCTGAAGAATACAAGGGTGAAAATGTGGGATGGGTAGAAAAGGGCTGTGATAACCTCCTTCATCTTCTGAATGTAATAAAGAAAGCAGGCATCAACCCTGTTGTGTGCATCAACGCCTTCTACACTGATACGGACAATGAGATCAAGGCCGTCAGAAGGATCGCTGAGGCAGCCGGTGCGAGGGTAGCACTCTCAAAGCATTGGCAGTACGGCGGTGAAGGCGCGCTTGAACTTGCAGACGCGGTTGTTGACGCATGCAATGAGCCGAACGACTTCAAATTGCTGTATGAACTTTCAACACCGTTACGGAAGCGCATTGAGTTGATTGCAAAGGAAGTCTACGGAGCCGATGGCGTTGAATATACTCCTGACGCACTTGCAAAGGCAAAGAGGATGGAGGATGACCCGGAGACCTCAAAACTCGGAACCTGCATGGTGAAAACTCACCTGAGCCTGACTGACAACCCGAATTTAAAAGGTGTTCCAAAGGGATGGAAACTCCTTATCCGTGATATTCTCACTTACAAAGGCGCCGGGTTTGTCGTTCCTGTTGCAGGCGCAATTAAATTAATGCCCGGGACGGCCTCTGACCCTGCATACAGGCGTGTTGATGTGGACGTTAATACAGGGAAGGTCAAAGGTTTATTCTAAAATTGATTTCTCTGACAGCCCCTGTTACATCAGGGGCTGTCATTTTTATTAAGGTAAGTTATAATCAGTAAAAATAAATAATCTGCAGTTGGCGCGTTTTCTGTTTTGCATCAACAATTAGTGGAGCGGTACGTAAATGGTGGGAAATCTTCCTAATTTATTAACTCTTACAAGAATATTGCTTTTACCTTTTTTTGCTGCTACTCTTGTTTATAAAGAATACCAATACGCTCTGATTATTTTTATAACGGCAGCTATTACAGATATCCTTGACGGTCTCGTTGCAAGAATAACAAAGCAAATAACTGATTTCGGAAAGATACTTGATCCTGTAGCAGATAAATTTTTCTTAATAACTTCTTTTATACTAATGAGCAATCTGGAATTGATTCCCAAGTGGCTTGCTATAATAGTCATCAGTAAAGATCTGATTGTTGTCACCGGCTGTATTATTATTTATTTTGTTACTCATAAATTAAGTATTGAACCCAGTCTTTTGGGTAAATCATCGAGCGCAATGCAGTTTATCCTGATCGGGCTGGTTATATTATCATGTAACATAGAAAACGGAACACCTGTCCCTATGGTATTATTTATCATTGTCGCCGTATTGACCTCATCGGCAGGAATTCACTATGTATACAAAGGCATGAAAGTAGCCAACTCTGAAAATACATAAAGTGTATTCAAAGGGAATTATCAGTTATGCATGCAAGCATCAGCCATATTCATAAAGGAACTATCGCACAGGAAATAGGCCTTGAAAAGGGAGACATCCTTGTCAGTCTGAACGGAAACCCTGTCAGAGATGTCATAGATTATATGTTCTACTCTAAAGAGAACACCATTGATCTTAAAATCCTGCGCGGCAAAAAAACTAATTCCTTCAAGTTAAAGAAAAAAAAAGATTCTCCCTTCGGTATTGAATTAAAGCCATTCATCACAAAAACATGCAGAAATAAATGTATCTTCTGTTTCGTTAACCAGCTTCCCAAAGGCATGAGAAATTCTCTCTACCTGAAAGATGACGACTACCGCATGTCCTTCCTGTTCGGCAATTACATCACACTCTCAAATCTTTCAGCAAAAGAAATACATCGCATTATAGAGCAAAAACTCAGCCCTATTTATATATCCGTACATTCAACCAATCTTGATGTAAGAAGGAAAATGCTCGGCAATCCGAAAGCGCCTGATATTCTGAAAGAGTTACATGAACTAACATCAAATAAAATCAAAATTCATGTCCAGATAGTTGTATGCCCGGGGATTAATGACGGTGAAGATCTGTCCAACTCCATAAAGGACCTGCAAAAATTCTATCCCTATGTCGCATCCATAGCAGTCGTACCCGTTGGACTTACTAAACATAAGAAAGGAAGTATCAGTCCCGTCGAAAAAGATGAAGCCGTAAAAATAATTGAAACTGTTAATAAATTCAGGGAAAGATGTAAAAGACGGCATGGCGATCCGGTCGTACACCTTGCCGATGAATTTTATATTAAAGCAGAACTCCCTTTTCCCCTGATAAAAGATTACGGTGATCTCCCACAGATAGAAAACGGCGTAGGACTGGTCCCTGTTTTCTTACACTGCGCAAAAAAAATAAAGCTGCCCAAAAAGATCGAGACCGTAAAAGCAGCTGTCTTCACAGGGGCATCATTTATGCCTTACCTTGAAGAATTTGCCGGGAAATTAAATTCGATCGAAGGGCTCAACCTGGATGTTTTTAAAGTCGATAATAAATTCTTCGGGCCTACCATTACTGTAGCCGGGCTGCTCACCGGCAAAGATATTTTGAGAACAATTGTAGGCAAAACAAAAGCTGATTGCCTGCTGGTGCCTAATGTTATGCTTAAGGAAGGATCTGATATGTTTTTGGATAATGTCACATTAAAAGATCTGGAAGAGAGCCTCGGCATACATGTTAAGGTCATAGAGCCGACACCTGAAGGAATATTAAAGGGCATAACAGATGGATGTAAGCGGGAAGACTAAAATAATCGGGATATTCGGTTATCCGATAGAGCACACGCTTTCACCTCTGATGCATAATGCGGCATTTAAGACCCTGGGGTTGGACTTTTGTTATGTTCCATTTAAGGTATCACCCGAAGCCTTACAGTGCGCTGTTCAGGCCATCCGCAGTTTAAACATTCACGGTGTCAATATTACCGTGCCTCATAAAGAAAAAGTGATCCCTCTACTTGATAAAGTCAACGAAGAAGCGTCATTCATCGGCGCTGTTAATACCGTTACCAATACGGACGGCATTCTGACCGGCTACAATACGGACGGCAGGGGATTTATCAGTTCTCTATTGGAAGAAGGGATTTCAATCGACGGGAAAAATATTGTCATAATCGGCGCCGGAGGGGCCTCAAGGGCCATCGGTTATTACCTCAGTGAAAAGGCGTCAACGCTGTCTTTACTTGATGTCGACAGGCTGAAGGCGGGAAAGCTGGTATCGGACCTGAATCAAATACGCGGCAATGTGTCTTTGATTGAAGATATTAAAAATGCCGCAAAGCCCGATATCATTATTAATGCAACGCCTCTTGGGCTTAAACCGGAGGACCCCCTACCCTTCGACCCTGATTTAATTACGTCCGGCATGGTCATATGCGACCTCGTTTACAAAAAAACCTGTCTTTTGAAAGAGGCTGAACACAAGGGCGCAAAAACTATTAACGGTTCGGGCATGCTGTTATGGCAGGGAGTCCTTGCCTTTGAACTCTGGACCGGGGTGAAGCCCCCTGTTGAGATTATGCGTAACATGCTTTTGTCGGGAATTAAATGATCGTTAAATCTTGTGTATTTTGGGAGTCCCTCGCGAAACAAATTCAAGGACAATTTTCAGGAAGGATTCCCGAAATACGATAATAATTTATTAATAACGGTGTATAAATCTTTACACTATCGTTGCAGAATATACACAATTCTTCTTGCCGAGTTTTGCCTTGTACAGGGCATCATCCGCCTGCTTGACCACATGTTCCCACCCAATGTCTTTTGTCTTCCATGGATAAAAAGAGGCAACTCCGCAGCTGATCGTCACGGCGTGGAGATCACTTTTTTGATGCTTTATTCCCAAATCATAAACTGAAGCCCTGAGATTTTCTGCAATCTTCAAAGCGTCCGTATGATTTTGCTCCGGAATGATTACAATAAATTCTTCACCGCCCCAGCGGAATATCTCATCTGTTTTTCTGATTGAAGATTTCATAGTATTAGCCACACTTATAAGAACATAATCACCCTGCTGATGGCCATATGTGTCATTGTAAAGTTTGAAGTTATCAATATCGCAAATAATAATGCTATAGGAATGGTTATATCTGAGCGAAATCAAATGAATGCTTTCTATTCTATTCTGGAAACTCCTGCGGTTGGCTATTTGTGTCAAAGGATCGATATCAATAAGGACATTAAGTTTCTTATTTGCCTCCTGCAGCTCCAGGTGCTTGCTTTGAAGCAGCGCCATCATATTATTGAAGCTCTCGCCAATCGTGTTCATCCTATTAGTGAATGCATGCTTATACACTTCACATTGCCTGCAATCACCGTATTTCTTTGCGAAAACTCCCTGTACTTCACCTCTGCAAAATGTACCGGCAACCTGCCAGCATCTGAGGTCTTCCGATTCATGGCTGGGGCAATCCGTCTTCCCGCATTTTTTTAATTCCCAGCATTTTATCAGATTCTCGTTCATATACCTGACATGAAAACTTTCATGTTTGATTACTTCATCAATGCTCCCGGTTATTTTGTGCTGTGCTTCCTCGAGCTCTCTGTTATATTTCTTAATCTCGGAATTTTTTGATTTTATAATTCTGTCTGCCTTTCGGATAATTATCTGCCATATTAAAAAAAGTATGCCCATGGATAAGACAAACAGTATGGAAATTGTATACCCCCCTCTCTTTGCTTCATAGAAAACTTTGCTTACATCCTTATAAACTTCAAAGGCCCCGACAACCTTTTCTTGAAGGTCCATTCCTTTTTTGTTTTCAAAAATCGGAAGGTATATTTCTAAAATGTCAACTTTATACTTTTTCCCTATCTCTGTATTATCACTGGTCATCGGCCTCATGCGTCTTGTTAATTCTGAAGCAATTTGACCGGATAAAGCCATTTTAAGCTTATCGTGAGTATTCACCGTGCCGATTAGATCGGAATCTGTAGAATAGATAGTCCGCCCGGTCCTGTCGAAGATCTTGATTTTCAATATATCAGGGAACTCGGATAAGTATTCACCAATCATTTTGTCCAGTTTCTCAAAGTCCTGTGATCTTTCAAGACTTGGCCCGTTAATTGCCATTATATTGGGAACAATACCTTCTGCATGAACATGATAATTGAGCTGCAGGGCAAATTCTTTAGCTGCTGAAACTGCGGAACCAACCAACAGTTTTTTTTCGTGAGTTATGAATACCAGACCTAATAAAGTCGTCAATAATACAAAAGAACCTATACTATAGAGAAAAAAGTACTTTTGCAGATTAAAGTGATCTGACTGTTCTTGAGAATTCCTGGATCTTTTCTGAAATATATCTTTAATGTTCATTGTAAAAAAAGTCTCTTGATTAATATTAATCGGCTTCTAAATAGCCCCTCATCAGAAAATATTTTATTTTTTATTATAACGGCAATTTTCCATTAAAACTTAATTAGTTACTTAATATTTTCCCTTAAATTATTATTATCACTCACAATCAATACATTCCACTCATTATAAAAAGGCTCTTTTATTGATTGAAACAACAGTTTGTCCCTATTTGATTTGCTGTCTTCCCTTTTGACAATATTTTTTCTTACGTGGTAGTATTTTGAACTGATTTAATATAGATATTTTCAGAATTATCCCGGGGAAATAAAATTATGAAAATAGCAGTTACGGGCAAGGGCGGTGTCGGGAAGACTACTGTCTCAGCCCTCTTAAGTTATATATACGCATCAGAGGGCAAAAAAGTAATTGCCGTTGACGCGGACCCTGACGCAAATCTCGCTTCAGCCCTTGGCATTCCCAGACAAGAAATCGATAAGGTCAAACCCATAGCAGAATTGGCAGATTTAATTAAAGAAAGGACCGGCGCAAAACCCGGAACAATCGGGGGCATATTCAAGATCAATCCAAGGGTAGACGATATCCCGGAAGGTTTTGGCTACAAACTGGACAACATCACGCTGCTGGTTATGGGCAAATCAAAGATTGCGGCATCGGGTTGTTATTGTCCTGAACATGCGCTTTTAAGAAGGCTCTTAAAACACCTTATCGTGGAGAGGGACGAAATCGTCATTGTTGACATGGAGGCCGGCATCGAACACCTTACGAGGGGAACGGCCGAGGGCGTTGACGCCTTTATTGTTGTTGTTGAGCCGGGACAGCGGAGCATTCAAACTGCAATAGCGGTCAAAGGTCTTGCAAAAGGCCTTGGAGTCAAGAGAGTCTTTGTAATAGCAAATAAGGTCAGAAAAGAGGAAGACCTCACATTTATAAAAAATGAGCTGGGCGACATGGAATTCCTCGGGTCCATGAGTTTTAACGACAGCATTATGGAATCGGATATTCAGGGATTACCTTCCTATAAGGCATCGGAGCAGATATTTAATGAAGCGCTTAAAATCAAATCAGCCTTAGAGAAACTCGTTTGAAAAAAAAGATCAGGGCAAGGCTTTTAAGAAAAAGAGACTCCATCCCGCCGGAACTGAAAGTTCAAAAAGAGGCAGCAATCGAGAAAAGACTCTTTGCGCTCGAAGAGTTCAGGAAGGCGAAGAGTATACTGGCGTATGTTTCTTTCCGTTCCGAGGTCGATACTACGAGATTTCTTCAGGATATTATAAATTTGGGAAAAAGGCTGATCTTGCCGGTTGTGGATTCCAGGCATCGCGTGTTAAAGCTCTATGAAGTTAAAGAGACGTCCGAGCTTGAACACGGCTATATGGGTATACTCGAACCCGGGGTCAGAGAGAACCGGGAAGTTACATTATCGGATATTGATCTTGTCATAATTCCCGGCGCAGGATTTGACCTGAAAGGCAACCGCCTCGGATACGGCGGGGGCTATTATGATAAGCTGCTGTCCTCCACCACCCCAACCCCAACTCCCTTTCTTGTCGCCCTTGCCTTTGAAGAACAGGTTAGTGAAGAAATACCGTCAGAGACACATGACATTAAAGTAGACATGATTATCACTGACAAGAGACTGATCCGCTGCGCAGAAAATTAAACTATTTGTAACTTAAAGTTGCTTAATCCGACAGGGGGCCTTGCCGGACAGAATGCAAAACACGTTTTGACACCAATTACCTGCAAATGTTAAACTTTTTAACTATTTTCCAAACCTGAGAGACATTTTAAATGAATAAGAAAAAAATTGAAAAAGGCGTAAGGTTGATTCTCGAAGGGATCGGTGAAGACCCTGAAAGAGCCGGTATAAAAGATACACCGAGACGTATCGCAGAACTGTATGAAGAGATATTTTCAGGGCTTCAGACCCCTACCGAAGAAATATTAAAACCAATTGAAGGTGAAAGTCATGATGAGATGGTCATTCTCAAGGACATACCTTTTTATTCCGTCTGCGAGCACCATCTGCTTCCTTTTATTGGAAAGGCACATGTAGCATATATTCCATCAGGCGGGAAAATAGTGGGTTTGAGCAAACTGGCCAGGGCTGTTGAGATATTTGCAAAAAGGCCCCAGGTGCAGGAACGTCTGACCACCCAGCTTGCCGATCTGATAATGGACAAACTGAAACCGAAAGGGGCGATGGTCATAATAGATGCCGAGCACCTGTGTCTTTCCATGAGGGGCATCAAAAAGCCCAATGCCAGGACCGTTACTTCGGCTGTCAGGGGAATCTTCCGCACTAAAGAATCAACAAGGATTGAATTTCTTGAACTAATAAAAAACAGGGATTGATGTTTGTAGGGGCACGGCGCGCCGTGCCCCTACGGTTAATATCGTTTGATATATTTAAAGGAGGAATAATATGTCTGCAAAAATCATAAGCGGCACCGAGATCGCCGCACAGATAAGGGAAGAGCTCAAGAAAGAAATTGCAGAACTTAAGGACAAGAAAGGTGTTGTGCCTGGACTGGTTACCATACTGGTGGGCAAAAATCCCGCCTCGGTCAGTTACGTTACCGCCAAGCAGAAAATTGCTCATGAGCTGGGTTTTCATTCAATACAGGACGATCAGGATGCGGAGATGACCGAAGCGGAATTACTCAAGCTCATTGACAAATACAACAAAGACTCAAAGATTCACGGCATCCTCGTTCAACTGCCTCTACCAAAGCATATTGATGAAAAGAAGGTCCTCAACGCCATTGACCCCGACAAGGACGTAGACTCCTTTCACCCGGTCAATGTCGGGCGGTTGATGATAGGGGGCAAGGAAGCAAAGTTCCTTCCATGCACACCCGCCGGTATTCAAGAGTTGATTGTCCGCGCAGGTTTTGATACAAATGGAGCAGAGGTCGTCGTTGTAGGCCGCTCGAATATTGTTGGAAAACCAATCGCTAACATCATGCTCCAGAAGGGCAAGGGCGCAAACGCCACCGTAACAGTCGTGCATACCGGGACGAAAAATCTCGAGGCCCACTGCAAGCGTGCTGATATACTCATCGTCGCCGCAGGCGTACCCGGCCTTGTGAAACCTGAATGGATCAAACCGGGGGCCTGTGTTATTGATGTGGGCGTCAACCGTGTCGGGGAGAAGAAAAGTGAAAAGACCGGCAGGATGGTTCCTATTCTTAAAGGAGACGTTGACTTTGATGCGGCAAAGGAGATAGCCGGGGCTATCACACCCGTGCCGGGCGGAGTCGGACCCATGACCATTACCATGCTCATGAAGAACACTGTTACTTCGGCTAAGATGCACGCAGGGCTGATGTAATTATTTGAGGTTTTATTATTTATTGACATTATATGGTTTGAACAGTTGGAATGAACTGAGGCACTTCTGCTCTGCGGCACTGTAGTTTTACAGTACCGTTGCAAGGAACATTTTGACAGGAATCAATAAAGATACTATCGGCATCGTTTTATTAAATCTTGGCGGCCCTGATTCCATTCAGGCCGTCAGGCCGTTTCTATATAACCTTTTTTCCGACAGAGACATTATCAGACTCGGCCCGTCTCTTCTGCAGAAGCCTATTGCATGGTTAATTTCAAGTCTGCGGTCAAATAAATCAGAAGCGATGTACAGACTGATCGGCGGCAAATCTCCTATCCTCGATATTACAACGGCTCAGGCCAATGAGCTTGAAAAAGCCCTAAATGAAGAGTCAAGAGTCAAGAGTCAAGAGTTAAGTTCCGGACTCCTAACTCCTAACTCTAAACTCCAAACTCCACTCCGATTTAAGGTCTACATCGGCATGCGCTACTGGCATCCCTTTATAAAGGACACGATCAAGAAGATTAACGACGACAAAATCAGGCATCTTATAGTACTGACACTCTACCCTCACTATTCAAAGGCGACAACCGGTTCATCTATTGCCGATTTTAAAAAGGCCGTTTCAGGCAAAGGCATGAAGATCCATTACATCGAGCAATGGCCTGATTTCCCGGAATACATAGATGCAATGGCTGAATTGATTTTTAACGGAATGTCGGAATTCAGGGACGTTGACTATGAAGTCCTGTATAGTGCGCATAGTCTGCCGCAGTCCTTTATTGATGAGGGAGACCCTTATCTCGATCATATAAATCTGACCATTTCTAAAATAAATAAAAGACTCACCCGTGATCCGTACAATTTAACCGATGTAAAATGGCATCTTTCCTTTCAGAGCAAAACCGGCCCTGTTAAATGGCTTGGGCCCTCTACAGAAAAAACCCTGGAGAATCTTTCCGGCAGCGGATGCAAGAACCTGCTCGTAGTGCCGATCAGCTTTGTCTCAGACCATATCGAAACGCTTTATGAAATTGATATTCTCTACAGAAAGATTGCGGAAAATCTCGGTATAACTCTTAAAAGATGTGAGGCACTAAATACGTCGGAAAAATTTATACTTGCAATGAAAGAGTTGGTTCTTACTAACGTGCATACTTTATCTGCAGAATAAACCTTGCAGTTGCATTAAATTATCGATGTCGGGCAGGGTGCTGTAGGGGCATGGCGCGCCATGCCCCTACTCTTCGATACCTTCGGTGGATTTATCACCGGATTCCGGAGGGTCGCAAATAAAACTACACCTTCGTATCAACAAATATCCCTTTCGGCCCGAGCAGTTCTTCTATATCAGCTTCAACTGACCCTGCAGCCTGTAAAATCTTTTCCAGAAACCCGTCGTCATCTTTGTATTTCTTTCCGAAAAAGAACTCGTTTACGGTACTCCCGTCAGTCGTTAATTGCCGGACCAGCTCGTTGCGGTTTATAGAAATGACACCTTATCAAGCGTTATGGTATCTGTAAACAGACACTGTTTAGTAATTATAGTAGAACCCGATGCTTGTAACTTGTTCGGATTGCTTGTAAAACTGTCCGTTTGGCGAGTGACCGTTGAAGTATCCCAGCATTAACCGGAATTTATGACGAATTAACATATTGTTTTCTACCAGGACGCCTGCTTTGACGGAAACCTCACCGCTCCAGTCATTGTCCTCTTTGTGCTTGACATCAGCAGCGGCTACAGGCCTGAAAGTCCCCTGCAGATATGTAGCCGGGCTTTCCAGTTCTAAACCATATTGTAAGGCCCATGCCTTAAGGTCCTTAGGACTCCTGCTGAAGCGATATTCCCCTCCGCCGTAAATTCGAAGCCATCTTCTGATATATTTTGACACCAGCAGCCCGCTTGCTTCATAACTGTAATTTTCTCTCTTTACGCTATTGTGGAGAAGATATTCATCGCCTATATGAGAGCTTTGATGAAATATGCGAAAAAGTCCCGACAAAGAATCTTTGCGGTAAGCCATCATAATTCCAAACCAGTAATCTGCATTCACCTGGTCCCATGAAGGAGTAGCAAGATCATGGATAACAAAAGCACTTGCTTCACCTCCTGCCTGCCACTTGCCGCCGAATGCAAAGGGCACATCATCCGTGTACATAGGGATTATATCTCCAACACTCGCCGCAAAAACCTTTTGCAGTTCATCATTATCTATGTAATAATGATAAGCGCCGGAAAAGTTAGGCCACCGCGGGTCAGCGAGCAGAGGGTCAAACAATCTTTCTTCCTGGAAAAATGACTTTTTGCCGGAATCATCCCTTTCCGGGTTTACTCCTTCCCGTGCTTTTCCGTCACCAAGATAAACGGCAGCACTGTCTGGCTTCGCTTGCCCTGAATCCATAATCTCGACACGTTCAACACCTTTAATCTTCAACAGGACACTGATAAGTTTACCTCTGTCGACACCGCTGATCTCTTCGCTGCTTAAATAAACAACCCCGTCCTTTACGCTTAAAAAGACAGGGGATGTATCAAACTCTCTTTCAAGAATGGACGCGGCATACCCCTTGATAAAACTGTCCTCAACGGAAGCTGAATAAGAATAAGAAGCAAGCATTACAATAAATACCGGCACCAGCAACAGGACATGCATTCTATTTAAATTTCTTTTTTCTCTATCTCTCATAACCTTATGATAAATTTAGAGGTTTGACTCGATAGCGACTACTTTTGCAGTCGTATAAAAGGAGTCTGTATTAGAAAATAAGTGAGGTATTTTACATTGCAAGACAGGATACAGTCAAATAAGGGGTTCTCCCGGGCATAATCAGAATTATTTTGTTACCCCAGCGGGAGTTCGATGATTATCTTGGTAAACTCTCCTTCGATACTATCGATTATCAGTTTGCCCCCATGATTAATTACAATACTGTGGCTGATGCTCAGACCAAGTCCTGTGCCGACACCACTGGGCTTAGTTGAAAAAAATGGATTCATAACTTTATTCAGCGTATCAGCAGGGATTCCTGTTCCCCTGTCATAAAATGATACTCGAATATATAAGCTCTCATTAATTGATATTTTCTCACAGTGAACTTCAAGGATTTTATCCTTATGTATACCCGGATATTTCTCGTTCAGAGCATATCGTGCGTTGCTGACGATATTTAAAAATACCTGCAAGAGCTGCTGCCGTTGGGCAGTAACCATACACATATCTGAAGGACTTTGCACCCTGAGTATAATGCCGTCCTTTTTTAACTGCGTCTCAGTCAAATCGAGCGCGTCAGCCATTATTTCGCTAATGCGAACAATACTCTTTATCTCTTTTCTGTCCCGTGCAAATGAAAGAAGACTACTGACAATGACGGCAATCCGGTCACTTTCCTTAATAATTCGTTTAGCTATATCATACTCTTTAGTTCCTTCAATGCCTTTATTAATCAATATCTGGGCATAATTGATAATGCCGTTAATGGGATTGTTTATTTCATGGGCCACCCCTGCAGCCAACTCTCCCAGCGCCGCCAGGTGGCCGGAACGTATAGCTTCCGCCTCTGCCTGCCTCCGTTCGGTTATCTCCTCCTTAAGAAGTTCATAGGCCGACCTTAGTTCAGAGGTCCTCTCTTCGACAAGCTCTTCCAGATGCTGCTGGTGCTTTATTAATTCCTTCTCACTCTCTCTTAATTTTCTGTCCATCCTGTATTTATAAAGGGCCATCTCAACGGCAAAGCGCAATTCCCGTTCATCAAAGGGCTTAATAATATATCCAAAGGGCTCCGTCTTTTTTATCCGCTTAAGCATTTTATCATCTGAATGGGCAGTGAGATATACAACCGGGATGTTGAAATTGGAGTGTATCTGCCGGGCGGCTTCTATCCCGTCCATTTTACCTCTCAGAATAATGTCCATCAGTACCAGGTCCGGTCTCTCCTGTTCCGCTTTTTCAATGGCCTCCTCTCCGGAGAACACCATTGATGGGACAGTATATCCCATACTTTCCAGGCTGCTTTTAATACTCAGGGCGGTTATGCCTTCATCCTCAACCACCATGATGCGTTTTTTATTCATTACTCAAGACTCCTGAATGTATTACTGCTCAGCCGGAAAGATTAGTGATAAATTTCTCTATGGAGCTTTTCAAGCTGTCTTTCATTTTGATAAACTTAAGTCCCGACTCATGCAGGGACAAATTATTTTTCTCACCAGCCTCTTTTTCTCTTAAAGCTGACCAGACTACTACACCCGATGCCGTTAATACTTCATTGCCGGAGGTAAACATCCTGATTTTATAAGCGCTTTCAGTATGCAAGGGTTGTGAGGTTCTCAGACATATTCCGCCGATACTTAAATCTTTTATCCTGACCTTGCCTGAACTATCAATTTCTGCCCGGCAGTTATCAACGGTTCCGGACCGTTTATATTCACGTCGTTCCGCTCTTGTTTTTAATATGGGTTCTGTTTTTTGAATAAGCCTGTGGTGATGTCTTTTATCTTCATACATCAAATCATCTGCACGCATCAAAACTTCATCAATAGAGCAGGGACGGGACGGTCTGTAGTGCGCTATTCCCATGCTTAATAATAATTCATAGTTGCGGCCACCCTGCATATTAAATTCTTTCAGTTTTTTTCGAAGGTGGTCAACGACTACATTTTCAATGTCTGATTCAGAAGGCTCTGTCAAAAGCACTGCGAATTCATCCCCTCCGATACGCCCGATGATATCTGATTCGCGGAAACTCCTTTTGAGAATATCAGCGGCGTCAATCAAGGCATTGTCCCCTGCCTTGTGGCCAAGCTCATCATTTATTGTCTTAAGTCCATCAATGTCCAGATAAAGAAGAGACATGGGTCTTTTAGTCCGGTCAGCCAATTTCCATTGCTGACTTGCAAAGGCTAAGAAACCCCGTCTGTTGAAAAGTCCTGTCAGGTCGTCGGTTATTGCCGCTTCTTTGAGACGATCTTCCATCATTTTACGTTCCGTTATATCAATCCAGGTACTCTGGATGTAATCTTTTTCACGAATATGAATAACAGACGCGTTTACCAGGACGTCCCTTATCCGGCCGTCCTTTGTCCGATGCTTTGTTTCAAAAGTGGCTTTTCCTTCTGTTTTTATTTTCCTCATATGCCTTGAAATGCTGTCCTGGAATTCAGCAACTTCAATATCGGACAATTTCATATTTCTAAATTCCTCGCGCGTATATCCAAGGTTTTCGCATGCCTTCCTGTTAAATTGAGTTAACCTGACGGTAGCGGCATCAAATAACACAATCGAGTCCGAGGCCTGTTCAAAGAGGATATGAAACCGCTCCTCGCTTTCCCGTAGTTCATCCTCCGCCTTCTTGCGTTTGGTAATGTCTCTAATGATACATAAACTGTACTTCTTCCCCTGGAGTTTAATTGTTGTCGCATTGATTTCAACAGGTATAAGTTTCCCGTCTTTTCTTAGCTGGTTAATGCCTGAGATGCCGGAGAGCAAGCCTCTCTCACTAATTTTCTCGAATATTTTCGAGACTACTCCATGTTCTGTTTTATGGTGAAGTTCTGCTATTTTCATGCTTCTGAGTTGTTTTATGGTATAACCGGTAATCTTCTCGGCAGTCAGATTGCAATCAATTATATACTGGGTCTCAGGATCGATCAGGTAGATGGCGTCAGTAGCATTTTCAAACAGGGTGCGATATTTAATTTCACTTTCCCTTAGCCTCCCCTCCATCTCGTGCTTGTAAAGGGCTATATCAACAACAATCCGCAATTCACGTTCATCAAATGGCTTAATAACATATCCGAAGGGTTCTGTTTTTTTTATTCGCTCCAGCATTTTGTCATCTGAATGGGCAGTGAGATATACAACCGGGATGTTGAAATTGGAGTGTATCT
>CAYMUX010000082.1:0-14994 GCA_964393845.1 uncultured Nitrospiraceae bacterium
AATTGTAGGTCTTGTAACCCTTTAATTCTAATTCAAAAGGAGAACTTCTTTTTTTACCTATCGCTGTCTAAATGCATTTTCTGGGTTAATAAAGGAAAGATGAGGCGTCCATGATTCCCTGGGAGTTGATTGAAACCGCGCAGGTGCCCGGAACCGGCGGAGAGCTTAGCCTGTACAAACGGGGAGAGGAGTTTTCGATCCGTGTGGAACGTTGTGAACTCATGAACAGTCGTGTCTATTCATCGGAGGATGCTCTGGCAGAGCTCGCATGTGCAAGGATTGCCGACCGTCCCAATCCCAGGGCATTGATAGGGGGTCTGGGCATGGGGTACACCCTGGCTACGGCACTTCGCCGACTTGGAACTGAGGCCAGAGTTGTTGTGGCTGAACTGGTGCCTGCGGTTGTGGAGTGGAACCGGGGTCCTCTTTCTGTGTTGGCCGGCCATCCGCTTGAGGACGACCGTGTCACTGTTCGTGAGGTTGATATTGCCATGATTCTGCGGGAAGAGCGCCGGGCTTATGATGCCATCTTATTGGACGTTGATAATGGCCCTCAGGGTCTGACCCGGCCGGGCAATGACTGGCTATACACACGGGCCGGACTGGATGCAGCCTTTGCGGCGCTGCTTCCTGGGGGTGTGCTGGCCGTATGGTCGGCAGGTCCTGACCGGGCTTTTGCCCAGCGTCTGCGCCAAGCGGGCTTTGACGTGGACGAAGTCCCTGTGCGGGCGCGCGGCCCCCGTGGGGGAGCCAGGCATACGATCTGGCTGGCCGGGCGAGGCACTGGTTAAATATATTCTTTTATCCGTATGGCAAAGACTGGCGTGTCAATGAAAGTATTTCCTCTTGAATCATTAATTACAGGACTTCTCCTGTCGGCTGGGCTTTCATTTTTTTATTACTTCGGTATCTTGATTACTTATAATTATTTGCTCGAATCCATCCTGTTTCTGATTAGCCTGACTTTAATTTGTTCCCTGATATTCTGGATAAATATTAAATACGACCGAATGTTCGATGTGGTCGATGTATTTTCAAAAACTGTTTCTTTTGATTTAAAATTCAGCCAGCCGGGATTTGTCAGGTTATTAAGCCTCCTTAGGCCGGTAAACCCTTATGCTGGTGTGCTGGGAACACTATCCGGGCTGCTATTAGCGCTTTGGGCTGTTCCTGCCCTGATTATTTATCTGGCAATACATCCTGATCCGCCCGGGAAGTTTTTAAATATTATTGTCTTTTTCATGTGCGGCGGGACAGGCATATTATATTTTATTTCCAGTAAAGACTTTTTCCCTTCGGCTGCGGATAAAGGCATGTACTTTACAGGAATCCTGCTGGGATCGTTGGGGGCAAGTAAAATATTTTCATTAATGGCAATTACTGTTTAATGTCCAAATAAGTTTGGCAGGTAAAAGGTTTCATATTTAGTTACGAGACCTTTTATGTTTAAATATTGCAAGTCCTTGGTCTTATTTTCGCTGAAACCCAGCTTACGGAAGTCCAATATGCCTTTCGGGGAATGGCATTCATCACAGGCTACGCTGATTTCTTTTTTTGCTATGTCACGGTGAAAAAAATTCAACTCCTTTTCGCTGTCCACCTTTGAGAGTTTTTTTTCTTTCACAAGAAACTCTCCTGCTTTTTGATTGTCTTCCGTATTAATGAATAATTTTCTTTTCCCTTCATCGGTCTTGTAAACCGCGATTCTGGATATGAAGTGCTTAATAGCAGTCGGTTCCGCAAGCTCTTTTTCTTCATCAAATATTTTCAACATGTTGGAGATAAAGGACTCCGGCTCCTTCTGTTCTTTAACTTCTTTCTTTTCATGGGTGCCGTATGGTTCTCCGGTAAATTCAAACTCTTCAGGCTTTTTCCAGTCATATATCAAATTGTCCCGATGCTCCTTTTTGAAATGGCATACTTCACAGAGCATAAATCCTGTGTGCATATTTACCAGGGCCCTTACCTTGTTGTTTTTGCTATGCGGATACAGGGGATGGCAGACCCTGCAGGATGATTCGTCATCCAGGCGTGTAATGGCAAATTTTTCTTTTTTGTGGAAATCCGTCAGATATGAACGGTCGATGTTTTCTATTTTCCCCTTGTCTTCAGAATGACATTTTGTAGTACACTCAACTTCTGTTACGTTTGTATGCGGTATCTGCACTGTCTTCGGATGGCATTCCCTGCACTCTGTTTTAGCATGTGGAGAAAGCAAAAACTTATCTTCATCAATATGGAGAACTTTAAATTTGTCGGGTTTTTCAAACCTTACAAGACCGGGATAACGATGACAGGTAAGGCATCCACCTCTGTCCATAGCATAGGATAGAGAGGGAACTTTTAACATAAAAGAGACACTTATTACGAGTATTATTGCGAGTGTGAATTTTCTCAATTTATTTATAAAAGATACAGAGTACTTGAAATTTAAGTTGCTGATTAATTTTATTACATTATCGATATATTGGCAACAGTAAAAAAAATATTGCCTTATAAAAGTTTCTATCAAAATAGTTAAACCGGCGGCAGACGGTTCCGCCGGTATTCAGATTTTATTTGATTGAGCCGATATTATTCATAAGTCCGGCATGACTAAAATATTACAGGAGGAAAGATATTCATTGCTAAATATTCTTTTAAGAGATATTGCACAGAAAGAGAATTTGTCTGTCCAGAGCAGCGCTACTTTAAAAAACCTGGTTGACTTAATGAACATAAACCAGAAAGGCGTTGTCGTAGTTCTGGAAGACTTAAAACCAATAGGAATCATGACTGAAAGGGATATTGTTGAAATTTTATACAAGGGTGTCAGTTTAAACGAAAAAATACATAAATATACCAAAAAAAATTTAGTTTCAACCATCGGGGGAAGAACAGTAGGTTATGCCCTCAATCTGACATTGGAAAATAATATAAGAAGGGTGATAGTTGTAGACGATTCCAATAATTTTATCGGCGTTGTTACACAGCAGGATTTACTTAGATATCTTGAAGAAGACTTTTACCGCCTGACTATTAAAGTCAAACACATTATAAAAAAAACCGGCGATCTGCTAAGTGTATCCCCTCATGAATTATTAAATGATGTCCTGAAAATAATGGTAGCAAATAAAATTAGTTCGGTCCCGGTATTAGAGGACGGCAAACCCATCGGGATCATATCCGAGAAAGATATCCTGAAGTTGGCCGGTAAGAATATTCTGCTTGAGAGCGCTGTAAGCAAATACATGAACAGTCCTGTGGACACTGCCAGGCTTGATTCGCTCCTCGTTGAAGTCGTGGAGGTAATGAATTACAAGAACATCAGAAGGGTGGTTATTGTTGATGATGAAGGATCAGCTATTAATATAATTACTATCAGGGATGTGATTGAGAATCTTGAGGGGGATTATAACAAGTTCCTGGAAAGAAAACTTCAGAGTGCGAAGGAAATATTGAATTTGCTTCCGGAGATGCTTATAGAGGTTACAGATACCGGAAGGGAGCAGTTGATAATCTGGATCAATGATAAGGTTGTCAGCAGATTTGGCAGGGAAATTTTAGACAAACCGGTGACCAGCTTTTTCCCCCGTGAAACATGGAGCAATATCTACTCCACTTTAATTAAGTTAGGCAAGATAGAACATATCAAGCTCAAGAAAGATGACAGCATTTATGAACTTTCCGGATTTTTTATAACAACCTTCGGGAAAATGGAAAAAGGCAGATTTCAGTTAATAATGAGGGATATCACGGAGGACATCAAGCTGTCGACAGTCGATCCGCTTACAGATATCTATAATAGAAGATTTATTAATGCTTTTCTGATGAAAGAAATCGAGAGAAGTAAACGGCTGGACAGGCACTTTTCGGTCGTAATCTCTGATGTAGACAACTTTAAAATGATAAATGATTCATATGGGCATTTATCCGGAGATCTTGTCCTGAAAGCGCTTGCCCGGCTCATAACGGATACGGTCAGAAATCTGGATGTTGTCGGCAGGTACGGAGGAGACGAGTTCATGCTGATTTTGCCGGACACTAATAATGAAACCGCTCTTAGTATCATAGACAGGATCAGGGTGGCAGTTGAGAACATGGAGATGCCTGTATTAAGAGATATTAACGTCAGAATAACCGCCAGTTTTGGAATCGCAGCCTTCCCGGAAGATGGGACTTCTCTGGAAGATCTGCTGGTTGCAGCTGATGAGCGTTTATATAAAGCAAAGAGACTGGGAAAAAATAAAATCGCTTGTAAATAACCCGTTAATGTCCTGAAAAAAATCTTCTTTTTTTAACTGGTCTGATCTTGCATAATTTTGCACGTCTCTGATTTTAATTATCGACTGAAACTTCGTTATGCTCAAAATAGCTGACTTTATATATTTCACATATTTTAAAATTTTTATTGCAGTAATAAATTGCTTTCTCTATATCCTGACTTCCCATATTAAAACAATAACAATCACCTAATGGATCTTGAACCAAGGGACATATTCTTTTTTTGAGAGCATATTGCAACATATTCCTCCTGTTGTTTATTGGATTTACACAACCACTGTAACTGTAAAATATATTATCAAGATTCATGCCTGAGAGATGGAACGAAAAGATTTTCTAATTCTTATTTATTAACGGTTAGTTAGAATGAAGAGGGAATGGATAAGCTGTTTAATAGTGTGCCTAAAAATAGATTATGCAGTAGCAGGATTGTGCCATGAATGTGTCATGTCACAGTCCCATGATATTAATTTATGTGGGCATGTAAAGTTGCTATATAAATCTGCTAACAAACCTGCCGTGCAATAATTCATAAGAAAGCAAGGTTGATAATACCTGGATACCTGCTTTAAACTAATTAACCGAAAATTCTACAGGGAGGTATGTATTAATGGCAGAGAATTCATTTGACATAGTCAGTAAGGTGGATTTACAGGAAGTCTCTAACGCAATTCAGCAGGCCATGAAAGAGATCGGCCAGAGGTTTGATTTCAAGGGCAGTAAAAGCAATATTGATCTGGATAAGAGCAAGAATGAAATAGTTGTAGTATCTGATGATGAATATAAGTTGAAAAATGTAATTGATGTATTACAGAGCAAATTGATTAAAAGAGAAGTGCCTCTGAAAGCATTAAATTACGGGAAAATTGAAGATGCTGCTTCAAGCACGGTTAAACAGGTTATAACACTGCAGCAGGGTATTCCAACCGAAAAAGGGAAAGAGATTGTAAAGCTAATAAAGAATTCCAAACTCAAAGTCCAGTCGGAAATACAAAAAGATCAACTGCGTGTAAGGGCAAAAAAGATCGATGACTTACAGGCTGTTATTCAGTTGTTGAAAGAAAAAGACTTTGATATTCATTTAGAGTTTGTGAATTACAGGTAGAAGTAGGGGCGAGGCGGCGCCTCGCCCCTGCAATTTTATTGTATAATACCACCTATGGGTTTATGGGATGACATAAGGCATGATTTCAAAACTGTTTTTGAGATGGATCCTGCGGCTAAGAGCAGTATCGAAGTCGTTATCTCATACTCCGGATTTCATGCTATCCTTTTTCACAGAATAAATCATTTGCTTTGGGAAATGAATGTTCCGGTACTGCCGCGCTTTTTATCCCAGGTCGCCAAAATTATTACGGGCATAGAGATACATCCTGCTGCAAAGATAGGGAAGGGATTTTTTATAGACCACGGGATGGGTGTCGTTATTGGAGAGACAGCGGAAATTGGGGAGAACGTCCTTCTATATCAGGGTGTGACTCTCGGCGGCACAGGAAAGGAAAAGGGCAAAAGACATCCGACCCTCGGCAGCAACATAGTTGTGGGCGCAGGCGCCAAGATACTCGGGGCCATTACAATAGGGGACAATGTTAAAATAGGCGCTAATTCCGTAGTGTTGAATTCTGTCCCGAAGAACTCCATTGTAGTCGGTGTTCCGGGAAGGGTGATCAAGAAGAAGGTAGTGAAAATGTTTGACGATGGGCCGGTGGAGATGCTCGATCACGTGCATATCCCTGACCCTATGGAAGAGAAATTCGAGGAGTTCAAAACTTATATCAATGAACTCGAAAGGAGAATAAGCAGTTTGGAAGGCAAGGGTGAAGTGATAAAGGTCTATAACACGATGAGCGGAGAAAAAGAGGACTTTGTCCCTCTCGTTCACGGGAAGGTTAACATGTACGTGTGCGGGATAACGGCTTATGACGTATGTCATCTGGGCCATGCCAGAAGCGCTGTAGTCTTTGACATTATCAAGAGGTATCTGAGATACAGGGGATATGAGGTCACTCACGCGAGAAATATTACGGACATTGATGACAAGATCATAGCGCGGGCCGCAAAAGAGAACATCTCCACGGAAGAAGTGGCAAGGAAGTATACGGCAGAGTATTACAGGGACATGGGACTGCTCGGCGTAAGCCGCGCTGATATTGAGCCTAATGCAACTGATCACATAACGGAAATGGTCCATACTATTCAGGGGCTTGTTGACAAGGGGTATGCCTATCCTGTTGACGGTGATGTTTATTTCGAAGTCAGCAAGTTCTCCGGTTACGGAAAACTTTCAAAGAAAAAAGTCGATGATCTTTTATCCGGGGCCAGGGTGGATGTAGATGAAAGGAAAAAGAGCCCGCTTGATTTTGCCTTATGGAAGGCATCAAAAGAAGGCGAGCCTTTCTGGGAAAGCCCGTGGGGGGAAGGAAGGCCGGGATGGCATATAGAGTGTACCGCCATGTCGTCCAAATATTTTGGAGAGAGCTTCGACATCCACGGCGGCGGCGCTGATCTTATCTTCCCTCACCACGAAAATGAAATAGCCCAGAGCGAGGCTTATTCAGGCAAGCCGTTTGTGAAGTATTGGATGCATAACGGGTTTATCACCGTTGACAAAGAAAAGATGTCCAAATCGCTGGGAAACTTTTTCACGATCAAGGAAATACTTGATAAATACGAACCTGAAGTGGTGAGATATTTCCTCCTGTCGGCTCATTACAGGAGTCCGATTGAATTTTCCGATGTACAGTTAAATGAAGCGGAGCTGTCCATAGACAGGTATTACACAACGGTGATGAGGATTAACGATTTCATAGAATTTTCAGGAGCGATAGAAAAAATTTCCAGCCTGGCCGAACTTGAAGAATTGCTTTCTTCATTTAAGGACAAATTCCATAATGCAATGAATGACGATTTCAATACGGCCCTGGCTTTAGGATATATTTTTGAGCTTATCAGAGAGGTCAATAAATTTCTTGATTCAAAGCCTTCGGGACAAGAGGCCAGAGAACTGGTCCTCCGGACAAGAGATTCTCTTGCCGAAATTGGAGGGGTCCTCAATATATTCAACAAGACTCCGAAAGAATGGTACAGCTCTTTAATGAAGGTGAAAAATATTGACCTTTCCGAAAGCGACCTTCATGAGAGAATCAAAGCAAGGCAGAAGGCCAGGGAAAAGAAAGACTGGACAGCTTCCGACAGCATACGCGACGAACTTGCAGATAGAGGAATTTTACTTGAAGACAAAAAAGACGGGACCACGTGGAAGATCAAGGTCGGCTGATATCGCGTTCGAATGTATTCTTTTTATCCCAACTCATTGGCGTTTGTCATCTGATCAAAGAATTGTGTAACTTTATTCTTTTTGTCCGACTCCATATGCGCCATGGCGGTACGCGGGTGCTGGTTCAAGACTCCCGTGACCATGTAAGGTATGTAGTACCCCCAATCGATTTTTTCCGTCCATGGAAGGATCTCAGCCTCTATGGCCTCAATAAGAGGACGCACCCTAAATTTGGGATTTTTCAGGAATGCAATAAGAAGCTCCAGCGGGCAGTTGCCGGCTCCGCGTCCAATGCCGTATAAGCTGGCATCAAGGTAATTGACACCGGAAATGATAGCGGATATGGTATTGGCAAAGGCCAGTTGCTGGTTGTTGTGGCAATGGATCCCGATAGTCTTGCCGGGCAGGCGATCCATGTATTTTTTGGCCAGCAGCTCTATGTCCTCGGAATAAAAAGAACCGAAGCTGTCCACAACATAAATTATCGGCACCCTGCTTTTAGAGAGATCGTTAAGCGCTTCATCCAGCTCCCGCAGTCCCACTGTGGAAACTGCCATAATGTTGATGGTTGTCTCATACCCTTTGTCGATACAATGGTGCGCCAGGGCTATGGCGGCATCGGTCTGATGGGCATAACACGCGACCCGTATCATATCCAGGGAACTATCTGATTTTTGCAGGATGTCGTGATAATCAATACGTCCGATATCAGCCATTGCAGAAAGCTTGATCCTTTTTTCACTCTTACCGATAATGCGCTGTATATCAGCTTCAGCGCAGAATTTCCACGGCCCTACTTCATCCCGTGAAAAAGCGGACTCCGAACTTAGATAACCGATCTCCATATAATCGACGCCTGCCTCGGTACAAGCCGTATAAACCTTGGAGACAAAGGCGTCGTCAAACTGCCACTTATTCATTAATCCGCCGTCACGTACGGAGCAGTCTATAACTTTAATCTCTGGTCTGAACATTTTATTCTCCTTCTAATCTTTAGGAAGTTATATTTGGAATGAATATTATAATTTATTTCTTCAAATCAGGGCAAAGGTCAATAAATTTTTTTTAACATTTTTGCAATTTTTTCAAGATTATATTCAGTTCTGTATAAGATCACTCAGATACTTTCAGTTGACGCCTGATTAAGTCGTTTTCACGGACTCCCGGTTGTGAAGGAATGAAAACAGTATTTTCATTCCTCCCTGTCTCGACAGGCCGTTCATTTTCATCATACATTTCTGTAATGCCGAAAGTTTGGTCCTCTAACCCTGTTGAGAGGAATTCAATGCTGTCACCGATGATCAGGTTATTTCTTAAAGCGACAGCCGCTTTACCGTTACTTACAGACTGCACGACGCCGACAAGCTCATGGCTCATCCTGTAAGCTTTATCATCGTCATGGTTATATCCGCTGTCAGCCTGCCTGCCGAAGAACATTCCGGTTGTAAACCCTCTGTTGGAAGACATTGTCAGCTCCTTCATCCACTGATCTTTAATTTTATAGGGCCTGTCTTTGAGACTGTCAATGGCCTCTCTGTATGTCTTAACAACACCGGCGACATAATTGATGCCTTTCATCCTTCCCTCGATCTTGAAACCGGTAACTCCTGCGTCTGCAAGCTTATCGAGATGCCCGATCATGCACAAATCCCGTGAGCTCATTACATATGTGCCCCTGTCGTTTTCATATACAGGGAGGTATTCTCCGGGGCGGCTTTCTTCCATTAACGTATAATTCCATCTGCATGTATTGGTGCATTCGCCCAGGTTCCCCGACCTGTTGTTCAGGAAGCTGCTCATGTAGCACCTGCCGGAATAAGATATACAGATTGAGCCGTGGACAAAGCATTCCAGCTCAAGAGAGACTTGATCACGGATGTTTTTGATCTCATCAATATTAAGCTCTCTGGACAGCACTATCCGCTTTGCTCCCAGTTTTTCCCAGAACCTGGCTGACCTGAAGTTGGTTGTATTTGCCTGAGTGCTTACATGAATGGGAATTTCCGGTATGATTTCAGACGCCATTTCGAAGACTCCCGGGTCGGATATGATAAGGGCATCGGGCTTAATAGTTTTCAGGAACGTCAGGTGCTCTTTAATTGCCGCGATATCTCTGTTATGCGGAAAAATATTGACTGTGATGTACAGCTTTTTATTCTTACCGCGCACAAACAGGGCAGCCTCTTTAAGTCCTTCTTCTGCGAAATTATCAGCCCTGGCCCTCAGACTGAAGTTAGACAGCCCCATGTAAACGGCATCGGCGCCGTAGTGGAGGGCGGTCTTGAGTTTTTCAAAATTGCCGGCAGGGGCCAGCAGCTCAGGTGTTTTCATGAAAGATATTTTAACCTTTTGAATGCGATAATTTCCTGTGAAGGTATCGCAGAGTAGGGGCATGGCGTGCCATGCCCCCTGCCCGGCATCGATAATTTAATGCAGCTAACAGGTTAATTGCTAATTAACCCGGCTTCGGTAAGGGCTGATTTGAATGCCTGAACAACCGATGGATCAAACTGTGTCCCTGAGTTTGCCTCGATTTCTCCTAGAGCGGTTTTGAAATCAAGCTGCCTGTTGTACGAATATTGACTTGTAAGGACGTCAAATGTATCTGCTACAAAAAGAATTCTGGCGCCGAGAGGTATTTCTTCATTCTTCTTTCCTTCAGGGTAACCGGCGCCGTCATACCGTTCGTGATGACGGAGAATAATATCCGATGAATCGCTCCATAGGGAAATGGACTTGATCATATCATGTCCGAGTTTGGGGTGGTTTATGATTTTTCCCTTCTCCCATATATTATCAGGGTCTATTTTAAGCATGCCTATATCATGGAGCAGGCAGGCATAATAGAGTTTCTTTAATTCAGCATCGGAGATGTTCATATGTTTTCCTATGAGATTGGCGTAGTTTGCCACCTTCCGCGCATGTCCTTTTTTATTCTGAATATAATCCTGCGCGCCGACAAGTATCTCGGTTATATGAATAAGGTCACTATGCCGTCTTTCATTTGCCCTGTTCTGCGCAATTGATATGCTTGCCTGATCAGCGAGACTGTTAAGCAATGCCTCATCCTGTTTTGTAAAATTTCCCTGTTTCCTGTTTCGCAGCTCAATAACACCGATTGTTTCATTGGAGTATATAAGAGGAACACAAAGAACGGACCTTGTTCGCATGCCAAGTTTTTTGTCAAATTCCGGGTTAAATCTGTTGTCCTTTGATACGTCATTAATTAAAGCCGCTTCTCCCGTCTCCGCCACCCATGACGCAATAGCTTCACCGGGTTTCAGAAGCTTATTATTAATTGTCCCGGAAATCATTCCTGTATTTACGCGATATTTCAGATTCCCCTGCCTGTCATAGAGCAGCAGAGAGCCTGATTCAGCAGATGTGAGGACCATCGCGGACTCCATAATTTTCTTTAACAGTATGTCTACATGAAGAGTTTCCCTGAACTGTTTTGTAATGTCAAAGAGGCTGTTGATTTTTGTATTGAGGTCCTGTGCGGAACCGACTGATGAATTAGTGGCCTTTGTGGTCAAAATCAGTCCCAGGACTGATACAACAACTGCAAGCACAAGCAGTATTCCTATGTCCAGTGGGACCTTTGAAAAGTCACCCCCTGTTACATAGGGATAGACATATTTAATGGAAAAATAAACAAGGAGCGCTAAGGGAATGATAGAGGCGACAAAATATGAAATCTTGACCGAACGACGTATGTTGTCGAAAAAATCTTTGCCTTCAAGGGTATTCATGGACCTTCTCCACTTATTTGATTTGTTTATCTTATCGGAATAAGCGTAGAAAACCTGAGAGGAGTAGAGTTAAGAGTATGTAGAGTTCATAGAGTTTTTAGAGTTGAAGAGTTTTTTGTTGCAGCAGCTATGTCACTTCATATAAAATTCATCATGCAATAAAAAAGGAAAGGGGACAAGTTAGATATGGGCGAATCAGAAATCATTCCACGGAAAGTTAAAGAGTTATTGGAGTTTTTGGAGTCGAAGAGTTGCAAAGTTGCCGGGATTGACTCTACCAACTCTACGAACTCTATTAACTCATTAAACTCAGAGTTCAAACTCATAGGACATTCTTTGGGGGAGGCAGGGTGTTAAAATAGGATCGGAGAAAAAATGAACGAATCTTATTTTAAATATTGGGGGAAGGCGGAGAAGGATGGGACAGGTTATCATCTGTTGCCGTATCATTGTTTGGATGTGGCGGGGGTGGCTGATGTATGGTGGGAATCAAGTCCCACGATTCGTAGGGCTTTTTTAACCAACAATGATTTAACAGCCGATACTGCACGGGCGTGGATGCTTTTCTTTATATCTCTGCACGATTACGGCAAATTCGACATACGGTTTCAGTTCCGGGTCAGAGGAGTTTGGCAGTCGTTATATCCTGATGCCGGAACTTATAGCTTGCTTCCATCATTTACCGAATGTAAAAATTACTTCCACGGCAGTGGAGGGCTTTTCTGGTTCAGACGGGATAATCTGGAAATGCTTGGTTTACAGCCGGAAGATTCAAATGGCTCGCTGAGTTTTCTCGATTTCCCGGATGAGAGTGGTTCAGGAAAATGGCAATCGTGGAAGACATGGATTGAAGCAGTGACAGGACATCACGGGCATATTAGACGTTCTGAATATACTGCAGATGCTTCGTTGCCGGTTGTATATGATCTGCGTCTCGCAAAAGTAGATCGGCAGGCACGGCAAGACTGGCTCAGTGCACTTGAAAGAACTTTTCTTTTACCCTCTGGTCTTTCTTTGAATGGTAGCCCACCGGAATGTTCTCCGCTTTTGGCAGGCTATTGTTCTGTATCCGACTGGCTGGGGTCACGCTGTGAGCAGGATAGCTTTCCGTATTGTCAAGAATCACTAGATATTAATACTTATTTTGAGAATCGGAGAGACAACGCCCACCGTGTCCTCGAATTATCAGGTATTGTGGGAAAGTCACGTTCATATGTCAGTGTCAGCGCCCTCCTTAAATCCGGGCAGCAACCGCATTCGATGCAAACATTGATTGACGATTTGCCTTTGAAATCCGCGTTGACAATCATCGAGGCCCCAACGGGAAGCGGCAAAACTGAGGCTGCACTGGCTTATGCATGGCGGCTGATCTCGGCAGGGTTGGCAGATTCAATTGTTTTTGCCCTTCCCACGCAAGCTACGGCTAATGCAATGCTCGGTCGTCTCGAACGAATCGCAACACTGATCTTTGAAGATCATCCGAATGTCCTGCTTGCTCACGGTTCCGCACGATTCAACGATAAATTTATCGCACTGAAATACTCCGCATTCAAAGGTCATGAAGATGAAGACGGATGGGTGCAGTGCAGCGAGTGGCTTGCACAAAGCCGCAAGAGGATATTCCTCGGGCAGATCGGAGTTTGCACAGTTGATCAGGTGCTCATCTCGGTGTTGCCGGTGAAGCATAGGTTTGTCAGGGGCTTTGGAATAGGACGCAGCGTATTGATAGTGGATGAAGTTCACGCATATGACTCTTACATGTATGGGCTTCTTGAAGAGGTATTGAGGCAGCAAAAGACTGCCGGTGGCTCTGCGGTTCTTCTTTCCGCAACTCTGCCCGAATGTCAAAAACAAAATCTTTGTGATGCATGGGGGACAGCATCGGAGTATCAGACCGATAAATATTCTTATCCTCTTATCACATGGGTTTCCGATCATGAAACAATCCCTTTCAAACTTCCTACCGCGCAACAACTCAAGAATTGGTCTATAAATATTGAAACTCTTATTTTGACTGACATGTTGCCGGATGATGGACTTATAAAGAGAATTATTGTGGCGGCGCAATCCGGCGCACAGGTTGCAGTAGTCTGCAATCTGGTTATTGTCGCGCAGTGGCTGGCTAATAAACTGCGGGCAGAATGTACCGACATTCCTGTGGATTTGTTTCATGCACGTTATTGTTTCATCCATCGCAAGGAAAAGGAACTATCAGCCATCAATCATTTCGGACCTGACGGCGACCGCAAAAAGGGGCGGATACTTGTGGCGACTCAGGTTATTGAGCAATCGCTCGATCTTGATTTTGACTGGATCATAACACAGCTTTGTCCTGTAGATCTTCTATTTCAACGTATGGGACGATTGCACCGTCATATGAGAGAAGTCCGTCCGAATGGATTTGAGCATCCCTTATGCACTATTCTCCTGCCTGAGGGCATCAACTATGGCGATCATGGATATATTTATGCCAATACCCGCGCTTTATGGCGCACGCAAAAGATGCTGCTTGCAGCGCAGGAAAACAAAGTGGTATTCCCTGAAGCTTACCGTACATGGATCGAGGCTGTTTATAAGGATGATCTGTGGGGTGACGAGCCGGATCAGATCAATGAGAGATATGAAAAGTTCATGACGGACTTTTCCGTAAGCAGATACAAGGCGCTGCAAATGATTCACACTGCGGCCAATCCTATGCCGGATACGGATGAGATAGTTACGGCTGTAACGCGCGATGGTGAGATGAATGTAACCGTATTGCCATTCTGTACTGTTTCTGAAGGCACTATGGTGATCGATGGAACTATTCTGGAAACTGTCGACGAATATAAGCGGCTTGAGGTTCTGACATTGAACAGTGTTGGTGTACCCAAGTCATGGGGATATTATCTCGGCGAAAAGGATGAAGAAGGGAGGTACAGACTTGAGATGAAAAAAGAGGGAGATTTTTTCACAGCCATATCAAAGGGTAAAACTTTTCACTATCACAAAGACATAGGAATGGAGAAAGAGAAATGAATTTATTAAAAGATGACTGGATACCGGTTCGCCCGCTTCAGTCCGGAAGCCCGGAAAAGATTTCTTTGCAGCGATTGCTTTGCGGCGAAGAGAGATGGGAAGTCTGACTACCGAGGGACGACATGGAGCTTGCGGCAATTCAATTACTGATATGTCTTGCACAGACGCTTTTCATGCCTCAGACGATTAATGAACTTAAGCAGCGCATTGCAAAATCTATGACAGAGAAAGATTATGAAGAAGCCATTAAACCGCCGTATGCTGATTGGTTTCAGCTTGATCATCCGGAATATCCGTTTATGCAAGTAAGGGGTGCGAAAAATAAGACATCAATGGATAAGCTAATGACCGGGCTTAATAGCATGACTAATTGTTGTTTTGTAAATGAACCAGGGTTAGCAACACAGCTTTGCGGGGGATGTTCGACTATTGCTTTGTTTAATTTGGCATCTTGTTCGCCCAGTTTTGGGGGTGGTTTTAAGCCTGGCCTAAGAGGTCCGGCTACACCAATAACAACACTTGTACAGGGGCGGCATTTACGCGAAACCGTCTGGCTGAATGTGCTCCATGAATCCGAAGTGAGACGAATTATGCCTTGGTATCGCGAAGCAAAATACCAGAAGCCAACTTGGGTCGAGCCGATTATAGCAGGTGATAATATAGCAGCTCAGCAAATAGGACTTA
>CAYMUX010000083.1:0-14781 GCA_964393845.1 uncultured Nitrospiraceae bacterium
CATAAACGCACCTCTTGCGAGATTATTAGCCCGTCTGAGCAGACCACCGGGGCTTTGCTGTATAGCGGTGACAGCCTGTTCTGAGAAGATGCTCTGTTTGCATCTGGCGATAGTAAGATGGTGTTGCAGGTAGAGTTTCATTTCCTGAAGATTCAGGGTGTCCGGGTGTTCGCGTGCGACTATTCTTGAGGCCAAGGGCACTGGATTGTCTGAACATGAGATTGTCGATCTTTTGTTTGATTGATGAGGTTATCACAGCACTTACCCCCGAAGGAATGACTCTCTTATAGCCATGCCCCCATACCCGGTTGCTCCCGCAGCCTTCCTTTAAACAATGCGCCAGCCGGGGGAATTTGTACTTGCGGCCATGTTCAAATATCTCCTTGATACATACCATCAAAAAAAGCGACAATATCCCGTACCTTCCCAAAGCGGTGGAGAATATCGTCCGAGAAAAACGCACCTCCCCCTTCCGGGTCCTTTCTGGTGGATAGTTTAATCTGCTTTGCTGCTTAATCGGGTTGGCCTATTGTGTTAAGTCGCCCCAATAGAGGTTAGTTGTATGCAAAAGATAAGACTTGTATCTTGAAATAGCTATGATGTATCTTCTCATATGAACCTTGCAAAACAAATATTATCAGATCCGGTAAATAAGTGGGTTTTTTCTTATGCAAAAAAAGATATATTTCTTGTTGGCGGTTATATTCGCGACCTGCTTCGTGGAGGATATATAAACAAAGATAGGGATTTTATTTTAAAGGCTGATATCAGAGAGATTGCTCTAAGAGCTTCAAAAAAATTCAATGGTACATTCGTAGAGTTAAAGAAAAATAAAACCTGCCGGGTCGCATTAAAAAACGGGGAATTTCTTGACTTTTCACATATCAGAAACGTGATCTCGGACGACTTGAGTAAACGTGATTTTACGATAAATGCAATAGCTTGGTCTCCTGAAAAAGGTGTTATAGATTTATTCAAAGGAGAATCAGACTTGAAACGCAAAATAATAAAAGAAATTAATCATGAAAACCTTGCTGAAGATCCCTTGAGGGTTCTAAGGGCTTATAGAATAGCAGCTCAATTAGACTTAAATTTTGAGAAAGGTACGAGAAATTATTTAAGGAAATATTCCGGTGGGCTGAAAGACGTTGCTTCGGAGCGGATAACAGAAGAATTTTTTAAATTACTATGCACTGAAAATGCTGCATATTACCTCTCTTTATGTGCAAAAGATGAGATATTACATAGAATCTTGGGAGTAACTGCGCGTAAATTGAAACTAAATCTAATACTGCTTAGTAATTTTGATCGTTTTCTATTAAATCTCAATAAAAATAAGTTTAAAAAACTTTTAAAAAAAAGATTATTACCAATTCTAAAGCAAAATATTGGTCAAGGATTAAACAGAGAGGGATTAATAAGGCTAGCTATTTTATTGAATAATGTACATAGAACTTCAGAATATAGTCATGGAAATTTAAAATATAGTACTACTATTAAAAAGAGATTATTGAATATCCTTAATAGCATGAAAATTACCGGGGGAAGAATAACTGACAATAGATTATTTAACATATTTTGTGCAGCCAAAGGTTGTGAATTCGAATTGGCCATCTTATTATCAGTAGCAGGAAACAGAAATGTTAATAAGTATTATAAAAGGGCGGATGATTTTGTAAAATTCAGAAAAAACAGATTATTAAATGGATACGAAATCCAAAGTGTTTTAAATACAGGTTCGTCAAAGATTATAGGAAAGATTCAAGAAGACATTCATAAGAGAAGATTCCTTGGAATTATAAGAAGAAAGACGGAAGCTGTGCAATGGGTAATATCTAATTTAACATAATATATCTTATCGGACATTGATAGCGTCAAACATTTGTTAAAAAAGTGTTAAAACCATACCCTCACTCCCTCTCCAATGGGCTTCTAATATAGCTTCATCAAGGATTGCATAACTTTTGGGCAGTATAATAATCTATAACTAACAGGAAGTTAGATGGGAAAGCATATTATTTAAGGGGTTCTGCTATCAATCCAATATCTGTCAAAGAAATAACTCTTACCTTAAGATCTTCTCCTGCATTTATATTTTTAGATGTTACTAAAAGCCTTAAATAATTATCAAATATTGCTTTATAATATCGATTAGTTGCACACTTTTCCTCAACTATTACATCTAGTATACGACCTATATTACTTATCATATAACTCATTTTATTGATATTGCCTATTCCAATTATTGAATTAACTCTTTCTTTTTTCACTTTGTCTATAATCTGTTCAGTAAATGAAGAGGCCTTTGTATCAGGTCTTTTTGAATAAGGGAAAATATGCAGATAACTGAGTGGCAGTGTATTAATTAAATTTACAGTATCATTAAAATCCTTATCACTTTCTCCAGGAAAGCCGATTATCAAATCTGTCCTATTGATATGTCTGGAAAACTTGTTATTATGTTGTTGATAAGTTGTTTGAAATATTCTGAAGTTAAATTCCTGCGGTTCAATATAACTTAATCTAATGCGAATCTAAGCGTGTCTTTTCCCGAATGACCGATAATAAAAGACAAGCCCTCAATTTTTAATAATTCATCCGGTCTTAACTGCGCATAACAACCAGTTGCTATAACTTTTGCCCCAGATCTTGCAGCTTTTCTTATAAGCTGTCTTGATTGATAATCGCTTTTGGCAGTTACTGTGCATGTGTTAATAATACAAACGTCGGGGTTGTCAGAATACTTAACAATCTCGAAATTTTTGTTTCGTAGCATCCCTTCTATATAAATAAAAAAAGAATTCAATATACTCTTAACACCTTGAATCCTACAATACTTAAACCCTTTCTCCGAATAACGAATGCTGCTTTGCCTCCAGGATTTTAACTTTTATTAATTTGCCAATATCTTTTTTATCGCCATAATAATTAACGATCTTATTTGTTCTTGTACGACCTGTTAATTTACAAACATCAGTTTCGCTCGCTCCCTCAACTAAAATTTCAACTAATTTGCATTCAAGCCTTTTATTTTTTTTATAAGTTATTGCTTCCTGTAAATCCAGAATTTTTTTCAGTCGTACAGACTTGACGTTATCCTCAACGTGATTGGGTAAATCCAAGGCTTTTGTATCGGGCCTCTTTGAATACTTAAATGCAAAAATACCGTCATATTCGATTTCAGAGAGGGCAGCGACTGTATGCTGAAAATCTTCTTCTGTTTCCCCTGGGAATCCTGTAATGATATCAGTAGTTATTGCAATATCATGAACTGCATTTCTTAGGTTACTAATTTTAGTTTTATATTCTTTATAAGTATATCCCCTGTTCATCAGTTTCAAAATCATATCCGATCCTGACTGTATTGGTAAGTGAATATGTTCACAGACTTTTGGCAAATCTCTCATGACTTCTATAAGTTTGTCCGATAAATCTCTTGGATGTGATGTGACGAACCTGATCCTCTCTATTCCTTCTATTTTATGGATTTCTTTAAGAAGATCAGGAAAATCAATATATAACTGCAAATTCTTACCATATGAATTTACATTCTGGCCCAACAGTGTAACTTCTTTGAAGCCCTGTTCTGAGAGAGACTGAATCTCGTTATATATATCATTGCCCGGCCTGCTTTTTTCTCTTCCACGAGTAAACGGAACAACACAGTAAGCGCAGAAATTGTTACAGCCGTATATGATCGACACCCATGCCCTGACCCGCCCTTCCCTTTTTGCAGGAATAAGTTTTATGGAATATTCAGGGTTTTCTTCCAGAGCCGTATGAATAGTATCCCCCTTTGCCCATATTTGCAGTCTGTCTATGTTATTAGGACCAAAAATAAAATCTATATAAGGGAATCTTTTAAACAGTTTTTCGCCCTTTTGCTGTGCAATACAGCCTGCTACGGCAATTTTTAGGTTTGGATTGTTTTTCTTTATTTTCTTAAGCCGACCAAGTTCACTATAGAATTTTTGTTCGGCTTTTTCTCTGATACTACATGTATTAAGAACTATGATATCAGCTTCATTAGAGCCGTCTGCCTTCTGATAACCGGTTTCAGAGAAAACTCCAGCGATCTTTTCTGAATCATGAACGTTCATCTGGCAACCGAAGGTGTGGATATGATATTTTTTATTCAAAAAGATGTCTCCAGTATAAAATTATTACTTAATATTCTAACCAATAATCAATTTTAAGAAAAGATCGTTTTTTTTGCTTGTTAAATAAGTATGTTTTCTTAGATAAATTTGTTTTGAAGGATATTCAAAATGCAGGTTCAAGGTCGAAAAGGAAGATAAACTGTCTCTTACAAATCAGGAAATATCAATTTTAAAGGATAAATTGGAGAGGGACATTATACTCTATCCGGTTTTTTTGGATTTTAAACCGAAAAGAAACAGTCCGGTTCCTGTAACAATTAACAGTATGCAAACGGCAAGAGGCATTAAATATGGGACTGTCCTTCTTCCCTCATAAAATTTACCGTTATAAAAAGTAACCGGGAATTCATGAGGTTGTTGCATCAAGTACTCTATCACATCCGCAGGTGCATAGCCTGTTTTATAAGCGCCCTCAAGGTCAAAACCCAATTCTTTCGCAAGGATGTCGGCTATTTCATCGGCTGTCCTTACGGTACCTTCTTTAATTATTAATTTACCCGGGGAAGATGTATCGTCTACTTCGAATGTAGACAACGCTGTATAAAACCATATGCCTGTTAAAATAAATACTAATCCAATGAATAAATATTTCTTGTTCATTTTAAAACCGTTATAAAACTGAAGCAAAGATGAATAATAAAATAGTGTCAGCCGGACAGCCTTAAAATAATAAATAGGGTATCATTCAGGAAGTTATTGTGTCAATAAAGAAAACATCAAATAACATTGCACTATTTATCTATTTTACCTCTAAAAACTCCTTTGACCTCTTTCAATATCTCTCCGTGAAGGGCGGGATTTCCTGAAACAATATTGCCCGTCAACAGGTAATCCTGGCCACCCCCGAAATCAGTAACGATACCGCCGGCTTCTTTTATAAGAAGACTTCCAGCAGCTATGTCCCACGGGCTGAGACCAATTTCAAAAAAACAGTCACATCTGCCGGAGGCAAGATAGGCAAGGTCGAGAGCAGCGGAGCCCGCCCTCCTGATGTCACTGACCCCGTGGAAAATATTTTTAAAAAGGTTGAGATAGGGCTCTATTAATTCCTTCTTCCTGAAGGGGAAACCTGTTGCAACCAGACTTTTCGAGAGATCGCTGATTAATGAAACGGTTAACAGTTTCCCATTTAGGAAGGCCCCTTTCCCTTTTTCTGCTGTAAAGATTTCATCCCTTAAAGGATCATAAACGACACCGAGCACTACTTCGCTCTTTAATTCAAGGGCTATTGATACTGAGAAAACCGGGTACTTGTGAATAAAATTTGTTGTACCGTCAAGAGGATCTATTATCCATCGATATTCTCCGGTATCAACATCTTTAATAGACTCTTCAGCAAGAAAATGATGGTCCGGGAATTTATCTTTAATCGTTTTCAATATAATCTGCTCTGCTTCTTTATCTACGCGGGTAACGAAGTCAGAGGCCTGCTTTGTGTCAATATCGTCTTTAGATATCCTGCCTAGATTATTTAGGATATGTGCTCCTGCGAGCATCGCTGCCCTGAAGGCCGTGCCGAGAAATTCGCTTTTGTCATTATTCATATTTTGTCCCCCAAACTATCAAATGGCGGTCACTAATGTCTTCGATTTTCAGATAATCAAGATGGACCGCTTTTAATTGTTTTTTTATTTCATCTGCTTTGTAAGCAGCGATCAAAGAATTATAAAAATCTTTTTGTAATACAGGCGATGCATCACCGGCATAGAGTTTTACCAGTCCTTCTGCCGTATCTGCACTATCAGGCCGTTTTAAATCCATGACGAATACAGGAGTATCCTGCCTGGAACACATTTTTATTGTATGCCACATTATAAAAGGATTGTTAAGATGATGCAACAGACTGTTAGAAATGACAGCATCAAACTTTCTTAATGATAATTCATCATCGGGTAGTAAACACTTTTGAAGTTTAATTTGATGCAAAAGACCTTTCTGTTCTACATCCAGTAATCCTAAATCCAACATGGCTTCTGCACCGTCTATACCTGTAATATATGTCTTTGGCAATGCCCGTGCAAAACGTATTATAACATCAGCCGTTCCACAGCCCAAATCAAGCACTTCTCCTTTGGAAAATTCAGGAAAGCGCAATTTGAAATGTGACACAAAAGCATCATGAGCTTCTGAAAAGTCGGCCTCAGCGTATGCCTCGGCCTGCTCACATGTATTCATTAAATCAGGTTCGGGAATGCGTTTCATAGTAAAAAACAATTATCAACCCAAAAAATGCATTTAAAATAATGCAGATGTTGGAAAATAGGGTCTTCGTGCAAGAGTGTGGGTTAATTCCTGTCTCCCCCTTTGAAAAAGGGGGATGAAGGGGGATTTTATAATTATAATCTCTTTCATATTTCTTCTGATTTTTGACCACAGCAATCTCTCTGCATCAGTCATATTGCTTCTCAGGCTTCTCGATAATGGTTTTAATCTTTTATTGTAAGAAAGCATAGTTGCCTGACAAGTCTTCAAATCCCCCCTGCCCCCCTTTTCTAAAGGGGGGGACAACATTAATTATATCCTGATTCTTAGCCATATATTTTTTTAATCTGTGTAATCTGCGGATATATCTTTTACCGCCACTGGCTTTGAATGTCGTAAGTCCCGTGGCGCCTGAATTTTTTCCTGATACTATTCAAGTCATCACCAACCAGATTTTCAAGGGAGTACTCTCCCATTCTTTCTTCATTTTGCAGATAATATAAATACCCGACTTCTTCCGGTTCAAATCCAATCAATCTTGCGCCGACCCCGTCTGCCTTAACAGGATCGGCAGATGCGATAGCGGTTTTCATTTCCACTGAAGTCCCGTCAACAGGACCGTCGCCTTCCATGCATACGAAACCGTCAAGCACAACCAGATCAGGCCAGGTCAATTTAGCGAATTCCACAATATTTCTATGGATCATTTTTACACTTTTACGATATGTCGGATACTGTTTAAAAAGAAAGTTTATGAGCCAGTTTGGAAGTGTTCTTCTTGCTTTTGAGACCGTTCCCGGAGGTAATTTGTCCAACAGGGTTTTCGGCGCATCAACTTCAATGCCGCCTTTCATCCCGTGTATCATGGCCATGTCCTGTCTTAATACAAGACCTGCCATGTTTTTAATGCCGAACGTAGCAACTGCGAAGTTGTGAGTTTTAGGGATGGCAAGAGATATCCTGTAATCAAAATCCTTTATACGTTTAGTAATCCTTAAATGAGTATCGCCTACAACAGATTGAATAGGACTTTCAATTACGTCCCTGTCATTGTCAAAGTCCGTTAAAGAGACATTCTTGAATTTATTCTCAAGGCGGTAATAATCATAATCCTTAAACACATATGATGTTGGCAACCCCCTGTAAAAAGCAGATGCGGAGCTTTCACCTACTGTAATCGGCGTATCAGCAACAATATCTCTTATGAACTCAATGACCGCTTCAATTGCCTCTACGTTAGTATTGGCAAAATCCGGTTTAAGGGCCACGAGATTGGGCTTGATAAGAATATTTTTTGCATTCTTTATCGGCTCCAAATCTTCTATAATCAATGTGAGGCATTTTTTGATATTTTCTTTTCTGTTGTCGCCCCGAATAAGGGCGGCTTTCTTTCTATTGGACATGGTCCCTCCGCTTGATAATTTCAAATATTAAAGATAAAAACCAAAATTATGGACATTATTTATTTTAGAATATCTCAGAAGCATGTTTTTCTCCTAAAATATTCTAATGACCCGTCATTCGCCCACATATCAAGCAGGGAGGGTTCCTTCAACTGAAGTCCGCGATACCTGGAAACTGAGACATAATTTACCATTAAATCTTTCAGACCGGTCATGTCTCCCCACAACTTCTCAAACTGCGCTACAGGATAAACATCTTCCTGACCGCTGCCCCAGACGTATTTAACGTTTTTTATTGTTACATATGCAGGAATTCTTTTTTCAATATTGTATATTGCATCGAGAATTTTATTCTGCTTTTCAGCATTGTCTTCAGCTTCCAAAAGCAGGTCTCTGTCCAGACCAAAGAAATGCAGCAGGGAGTCAATGGTGATCCAGTTAGTCAGCGTATTATAATAACTCAATTTATATTCATCTTCCTCACGGGGCAAGGCAAGACCCTCAATGAGACGGATATTATCTTCAATTTTTGCCAACCCTCCTCCGGCATCTTCTATTCTCCTCGGCGTCACTTCAAACGTCAGGCATAAGCTTTTGGCAATATGCATTCCAAGCAAAACAGGTTCGACACAGGCCCCCAGGGTATCAATGTTGTGGCAGAGCAGATACTTGAGATTTCTATTCTCCTTTATCATCCTGGCGAGTATGCCGTTTTTTAGTAAATTTGGGACCTCGTACCAGTGTCCCGGCGGATTAAACCTCAGAATATGTTTATTTTCAGAATAATCTTCTCCCTCCCCTTTAGACTTTGCCCAGTCTATTAATGCCCGGTGAACATCATCCTGTACTTTCTGAACATTATCATCCATTTTTTGCTGCAGCTGTTCTTCCCAATAAAACCGGAGGTCCCGTTCCATGGGATAAACTCTGTGCCCTATGGTTTTTGCAGGTGAGAGGAATACTTGTCCTTCATAATTAAAATAATTCAACCTCTCAAGGTACCTGGAGATTGCATTATGAGTTAAGTAACTTGTTGTAAAAACATGAGGCATCTTACACCCAGATAGTTGTCCGGTTTTTCTGCTCTTGGCAAGATGGCTCTCAATGAATGTCCGGTATTTGCCGTCTATGTTAATGAAAGGATTTACAGGTTTAACAACAGCAGCTCCGTGGGTCCACCGGCTGCCCATCCCTCCTGCAAAGGTAACGACCGCGATCTCATTTCTCCTGATTGAATCGGTCCCCTGTTCATAGTATTCACTGCCGGCCTTCTCATTCTCAAAGTGCATGATATCATCATATCCAACATTCTGGATATCAGTTGCCGCTGGAAGACGGTTTTTTGCAAGACCTATTTCTCCATCCTTCAATAAGGTTTTCATGTGCTCATGAGATCTCTCATCAAAACCATATCTTATTTTAATTTCGGCCTCATCAGTTTCTTCCTGTAAAATCTCATCAGTATCTTCAGTATTTGATAAAGCTGAACGCATTGCGGGAATGTCGGCATCTTTGCCCTCAAACAGTCTGGCAACGATCCCGTCATGATTCATCCTGAAATCATATACTACCGGATCGATAATAAAAGGGAGAGAGGAATTATACAGTTCTTTCAATTCGTGCATGATCTCATCTGTTCTTTTTTTGAATCTTTCTCTGACATCCGGATTTACTATAAATGCCATTCCTCCTCCGGACATTCCGCCAAGCATCAGAAAGCCCCAGTAATCTTCTTTGAATTCTTCTTTCATTCTGTTGATAAGGTCTTCAGTAAAGGAATTATTCACCCAGGGAATGACTTTTTGTATTGATTCTTCCCAGTCTTCAGAAGTAAGCCTGCCGAGTTCTCTCATGTCGCCGGCTTTAAGGGCATCAACAATTTTATCGAAGAGCCGGATGCCCTTTATTCTTGCGTTCCATTCTATTTCATATTTGAGAAGATATTTTTCAGTGACCATCTCAAGAATAGGGCCCACATCCTGCGAAATTCCGCCGTGAATCAGGACCATGGAATCAAGTATCTTCTCTTCAACCTCTTTTGATATCTCATCTCTTCCAAATACATTGTGATCGGGCAGCAAACATCCGCGGCTGACGCCGAATTCCGGTTGACCTTCTTCAGCAAGCTTTCCGGCAATTACCTTTATGCCGGGCCATAATCCCCCGGAATCCTGCCAGCCGCCTCCTGAACCGCCAAGCCATTCTCCCAGAATGGCACGGGAAACCACTGTCCTTCTCTCATTTTCCTCCAGTCCGCCTGTCTGGTTTTTTATCTGGCCGCTGAACCGCATCAAACGTGTAATTATAGTTGCAAGCAGTGTCGTGCTGACAGCCAAACGCGATCCTTTTGGAATATCGTTTACTCTTGTCACTATTTCAATTCCACCGGATTTATTCAGCAGTTTATGTAATATATCTTTCAATGGAATATCTTTATTTTCGAAACATGGCGGAACGATCCCTGAAGCTACAACTCCCGCCTTCAGCAGTGACAGATAGTCATTCCCGAAGTTGAAAAGTTCTTTTAAGGAAGAGATTTTTTTTGCGGCCTTTAAATCAATGGAGACTAATTGTATTACAGGTTCTTCAATAAACCGGCAGTAACATTCACAGGGCGGGAGGATGGGACCGTTACTTCCGTGAATTTTTAAATTAACAGAGAGATTGACTACTCTTGCGCCTTCAGGAAAATCCATTCCGAGGAAAAAGATATCAGACCATCCGCTGTGTGACGGATCGAGCCTTACCGGGGCAGCATCCATTCCAACAGGATATCGTCCTGTATCAACATCAGGCGTTGTTAAATACGCGGGGACAGAGAAAGGGTAATCATCAAGACCCCTGATATTATAAAGATGATAGTTTTCATTACTCTGGCTAATAGATAACTTGACCTGGTCCAGCAGGTATTTAAAGGACAACTTGTAATAGGAATCGGCAACTGCACTGTAAACAGCGCTGTTTTGACTTTTATTGTTTAAATATATTTCTATGGATTTTTCGAAGTCTCTCTCAAAAGCCGCTTTTACACCGTCAAAGGGGATTTCTCCATATTGAATTGTTTCGATGTTATTTTGCAGGTAAAATCTGTAGATAACAAAGAGAAAGAGTGAGGCCCTGACTTTATGGTAAAGATTTCCTGAAGATTTCCGGAAAGCTTCAAGTCCTTCTGCAAGCTTCAGGAGTTCATCTTTCCTCTTGTTTCGCAGTAGAAGGTTAATGGAACGGTTACGAAGAGTTTCGTCTTCACTGACTATTGTTTCGATAAGCTCGTTGGACATAGATGGATTTGTTATTTTAACATATGCGACAATACAAAAATCCTTTGGTTATAGGCGATAGTCCGCAGGCGCCGGGAAGTGAAAAATAAACAGCCAATTTATATTTAACCCAAATAATGCAGACATTGAAAAATAATTTGTTTAACTCGATAAATTTATAATCAAATTATGCATATGGCTTTGAATAAAAGATATGCATCCTAACCTTGATTGAAAACGCGTTTATGGTATCGAAAAACAAATAATTTTCCAACATCCGCATTATTTTAAATGCATTTTTTTGGTTAATAAATCATGAGAATTCTTATTCAAAGAGTTAAAAGCGCTAAAGTCGTTGTTGAAGGACGCAATGTTGCTGAAATAGGGAAAGGGCTCCTGGTACTTATCGGCATAGGGAAGGATGACGGGACTGAGGACATGGAGTACCTCTGCAAGAAGGTCTCTAACCTGCGCGTTTTTGAAGATGAGCAGGGCAGGATGAATTTAAATATCAGTCAGGTTAATGGAAAAATATTAAGTGTTCCGCAGTTTACTCTTTATGCAAATACAAAAAAGGGAAACCGGCCCGGATTTGATCAATCTGCTGAACCTGCCTTAGCAAAGGAATATTGGGGGATATTTAATAACTTGTTACGGGCTAATGGCATTGCAGTGGCAGAAGGTATCTTTGGCGCGCATATGGAAGTGGAGCTTATAAATGATGGTCCCGTTACTATATGGCTTGATTCAAAGGACCGATAATAATTGCTGTCACTTTAATAGGTTACAACTACTGAACGCTGCATAATAAATGTCACAGTATGCCCCTGCACCACGTCCCGAACGTACCAAAAGAATAGAGCTTATTGTTATGGACTATCTATCCAAATATTTCAATCGGTTTACTATCTATGATCTTTAGATCAACCATTTTATTAAAAATGTTCCTCGACATAATTAAATATCCTAAATCATTAGGATGCCAGCGGTCTTTACTTCTTACATTCAAACCAAGTTCATTAGCTTTTTCGAAGGCGGATAATTGATCAACGACCGGGACGTTAAGATTCGCATAGGTATCATGTATGAGCTTCTCAGGTCTTCCCCAACCAATATTATGATATTTCATAAAGATAATAACGACATGCTGATTGTCTGCAATCTGTTTCATTTCAATAATATTATTAGCAATAGAATTATACAAGGCAGTTGTCCTGGCAGGATTTCTTAAGGAATATTCGAAACCTTTGCTTAATGCCTTATCATCAAAATCAGGCAAGGTAAGTTCCTGCTTCTGAGAAGATATTTGATCCGATCTTTTCTCCGGATCGACAAATTCGCTGGACACGTATATTAATTTAAAAAACCGATAAACTCTTGACTTGTTAAGTAATAAGTTAAAACCCAAAGACAATTTTTCAAGAATGTTTTCATTATAATTTTTAAGGATATTATTTTCTTCGAGGTTCCATGGATCATTTAGTCCGATCATCATGATAACAATATCCGGTTTATATTCCAAAAGATTATCTTTGAACCTGTGTAATACTTGTGATGAATTCATCCCGGGCACCCCGATGTTTATTACGTCAAATTTGCTGTTTCGGACTTTTTCGTCGAGAAGTGCCTGAAGTTGAGCTGGATAACTAAATTTATGAGTATTACTTGCTCCAAATCCATAGGTGCTGGAATCGCCTATACATAGAATTGTATTATTAGCGTTTTTAATTATCTTTACGGATTGAATTATTGTTTTACTTGCGATAAATCCACCGATTCTAAAAAGAACCTCCGCCAATAGAAAAGCAATAAATATCCCAAATAGAATTAGAAAAAATTTCTGTTTTAAGGAAAATTTATTTTGCAATTGCCCCCTAAGATTATTATTTATTCTTTATAAAGTCGATCTTCAAGCCCATATGGTACCACATTTTATTATTGAAGAAAAAGGCAAGATAGTTCAAGTACAAGAATACGGGTAATCGAGTAGACCGAGTGGTTGCACCCTTCGGTCTACTCGATCAAATGAAAGAAGAGATTAATTGCAAATACCATCGCTACTATTTGTAGCTATCTACATATTGCCGTTCTGTGTTACTAATACTTTATTTACTTTTGAGGCACTATAAATACTAAAAAGATTGGATAACCAGAATTTGAAAGCTGGAAATATCCCTTTCCGCTTTTGTCTTTCCATATATCAAACAACTTGGAGAGTATTTATCTTCCGGATATTCTTCGATAATCTCTCCGTTTTTTATAGCCTCTTCGACTTCAAAACGCTCTATAAACCTTTTTATCATCCTTTTGATTGCATGTTCGGAAAAGCGATATTCACCTTCCGATACTTTTTCTCTAATTTGGTCTATCTGCACTTATGTTAATATCTCGTCTCTGTTTTACTTTATATTCGTTAAAAAATTATCCATGTCCTCTGTGGAATAAGCTTCTGAAACCCTTCCGGCCCTCATATCCTCTTCAGCCTGCTTTTCCATCTCCTGCCATTTAGGGGTATAAAAATAAAGCTGGGTCGGGTCTATCTTCTCCAATGCCTTTTTATGTTTAATGAAGCAGATGAATTCCAGAACCTCCCTGGCTTTCTCGGAAGTCAAGTCATCAATTTCCCGCCTGATCTCATCTTTATAGTTTACTTTTACACTTTGCATAAAATTTTTCTCCGGAACAATCTCTTAACAGTTGCGTAATCAATTAAAATCTCGGACAGGTTATATGACATTTAACCAGCTATATGCTATGGTTGTCAATAAAAATTTCCCCCTCGTTCCAATCTATCCTGAATTGAAAATATTAAATCTACATAAAAGAATCTTTCAAACAAGTAAATGACCGAGCGATTCATCAGATCACCCATGCAATTGGGCACGTTACGACGTGCCCCTACACCTTACTCTTAACTTCCACTATTTCCACGGCGCACTTGTCAGCCAGCGCCCCTTAAAGACATTAAAATCCTGAAATCCTACTACATTATCAGAATCCAAATCCGCGTCAGGATTCCAGTTAGGTGACAAAGCAGTGGACAACCATGCTGCCTTAAATATGTTAAAGTCCATAAATCCTACAACGCCGTCATTATCAAGGTCGGCATCGCAAATATTACCATACCCATCGCTGTCAGTGTCCTGCTGTCCGGGATTGAACGTTTGAGAACAATTGTCCTGTGAGTCTGCAATCCCGTCGCCGTCATTATCAACGAATACCGAGCTTAATGCCTTAAAGGCATTTATTCTGCCGCCTGTAAGTACCTTGCCTGATAATGAGCTTACGGCATCAACATTATTCAGGATCGCATTTTTTATCTCAATATTGGTGAGTCCGGGGTTAAAGGCCTTAATAAGGCCGGCAACTCCTGAAACATGCGGGGCGGCCATGGAAGTTCCATTGTAGTTTGTATAACTGTAATTGCTTATACTGAGTTGCTGCCTTATGAGCTTGACATCATCGATATAAACTCCATCCCTTATAATCGATGTATCGGTTGACATCCCGAACCCGAAATAAAAAATGTTATACATTTCTGCAAGATCTGTGAATTCAGTCGTTGAGTCAGAGGTGAAACTGCCGCCCGTTGTACCGGTTCTATAATCGACCCACGTCCACTTAACTCCGTCAAGGGAATAATTGATATCAAGATAATCATAATTGGTTTCAACATTACCTTTCCACTTGAATGTGAGCGTATGTAACCATTCAGTTACGGGTGGCAGCGCCACGCCCCGGATGATTTTTTATATT
>CAYMUX010000084.1:0-14579 GCA_964393845.1 uncultured Nitrospiraceae bacterium
AAGCAGTCTTATTGAAAACCTTGCGAATGACGGACATGAGATCCACATATTCGCCATCAAATGGCAAAGCAGAGCGGCCCATAAAAATATTCACTTCCATAAAGTCCCGGCCGTCACATTTATGTCATTTCTCAGAGACCTTACCTTTGCTGTGTCTTCCTGGTTTCTTTTAAAAGGACAGAGAAAGAATTTCGACATAATACAATCTCACGACAAGACCCTTTACCAGGACATCTATCGTGCAGGCGACGGCTGTCATATAGAATGGCTGAAGCAGAGGTGGAAGAGGACAGGCGCGGCAGGAAAAATATCCATTGTCCTGAATCCTTATCACTGGCTGGTCCTGTCAATTGAGCGGTCAATTTTTAATATGCACAGGTTTAAAAAAGTGATAGCAATATCGGGAATGGTGAAAAAGAACATTACTGACAACTATAAAGTTTCTCCTGCTGATATAGAAGTTATATATAACGGAGTCGATCTGGAAAAGTTCCATCCGGCCGGCAGACAGAAATACAGGATGGCGGTCAGACAGGAATACGGATTAACGGATAGTGACTTTGTTGTCCTCTTTGTCGGTTCTGGGTTTGAGAGGAAGGGAGTGAAATATCTGATAGAGGCTGCGGAGATGATTCAGGAACCGGTTGCGCTTTTGATTGTAGGAAAAGGATCGGAGAAGAAAATTAAAAAAATCTCCCCTAACCCCTCTTTGCCAAAGAGGGGGAACACACCCCTGGCCCCTCTTGATAGAGGGGAATATTTCCCCCTTTGGAAAAGGGGGATGAAGGGGGATTTTCAATGCAGGCAGAAAATCATCTTCTGTGGGCCTCAGAAGGACATCGCTAAATACTACGCCGCCGCCGACATCTTTGTTTTTCCAACAATGTACGAGCCCTTCGGCAATGTCCATCTTGAAGCGCTGGCAAGCGGGCTTCCGGTGATAACGACAAAAAACAGCGGTGCATCGGAAATAATAAAAAATGGAGTGCATGGCTTTGTTGTTGAGCAGCCAGAGGATACAGGGGCAATTGCAGAGAAGATTCAAATATTATTTAATGATAGAGACATGCTTCGGTCCATGAGCGAAAATGCGAGAAGTCTCGCAGAAGAATTTTCTTTCGACAAACATGTTGGCGGAATACTGGAGCTGTATAAGAGTATAATTGAAAAGAAAGGATAGAGCATTGTTCCCAGTTTCCGTTGTTATAGTCACTAAAAACGAAGAGATCAACATCGAAGACGCGCTGAAGAGTGTTTCCGATGCAAAAGAGATTATCGTCGTCGATTCATTCAGCGCTGACAGGACTGTTGAAATATGCAGGCAATATACCGGCAAAGTCTATCAGCATGAATGGCAGGGCTTTGCACGCCAGAAACAGACAGCTGTTGATTATGCAGTGGGGCCGTGGGTTTTAATACTCGATGCTGATGAAAGAGTGACTCCTGAGCTTAAAACAGAAATTATCGGGACTATTTCAAATACGAATTGCAATGGTTTTTATATGCCGAGGGAAAACTATTTTATCGGACAATGGATCAAACACAGCGGATGGTGGCCTGATAATACGTTGAGGCTTTTTAAAAAAGACAAGGGGCATCTTGAACCCCGTGAGGTACACGAAAAGGTAGTCGTACAGGGCAGTCTTGGATATTTAAAGAATCCGCTCAAGCATTATACTTACCATAGTGTCTCGGATTTTGTAGAGCGGATGGAACGTTACTCCACGCTTGCCGCAAAAGAGATAAGAAAGAATTCCGGCAGGGCAGGGTTATTTTCACTCTCAATAAAACCGATTGCTACTTTCATGAAGATGTACGTGCTGAGGCTTGGCTTGCTTGACGGTACGAGAGGACTGATGCTCGCCATACTATACAGCTACTATACGTTTCTGAAATATGCGAAGACCTGGGAAAAGCAGGGGTGAATTTGATTGTCTTACCAATGTCATTTCGAACGAAGTGAGAAATCTTTTGTTCTTGCAGGACAAGTATAGATTTCTCCCTATGGTCGAAATGACAAAATCAACGGCAAAACTTAAAACTCAACAATTTATATATAAGCTTCGCAGCCAGGAAATCGGGCGCCACGTTATTTTTTGACGGGCAGAGTTCAACTACGTCAAAGCCCACAATGTTCTTCCTTTTTGCAACGTATTCCAGCAAATCAATGACCTCATACCATCCCAGTCCTCCCGGCTCAGGGGTTCCGGTTGAAGGCATTAGTGAAGGATCAAAGACATCGAGGTCTATCGATATATAAACATTCCGCGAAAGCTTTCCCGATGCCTTCCGGATCCAGTCCTTTGACTTGTTGATTGCCGAAGCGTAAAAAACCCTACCCTTGTCCACATTGCCGAGTTCCGATGCGTCTGAACTGCGTATCCCGACCGAAACAATATTGCCGGTTATTTCCCTTGCCCTCGCCATTATACACGCGTGGCTGAATTTGTCGCCTTCATAGGAATCCCTCATGTCCGAGTGGGCGTCAAGATGCAGGATGCTCATATTATTGAAATACCCGGCATGCGCCTTTATGGACCCCAGCGAAACCATGTGCTCTCCGCCGAGCAGGACAGTAAACTTACCCTCATCCAGTAAATTATTGACCTGTATTTGGACCTTATTTATCATATCACGGGAATTGCCGGCGATAATCCCTTCAGTCGTATATATACCTTTCATATAAACTTCCGAAGCGGTTTCAATATCGTAAAGTTCCATATTCCTCGATGCGTTGATAATTGCGCGCGGACCCTTGTCGGACCCCTTGATCCATGAGCTGGTCTTGTCAAAGGGCACAGGCAGGATTACAATATTCGCGTTCTTATAATTGGAAAACTTTTTTGGTAAGCCGCCGAAATTATATGGGAGTTTATTTTTCAATTACAGCAGCATCACCGCAGCGGCGATAACGGTTGTCCATTCTCCGTGCTTGTTGCCTTCAGCAGACTGGCAAATATGAGAAGATTTAAATATATATTGACTGGCCTTGTATACCTGTTTTCTCGAATCCCACGCCTGATCGGAATCAAACTCGATACCCAGTGTAGTGGCGAGCATCGTGGCAGCAAGGTCTTCGGCATAATCCCCTGTCTTTTTGGCTGTCTCGCCGTAGGAATGGTGCTCGGAGATGTAGCCGTAATGCTCCCTGTCTTTAGGGACCGCGAGTCCTACTGCTGATGAGATAAGCCTGTTCGGTTCATTGGTATCGCTTCTTGCCATAACACAGAAAGTGATCTGCCCCGGCTTGATGAATTTCAGCCCCCTGTTTCGGGGAATGATCTTGCATTGGGGCGGGAAAATACTTGATACATAAACAAGATTACATTTTTCTATACCCGCTTTTCTCAAAGCAAGCTCAAAAGATGCAAGTTTGTCCTTGTGTATTCCAACTCCTTTGGTAAAGAAAATCTGTGTTGGGATCATATCCATAGTCATTACCTCATATGTGAATTTCAACGGCTTAAAATATACCTCAAAATGTACATTTTTTACAAGTGTTTGTCAAATTCATGTCAAATTTACTGACTGTGTTGAATTTATCCGCTGTAAAATTCATAATACATACCTAATGATAGCAATTATTGATTATGGAATGGGGAATCTCAGGAGCGTTGAGAAGGGCTTCCTGAAAGTCGGCGTTGACGTCACGGTAACAAACAGTCCTGCCGTTGTCAAAAAGGCTGACGCAATTGTGCTTCCTGGCGTAGGCGCCTTTAAAGACTGCATGCAGGAGTTGACGAAGCTTGAATTAATTGATGCTGTTGCGCAAGCCATAAAAAAGGGCAAACCTTACCTCGGCATATGTCTTGGCCTTCAGGTGCTGTTCAGCGAATCAGAGGAATTCGGCAGATGCAGGGGCCTCGATATTTTCAGGGGCAAGGTAGTCAAATTCGAGTCCGGAGTCAAGAGTCAAGAGTTAGGTGAAAAAGATTTAAATTCTCAAAGTCCAAACTCTGAACTCTTAACTCTTAACTCTAAACTCTTTCCTCTAAAGGTCCCTCACATGGGCTGGAATCAATTAAATATAAAATTGAATAATCCGCTCTTCAATGGTATACCGGATAAAAGTTATTTTTACTTTGTGCACTCTTTTTATGTCGCCCCGGAAGATGCTTCGATTATCTCGACTACTACGGAATATGGGATAGAATTTACATCATCGGTTTGGAAAGACAATGTCTTTGCAGTCCAGTTCCACCCTGAAAAGAGTCAGGCACTGGGGCTGCAGCTTCTCAGAAATTTCGGGAAGATTGTAGGTAGTAGGGGCACGGCGCGCCGTGCCCCTACGGCATAGACCGATTCTTTATATTAACCGAATTATCGTTACGCGCTTATTTCCGACAATAGACTCCTAATGCTTTTCTTAAAGACTGGATGTATTATGTCCGCTGCTATTTCTGCCAGAGGCTTCAAAATAAAGTATCTGTCACTGGTCCCCGGATGTGGTATTTTTAGTTCAGGAGTTTTAATAACCAGATCATCATACAGTAATATATCGAGATCTATAATCCTCGGTCCCCAGCGAAGGCCCGGAGTGCGCCCTAACTCAATTTCTATCTTTTTAAGAAGCGTCAACAGGTCTTCCGGTGGAAGGTCGGTCTGTATCTTGATCGCCATATTAATAAAATTCGGCTGATCTTTGACTCCCCACGGTTCGGTCTCGATTCTGGATGAAAGCTTTAATACCTTTATCCCGTTATCAATAAGATGCTTAATTGCGGCCGTGCAATTGTCTTCCCTATTGCCGAGGTTGGAGCCGATTCCAATGTATGCTGTTGGCATAATTTATAATTCTATCATTAAATTATTTCACTTCGTATTGCATTTCAAAAACCACTTTGAAGTTGACATAAACAATAACTGGTGTTACATTTATTCTACCAGAGAAAAGGGGACTAGTTTATTGTTTATATTTAAATCCGTTAACCAGTTTTTTTCTTAATGATATAGTAACGGCATTAAATTAAAATACATCTTAAGCATTTAATTAGCTGTAATATAAAGGAAATATCATATTTTAACTTAAGTTATTTATTGCCGTTACTATAGTTGTTACCTGTCTCGTATCCGGATAGGGAGATAAAATGCAGGACCAAGTAAACAGCATCAATAAAGGCAATAAAGCGGGAAAGCCGATATTTGATTCTCTGCATGACTGGGAAGGAATTTTTCATACTATCACGGATTTGATCACTATCCATGATAAGGATTTTAATATAATACATGCCAATGACTCGGCAAAAAAAATTCTCGGCCTGCCTGACTTAAAGGTCAATAAGGAAACAAAATGCTTTAATTATTATCACGGGACCTTATGCCCGCCAAAGGGTTGTCCGAGCTGTGACTGTGTTAAATCAGGCATCCCGTCGGTTTTTGAACTTTTTGAACCTCACCTGAATATGAATGTGGAAATAAGGGCCCTGCCCCGGTTTGACAGTGAAAACCGGATCATCGGAGTTATTCATATCGCCAGAGATATTACCGAGCGGAAAAGGCATGAAGAGCTGCTGAAAAAATCTCGTGAAAAATTACGCAATCTTGCCGCACACCTGAACGCAGTAAGAGAAGGTGAACGAAGACATCTGGCGCGTGAAATCCACGATGAACTGGCACAGGCATTAACCGCCTTAAAAATGGACCTGTTCTGGTTGAATAAAAAAATGCCTGAAGAAATGAAACCGCTTCATGACAAGGCGAAAGTAATGTCGGATCTTATTGATATGACAATTTACGCGGTGCAAAGGATATCCTCTGAATTGAGGCCGGGATTGCTGGACGATTTGGGACTTCAGGCTGCCATGGAATGGCAGGCAAATGAATTTCAGAACCGGACGGGAATAACTTGTGAAGTCTCCTTCAGTTCCGATACCATTAATCTGGACCAGGAACGTTCTACAACTATTTTCCGGATTTTTCAGGAGACTTTGACAAATGTAGTTCGTTATGCAGAAGCAACCCGTGTCAAAGCAGGCCTCCAGGAAACACCTGCATCATTAATATTGGAAGTCACGGATAACGGCATAGGGATTACGGAAGAACAGATATCCGATTCTAAATCTTTCGGTCTTATCGGCATGCAGGAGCGTGTTCATCTTTTGGAAGGTAATATCAGGATAAGCGGAGTTCGAGGTAAAGGGACGACGGTAACAGTAAGTATTCCGCTGAGCAATTCAAAGGGAATAAGCAATTAACCCGTATAATTCTGACATTGATAAATATTTATGTTAAGAATACTCATTGCTGATGATCATACAATTGTCCGTGAAGGGCTTAAGCAGATCCTGGCTGAAATGTCCGATACGGTAATCACTGATGAAGCCAGTAATGGACAGGAAGTGCTGCATAAAGTATGGAACAATGATTACGATATGGTGCTCTTAGACATTTCCATGCCGGGAAGAAGCGGGCTTGAGATTTTAAAGCAATTAAAAAGTGATAAACCTTATCTTAAAATATTGATATTAAGCATGCACCCGGAGGAACAGTATGCTGTTCGTGCTTTAAAGGCAGGGGCGGCGGGGTATTTGACTAAAGAAAGCACGCCTAATGAATTGATTAATGCAATTGAAAAAATATCAGCAGGCAAGAAATATGTCAGCTCTTCTCTTGCCGAAACCCTGGCCTGTCACCTGGAAACTGCATTTGACAAACCGCTTCATGAGACTCTTTCGGATCGCGAATTTGAAGTTATGCGCATGATAGCTTCAGGGAAGACAGTGAAAGAAATTGCAGAAGAATTATCTCTGAGTGTAAAAACCATAAGCACCTATCGGACCCGTATCCTTGAAAAAATGATTATGAAGAACAATGCACAATTGACCCACTACACAATTCAAAATAAATTAGTAAACTGATCTTTAAAGAATCCTTCCCTGGAGTCTTCAACAAATGTCCCCTGCCGAATTATGTAGGACTAACCCCGACACTGTAATGAGTTCGAGTCTTACAAGAAAATCGGACTGAGACCGATTTGATTTTATCTTAAAATGTCTTATGTTCTATCTTAGAAAAAACTTTCGCTATAAAAATAACTTCCATATAGAAGGAGGTGGTAAGAGAGGAGAGCACAGGTTTTAATAAACAAGAATAACCCGGTTCCTGAGAGGCTTTAAAAAAGGAGGCGTATTTATGAGTGCTCCGTTTAAGAAAATAGTTAATTTAAAAGCCAGGCTTTCATCAAACGACACGATTCATTCAGGAATAATAGAGAAATTTTTTAAAGACACTTTATATATAAGAGCTGTCTCAAAGAAGCCATCTTCGGATTTTGCTCCGGGTAAATTGCTCAGTGTAAATTTTCAGGTAAATTCCGGAAATACAGTATGTCTGGAATGCAAAGTGAAATGGTCATATAAAACTCCGCCTTACGGGATAACTGTAAGTTTAGGCATGGAAGTTATTCAGCCGGATAATTACTACAATGAATTGCTCCGGGTCGTGTAAAAAGAATCAATGCCTTTTGAATTATTGCGATTAAATTATCTTCCCGATTCTCTCTATAGCCTCTTTGATCCGCTTCACCGGGACGGTCAATGCAAATCTTACATATCCTTCACCGGGGGCCCCGAATCCATTGCCGGGTGTTGTGAGAATGCCCGCGTTATTCAGCAAATGGACCGTGAAATCCATTGAAGAGAATCCTTTTGGACATTTGGCCCAGAGGTAAAAGGTTGCTTTAGGCTTATTCGCTTCAAAGCCGAGCTTTTTCAGTCCTTCATATAAGGCGTCTCTTCTTCCCTGATACAAGTCTCTGATTTTTTTCAGCATGTTATCGTTAGTGTTAAGTGCCTCGATGCCTGCCTCCTGAATGGCCTGAAAAACTCCTGAATCAAGATTTGTCTTAATCTTCCCAAGCCCTGCAATCGCATCTTTATTCCCGACCGCAAAACCGATCCTCCAGCCAGTCATGTTATATGTTTTAGACAGAGAATGAAATTCAATCCCTACGTCTTTGGCGCCGGGAATCTGGAGAAAGCTCAAGGGTTTTTGATTGTCGTAATAGATTTCAGAATAAGCGGCATCATGACAGACCATAATATTATTCTTTGCGGCAAAGCTGACAACATCTTTGTAAAAAGCCCTCCCCGCGCAGGCGGAAGTCGGATTATTGGGATAATTCACAAACATTAATTTTGCTTTCTTAAGAACATTATCAGGTATAGCTTTTAAATCCGGCAGATAGTCGTTTTTCTCAAGCAGAGGCATAATGTGACTTTTTCCGCCGGCGAACATTGTGGCGACAGGATAAACCGGATATCCCGGAGAAGGGACAAGCACAACATCTCCAGGGTTTATGAATGCAAGAGGAATGTGTCCTATGCCTTCTTTTGAACCGATAAGAGAAAGGACTTCTGTGCCCGGGTCCAAGGTTACATTGAATCTCATTTTGTACCAGTCAGCGACCGCCTGCCTGAATGACGGCATCCCGGAGTAAGACGGGTATTGATGATGCGCCGGGTTTTTCACCGCTTTCCTCATTCTCTCTACGATGTGTTTGGGTGTAGGTGTATCAGGGTCTCCGATGCTTAAGTCAATAAGGTCAACGCCTTTGCTTAGGGCCGCTTGCTTCATCTTGTCAATGGTTGCAAACAAATATGGCGGAAGATTTTTTACCCTTCCGGCAAGTTCAATGGAAATTTTATTGCGCAATTCAGGCCTCCTGAAAAATTTGTTATAAAGGAAAATATTATAAGGAGTTTGATTGATTTATTGCAAAGAAATAATATCTATATGAAAAATTGCAGAATATATTTCACAGCAAGGAACAGAATTATCGAGCCAAGCATAATTTTAATAAATTTCTGCGGCATGAATTTCTGAAATCTTGCCCCTAAATACATGCCGGCAAATCCCCCGGCGCCGAACAGGAATCCCAGCAGCCAGTCCGGCGACGTGGAAAGCCCCTGCTTTGCAGGCATGATACTATAGAGAGCGACACCGGCAATTGACGTTAAAAATGTCCCCATCAAAGCGGCTCCTGCAACCGTATAAACAGGCAGGTGGAAAACCGCGACGCAGAATGGAGCAATAATTGCGCCTCCCCCGATGCCGTATGTTCCGCCTATTATCCCTACAATAAATGCAAGCAGAAACATTGCAGGAGTACTGTATGAAAACTTCTCACCCCAGAATTCATATTCCACCTTTGAAAGGCTGAATGAAAGCGTCTTTACGACCGCCTCCTTTGGAAGCCCCGATGCAAGCCGGGCATGCTGCTGTTTCTTAAGCTCTTCAGTCCTCTGTTTGAATTTTTCCTCCAGGGCCTTCATTTGACTTTTTCCTTTTGCGGCCTTGCCGGTCGTTTCATAAAATAAACGGCTGCCGATGTAAAGCAGGACACCGCCTACAAAAAGCTTGAAGGCCCTCGGGTCGGGCAGATACAGAATTCTGAGGTAGTAACCTATGAACACCCCCGGCAATGTCCCGACAATCACAATCCATGTCAGCGGCCAGGCCATGCGCCCTTCTTTAATATACCGGTAGACCCCGCTTGGGATCGCGACTATGTTAAATACAAAGTTGGTTGCGCTGACTGAAGGGCTTGTATATTTGAGGAAGTCCATCTGAAACGGTAGGAGAAGAAACGCGCCTGAAACCCCGCCCATGGAAGTGAAAAAGGAGACGACCAATGCGACTAACGGAGGTATAAATATATAAGTTTTGACTCCTGATACAGGGAAAATAAATTCCAGGAATTCCATATATTAATACCTGAGCGTTGCCTTGAGCCGTTTGGGATAAAGAAGGAGATCGAGAGCGGCAATTATGCTTGTGACATGAACTTCACCTGCCATCATTATATCAACTGCGCAGCCTTCACCGCCGGTCACGGCAACGCCGATCCGCGCGGCCCTGAGCATCTTTCTGTCATTATTGCCATTGCCGAATGCAACGACTGAAATAGCGGCGAGCCTTTCCACATATTCTTCCTTCTGGAGGTCATGGTATTCACCTTCCAATACATGTACTTCACATTGAATGCCCTTTAGTTCCGACTTGGCCGTTCCAAACGTATCGGAAGTCAGCACATGGAGGGACAGGGATTCAGACAGCTTGTTCAGGCGCTCCTTTACACCGGGGATCAGTTTTCCGTCAAATGACAGAGTTCCCGTAAAATCGGACACGAGGTGTTTCAGTTTAACGGCGCCAAAACCGGGAATATCTATTTCCAGCATAAACTCCCCTCTGATTGATATTGCATAAATATATCAGAAATACATCCTCAATGCAAAAGAAAAATGAATGAGTAGGTAACCATTCAGTTACGGGTGGTTATTACCCCCCTTTGGAAAAGGGGGGCGAGGGGGGATTATTAAAATTCATTCTATAAAATCTCCCCTAACCCCTCTTTTCCAAAGAGGGGAATTATCCAATCCACCCGTAACTGAATGGTTACATGAGTAGGGGCATGGCGCGCCATGCCCCTACACTTCGTCAATATTTCTCGTTAAGGAACGATTCGCTTTTTTTCGGGATTTTATATGCTTCTCTGCGAGCATCTTTTCTTTGGCGCGTTTTGAGCGTTTGCGCTTTTGTCTTTTGATTTTCGCAATGCGCTGTTCTTCTTCGCTTTCCATCCCTTTTATTGAACGCTCTATTTTTTCAAAAAGCAGCGCCCGTGCATAATACCGGTTCAGGCCCTGCGTACGGGCCTTCTGGCATTTTACTTCAATGCCAGTAGGTATGTGTTTAAGATAAACACAGGTTGCTACCTTATTGACATTCTGCCCGCCCCTGCCGCCTGAGCGGACAAAGGATTCCTCGATGTCCTTTTCATAAATGCCGAGGCTGTCGAATTTTTCTCTCAGCGAGTTTTCTTTTTCAGGGCTTACCGGGAACATGATAAATTATAAGGTCCGGGGATACTATGATTCAAGGGGGAATGTAAGGGCACGGCGCGCCGTGCCCCTACACAACCAGGCAAGGGAGGATGGATTAGCGGATATAAGATGTAATTATATGTTGATTATATTTTTTATTTTGACACCTGAAAACATTTTAAGTATACTTTTATTCCAGTGTCGCAATTCTTTTAGGCTTTTCTTAAATTAAAAAATTAAGGGGTATTAAAACGATGAAACGCCTAAGTTTTACGCTTTATACGTTTATATTATTCAGTAGTCTTTTATTCCTGCCGTTGAGTTCAAATAATATATTTGCTGCTCATGAGGAGGCTGCGCATGCAGCTCCGCATGACGAATTACCGGGAGAGGTCCCTTTTGACAGACCTGTAGAGGAGATTCAGAAATATATCGCTCCCATGAATGAATTAAATGTATTCCCGTGCTCGGATTGCCATGATAAGGATTGGGAACCGAATTATGAAAGAAGAGATTTGGCAGATCCGCATGATGTAGTCCCTGTCCCATTTATGAACCATGACTCGGAAAACAGGTGGTGCCTTGATTGCCACAGCGCAAAGACAAGGGACAAGTTCCAACTTTTAAATGGTAAGCTGGTTGAGTTTAATGAATATTACAGGGTATGTGAACAATGTCATAAAAGGGTCTACCGCGAATGGAAGATGGGTGTTCACGGCAAGAGGACAGGATACTGGAACGGGGAAAAGCAGTGGCTGCACTGCACCCAGTGTCATGATCCGCACAACCCGCCGTTTAAGGCAATAAAACCCGATCCGGTCCCCAGGACTCCGTTAAACGTGAGGACTTCTTCATCGGGGGAAGAACATCAATCTTCAGCAGAAACCAAGCATTGATTAATTATTTGGAGGCGGTCCAATGTCAGATGATATAAAAGGAAAAGACAAGAGCCTGATCACAAGAAGAAAATTTTTGGCAGGTCTTACCGCAGGCGCTGCCGCTGCTGCGATTCCTGCGGGCGATGCCGGTGCATCTGCGTTTGAAGAATTATTCAGACAGCATTACAAGCGGCTTGATGCGGATGATTTAAAAGACATCCTCGCAAAAATGGAAGAGGAGTTGTCTTTTAAATACGGGAAAGAAGTCCATGCAAAGGCAACGCCTCCCATGAACAACACGGTGTTCGGCTATGCGCTTGACCTTTCGAGATGCATCGGCTGCAGAAGATGTGTCTATGCATGCGTTAAAGAAAATAATCTTTCCAGAGACCCCCAGATCCAATGGATAAAAGTCCTGGAGTTTCATAAAAACAACAATAAATGGCAGGGGCTTGAACATTCAAACCGCTACTATAACCCTGAACAGGTTCCGGAGAAGGGCCGCTTTTATGTCCCGGTTCAATGTCAGCAATGCAAAAAGCCGGCTTGCGTAAAAGTCTGTCCTGTGCAAGCAACCTGGCAGGAGCCCGACGGGATAGTAGTCGTTGATTATAACTGGTGTATCGGATGCCGTTTCTGTATGGCCGCGTGTCCATACGGCGCAAGGAGCTTTAATTGGGGCCAGCCCTCCATACCGAAAGAAGAATTTACCCCTGTGATCCACTATCTGGGCAACAGGCCCCAATATAAAGGGGTCGTCGGCAAGTGCACATTCTGTATTCAACGTTCTAGAGAGGGCAGATATACTGCATGTGTCGAAGCCTGTCCCGTAGGGGCGAGAAAGTTCGGCAACATGATGGACCCGAACAGTGAGATACGTTATATTCTCGAAAACATGAAAGTGTTCAGACTTAAAGAAGAGCTTGATACCAACCCGAAATTCTTTTACTTCTTCAGTATGGGTACGGGTGTTAAAAGTTAGAGGAGAGGTAACATGGCAATTGACGCGATAAACGGTATTGTAAGAACAGTAGTCACGGGAAGCAAGGAATACAAAGCCTGGATGGGATTCCTTTCATTGTTGGCCCTTGTAGGAATTGCATTTGTATTCAGACAGATCGATCAGGGACTTATTGCCACCAATATGAGAGACGACGTGTCCTGGGGATGGTATATTGCTAATTTCACGTTCCTTGTCGGAGTAGCGGCCGCAGCTGTGGTACTTGTTATTCCTTATTATATTTATGATTTTAAACCTATAGGCGAAATAGTCCTGATCGGTGAGATAATGGCTGTTGCCGCGGTGTCCATGTGCCTTATGTTTATTGTGCTTGATATGGGCAGCGCTGAAAGGTTCTGGCACCTTATCCCCATGATCGGTATTTTTAATTTTCCCCAGTCAATACTGACCTGGGATGTTGTTGTGTTGAATATGTATCTGGTGCTGAACTTAACTTTGGTAATTTATGCCCTTTCCAAGATATATGCCGGGAAGTCTTATAAAACAAAACTTATCATGCCTTTTATCTTTCTTTCTATCCCTGCTGCAATCAGTATCCATACTGTCACTGCTTTTCTATATCTCGGCGTTCCGGCAAGACCGTTCTGGAATACTGCCGTACTGGCTCCGAGGTTTATCGCATCGGCATTCTGTTCAGGACCGGCATTTATGCTTATCATCTTTCAGATCATCAGGAAGACCACAAAGCTGAAGATAGCAGACGAGGCGCTTCACAAAGTTGCTGAAATAGTCACATGGTGCATGGCAGTCAATCTCTTCCTGCTCGGCAGTGAGGTATTTAAGGAAATGTACTCGGCAACGGCTCACATTGAACCGTTTAATTATCTCTGGAACGGACTTCGCGGACACAATCAGCTTGTTCCCTGGATCTGGACGGCCCTTATTGTTAACAGCATTGCATTTTTAATATTGATAGTTCCCAGTATCAGGAAGAATTTTTTCATGCTGAATATCGCATGCGTGTTTATTTTTACCGGGGTGTATATTGAAAAAGGCATGGGGCTGATCTTCCCCGGATTTATCCCAAGCACATTGGGTGAGATATATGACTATATGCCTAATGCCATGGAACTCTGGATATCGCTGGGTGTGTGGGCCATCGGGTTGATCATATTTACTGTGGGTGCCAAGATTTGCATAGCCATAAAGACCGGTGAGATCGGGCACGCCGACCCTTCAGTTCATCATTAGCCTCTTACATAATTTTTTATCCCTGGGAAAATCCCCCTTTGCTTAAGGGGGATTTTTTTATGTTATGTATTGCCAGGATTTTCCCTGTCAAGATCCCACTGCAATGGGTTGTTTTGAACATATTCTCTTAATTTGAATAATTCATGTTCGTTTCTGATAATCCTTTCGTAATAATTACGCTGCCAGACGGGATTTAATGTATCTCGTATATCATTGATTTTCACGGTTGTGTGATATTTGAAATATGCAATTATGTTCCCCAATGTGGGTTCACGATGTAGGGGCGGGGTTTTCCCGCCCTTTTTGGGGTGTGTATTTCTGTATGATGAAGGCGAAGCGATTAGGGGCGAAGAAACACCGGGCGAGAAAACCTCGCCCCTACGAATGTTGTTTATGATTATTATTCCGTGAATGTGGTTAGGCATGATAACACGCATGTCCAATTATACATTCGAGAAACATTCAGGAAGATGCTCTAAATATTTTTGAACAATTTCCCCGCGTTCATTCAATATCATTTTGCCCGCAATAATTTGCCCGAACAGACATTCCCTGTCTTTGGCGCATATCGTAATAAAATATGCCCCAGATAGGGAATAGTCATATCCCTTTAGCCCATCTTCCGCAGTTTGAGAATTGGAAACTAATAAAGTCAAACAGTTACAT
>CAYMUX010000085.1:0-14439 GCA_964393845.1 uncultured Nitrospiraceae bacterium
ATTTATTACATGTCCCCGTTATTACCTGAACAATACTGTCGATGATTCTTTCCTCGATATCGCCAAGAAACTGCAAAGTAAGATGAATGTTTTCCGGTTTAACCCACCTTATATCAGCCCCGGATTTACCTAACTCACGCTGAATCTCTGCGAGGGCAGATTTTGCTGTTTCAGGCAATTCTATTGCAATAAAACTTCTCAAGGTTCAGTGTATCTTCCAAGATCAATTTAACCTAACCCAAATTGTCACAATAGAATACCACAGAAGCTTTAAAATAAAAATATCTGTGTACTCTTAAGTTACAAACAGATATTTCCATAATTGCAGGCAAATATTAGTGTAAACTCCTGCCACTAAGTCATCCATCATAATGCCTGCACCTCCCGGAACAACCTTTTCAACCTTGCGTATCGGAGGCGGCTTAAAAATATCAAACGCCCTGAACAATATAAATGCGGCGAGGAGATAGCCGGATGTTTTCGGGATAAACAACACAGAAATCAAGTATCCGCAAAGCTCATCTATAACGATATGTCCGCTGTCTTTTCCAAGAAACTTTTCAGCGTTATGAGATGTTATTATCCCCAAAAGGAGCAAAAGCAAAAAGATTACCAGGAGATTCAAATCATCGGGTTTGATTAATATTACAAATAAAAAACCAACTGCAGAGCCAAAAGTCCCGGGGGCATATGGCAGATATCCAATGAAGCCAAGTGTGGCGATGTATTTAAATAACGTTTGCAATGGATGATATGAAAATCCCCCTTCATCCCCCTTTACAAAGGGGGAATTATTACCCCTCTTTGGCAAAGAGGGGCAAGGGGAGATTTTATAACCTTTGTCATGCCTGTATGATTTTATATGAATGCGTTATCTTTGCGGCCTTGCCGATAGTATTTCCAACCATACAATATTTCCCGATTGACAACTCAATTGCCCTTTGTACAGCTTCTTCAGAAACATTTCTGCCGGTCACTATATATTCAATATGGATATCAGTAAACGAACGGGGATGGCTTTCAGGCGTCTCGCCGTTTACATTTATTTCAAAATTTGTAACATCCTGCTTCTTCTTTCTTAGTATTGAAATAACATCCATCCCTGAACACCCGCCAAAAGCCATGAGCAGGAGCTCCGACGGTTTTGAACCGGTATTATTCCCGCCAGCAGATGGAGGTGCATCCATTACAACTGCGTGGCCGGAATCGGCAGTTCCAACAAATTGCATATTCTCGACAAGTTTAATCTTACTTTTCATTATAATCAGCCTCCTGACGTTTAATCTGAAATTAATAAAATGTACGGGATTATATTATTTTTGTCAATTAAAACAATAGACCCCAAAACAGAGATAGACATTTTGACCTATTGTAATGTCTGTCATTCCGAACACCCAAAGGGTGAGAGGAATCTATATTGTAAACCGGCAAGATTTCTCACTTCGTTCGAAATGACAACCTCCTATCTCTGTTCTTGGGATAGCGCTATACAATATATCGATTGCATAATCTTTAAATCTTTTTTAAAATGATATAAATAAGTTCTATATTTCATCAAAAATCTTTGGGACTCAATTAAAAAGAGTTGACACCGGATGAAAATCCCTGCAATAAATATGTAAACTGAAAAAATATTAATAAAAGGGAGTTATCAAATTATGCAAAAAAAAATCAGGAAAGCAGTGGTAGCAGTAGCCGGTTCCGGTACAAGATTTCTGCCCGCCACAAAGACCATGCCTAAAGAGATGCTGCCGATCGTGGATAAGCCGATCATTCAATTAATTGCCGAGGAATTGGTCGCAGCCGGGATTGAAGATATTATTATGGTAACCAAGTGGGACAAAAAACCCCTGGAGGACCATTTTGATCATAACTGGGCATTGGTTGATGAACTTCAAAAAGCAGGCAAGCTTAAGCGGCTTGAGGATGTTAAAAGAGTTGCTGATATGGCCAATTTCATTTATATCAGGCAAAAAGGCCCCTATGGGAATGGTACACCTGTATTGTCAGCCGCCAGCCTGGTTGAGAATGAAACATTCGTATATGTATGGGGTGATGATCTGGTTAAATCACACATTCCTTTTACTAAACAGATGATAGATGATCATAAACGACACGGCAAATTAATGATCGGGGTACAGAAAGTGCCCAAAGAAGAGGTGAACCGGTACGGGATTGTGAAATTGCGCAAGGGTAGTATGGAGATTGAAGATATTGTGGAAAAACCATCAATCAATGAGGCGCCATCGCAATTGGCTGATTTCGGACGTATGATTTTAAATCAGGAGATCATTGATATTTTAAGAGGCATCCCCCTCGGCAAAGACAATGAGCTCTGGATTGTTGACGCCATTCGAACTTACGTTAAAAACGGGGGGGTTTTCCTGGCTAAAGAAGTAGAGGGTGGTGAATGGCTGACTACCGGAGATCCTTTGAACTATCTGAAAGCTATACTTAAATACGCCTTAGACAGAGAAGACATCGGCAAGGACTTAAAGGAATTTATTAAAAATTATGCGTTTAATAATAATCGTGACTGAGCCGGTGAATGACCTTTTCCCCCGATTATAAGCATTTCAATACATGCCAAACTCAGCATGTTTTACGAGGTGTTTTCTTCTTTCCATGACCTCTTTCAATAACTCCAATAACATGGTACAATATTGTTAATTTTTTGTTATTGTCTTATGGCTTATTGAGAGATTCTCTTAAATTGACTCAATAATATTCGGAAAAAAGGTTAATATCTAAAAAAGGAGAGATCATGTCAGATTTTGATATAAAGGAAGAGCGTGAAATAGAAATCCCGACAACTCTGCCAATTCTTCCGGTAAGAGATGTTGTTATATTTCCATATATGATTCTACCTCTGTTTGTGGGAAGAGATATATCAATAAAGGCAATTGAACACGCAGTCGAAAGCAACAAACTTATTTTGCTTGTCTCGCAGAAAGACGTTAATATTGAGTCCCCGGCCAAAGAAGACCTTTACGCAGTAGGGACAGTCGGGACAATATTGAGAATGCTGAAACTGCCGGACGGAAGACTTAAAATCCTTGTACAGGGCCTCTCAAAAGCAAGGATCCTCAATTACAACCAGACAGATCCGTTTTATATCGGGGAGATTGAAAAAGTCGTTGACCAGGAGCAGCCTGAATTAACTTTAGAAGTTGAAGCGCTTATGCGGAATGTGAAAGAACTTGTAGATAAATCCCTGGCGCTTGGAAAGTCCTTTCTGCCTGATATTATTGTCTTGATCGAAAACATAGAAGAACCTGGACGGCTTGCAGATTTGGTTGCATCAAATCTGGGCTTGAAGGCTGAGCAGGCGCAGGCATTACTCGAGGAAACAGACCCCATCCCGAGACTCAATAAAATCAGTGAAATCCTAAACAGAGAAGTCGAGCTGCTGCTGGTGCAGCAGAAAATCCAATCGGATGTCAAAGGCGAAATAGATAAAACACAACGGGAATATTTCCTCAGGGAACAGCTAAAGGCCATACAGAAAGAACTTGGCGAAATAGATGAAAAGACCGAAGAGATCATGGATTTGCGCAAAAAGATTGACGAAGCAAAGATGCCCGAAAAGGTAGAAAAGGAAGCGATAAAGCAGATCAATCGTCTCGATAAAATGCATCAGGACAGCGCAGAGGCCGGTACTATCAGAACTTATGTTGACTGGCTTGTGGAACTGCCCTGGTCAAAAAGCACGAAAGATAATCTCGATATAAAACGGGCAAAGAAGGTCCTTGATGAGGACCACTATGATCTTGAAAAGGTCAAAGAACGTATCCTTGAATATCTTGGGGTAAGGAAGTTAAAGGATAAAATGAAGGGCCCTATTCTGTGTTTTGTGGGACCGCCGGGAGTCGGCAAGACATCACTTGGTAAGTCAATTGCCAGAGCTCTTGGAAGGGAGTTTTACAGGATGTCCCTCGGTGGAATGAGAGACGAAGCCGAGATTAGAGGACATAGAAGGACATATGTCGGGGCCATGCCGGGAAGGGTCATTCAGGGTATTAAAACAACAGGCAAAAACAATCCTGTGTTTATGCTCGATGAAGTCGACAAAATAGGCATGGACTTCAGAGGCGATCCCGCTTCTGCGCTTTTAGAAGTTTTAGATCCGGAGCAGAATTTTGCCTTTACAGACCATTACCTGGGAGTTCCTTTTGACTTAAGTAACGTGATGTTTATTACAACTGCAAATCAAATGGACCCCATTCCTTCTCCGTTAAGGGACAGAATGGAGGTACTATACTTATCCGGTTATACAGCTGAGGAAAAAATTGGAATAGCCAAAAATTATCTCATCCCCAAGCAGCTGAATGAACACGGCATTACGGGAAAAAACATAAAAATAAATGACAGCGCGCTTTTGCAGATTACTACCCACTATACGAGTGAGGCAGGCGTAAGAAACCTTGAGCGTGAGATCGCCCATCTCTGCAGGAAGGTAGCAAGAAAAATAGCTGAAGGCAAAATCAAAAAAAATAATATTTTTTCGAGTAATCTATCAAAATATCTCGGAGTCCCTAAATACCTGCCTGAAGAGGAAATCAAAAAAGATGAGATCGGCGTTTCGACCGGATTGGCTTGGACGGAAGCAGGGGGAGATATAATATATATTGAAGCAATTATAATGAAAGGCAAAGGCGGCATTACCCTTACAGGTCAGCTTGGAGACATAATGAAAGAGTCCGCCCATGCAGCCTTAAGTTATATACGTTCAAAGGCAAAAAGCCTCGGTATAAAGGATACCATGTTTTCAGATAATGACATTCATATACATGTTCCGGCAGGCGCGATTCCGAAAGACGGTCCTTCTGCGGGTATAACTATGGCCACAGCCATTGCTTCCGTGTTTACGGGCAGAGCTGTCCATAAAAGCATTGCCATGACCGGTGAAGTAACTCTGCGCGGGACTGTACTGCCGATAGGTGGATTAAAAGAGAAGGCCCTTGCAGCAAAGAGAATGGGCATCAAAAAAGTAATTATTCCTAAAAGAAATGAAAAAGATCTTGAAGATATCCCTAAATATGTCAAGAAAGATATGCAGTTTATACCTGTTGAAACTATGGACGAGGTATTGAAAAACGCCCTTAAGACAAGTGTTAAGAAGGGTGTTAAGAAGAGCGTCAAAAAGGGCAGCAAGAAAAGTATTAAAAAGAGAAAAAGCCAAAAGTAGCTTTGAGTAATTGCTGGAATTTAATCCCATAATATAATTACATCCTCTTTAAATCCGTAAGTCAAAACAGGGTTCGAGGATTCAAGGGTTCGAATGATAAGAAAAAGTTGTTTGTTTTTAGTTGTTAGTCTAAAAACTGACAACTAAAAACCAGGCTTTATATCCTGACTCCTTGACCCCTGAAATCCTTTGTGATTAATACAATAATGAAGATTACAAAACTGGGTGAATTCGGACTAATAAAAGAATTACAAAAAAAATGCCCCGGCACTTTACCTGATGTTCTGACCGGCATCGGCGATGATGCCGCAGTTGTAAAAGTCACAGATAGAAAATTCCTGATTACATCCGACATGTTAATTGAAGGCGTTCACTTTGACCTTTCATTCACGACATTTTTCCAGCTGGGATATAAATTCCTGGCCGTCAACATAAGCGATATACTGGCAATGGGCGGAACTCCCAAATATTTTCTTATAAGTCTCGGCATCCCGAAGGATTATGATTCGGAAGATATTTATGAGTTGTATTCAGGGGTAAAAAAAATCGCCGGGAAATTTGGAATAGCCGTTATCGGAGGAGACACCTGCGCTACAAGACAAGGACTTGTGCTAAGCGGAACACTCATCGGCAATGCAAACAGAATCATCTCACGTTCAGGTGCAAAAGAAGGAGACGGGATTTTCATTACGGATACGTTAGGAGATTCAGCAATGGGCTTACAGCTTTTAAAAACACGGGGCAAACGGGTCCACACATTCTCCCCGCCTAGTCCTCGTTTGAAACTTATAAAGAAACATTTGATGCCGCATATTAAGCAGTTAAAGAGCACGTCTAAAATAACATCGATGATAGATGTCAGCGACGGGCTTCTCGCAGATTTAAGTCATATATGCGATGAAAGCAAAGTGGGTGCAATAATTTATAAAGAGAAAATTCCTCTATCCGGAGAACTTCAGTCTATGGCTGATAGCTTGAGGAAAGACCCGGTTCAATTTGCATTAAAGGGCGGTGAAGATTATGCCTTACTATATACTGCCCGGCCAAATTACAAAACAAATGACTATAAAATTGGAGAAATAATAAAAGAAGGCCGGTATATCATAGATAACAAGGGGAAGAAAACTCTCTTTAAACCGGAAGGATATGAACACTTTAAAAAAATAAGCGATAAGCGTTCAGCAATCAGCAGTCAGTAAAAAAGCTGAACGCTGATAGCTGACGGCTATATTTATGTCTTATTTCAGAGATAAATTAAGAAGCATCTTTAAAGTTAAAGACTCGCCGCATCGAATAGCGCTGGCTTTTGCCTTTGGCGTGTTTATGGGAATATCTCCTTTGCTCGGGTTTCATTATGCCGGGGGGATTTTTCTTGCATGGCTTTTTCGATTAAACAGGCTGGTTGCAATTATCGGCATAAGCGTCAATAATCCATGGACCATTGTGCCCTTATCTTCTCTTGCTGTATGGGTTGGCGCAAAGATTATGGGAATCAAGCAGGTACTTCCGGAAGTAGATTGGAAAAATATGGGTCTTCTCAGCATGATAAAAAAGCTGGCTAACTGGGAAAATTTTCTATATGCAGTCAATCAGATGATGCCGCTTATTAAAGCCTTTATTGTCGGATCCTTCGTGATATGCACTGTATTGGCCGTTATCAGCTATTTTATTATCTATAGCCTGGCAGCCAGGTACAAGAAGATATAAGATGCCGCATAAACTTACCCGTTTACATGTTCTGCTTTTTATCCTGACCTTTTTGACAACGCTCTCTGCCGGCGCCCTGATGCGCGGGATCATCCCCTGGGAGCAGCCGGAGAAAATCTATCTCGGCCTGCCCTTTTCACTCACTCTGCTCTTTATTCTTCTTACGCACGAAATGGCCCATTACCTGACATCACGAAAACATAACGTACCTGCGACTCTTCCATACTTCATCCCCGCACCCTCAATTATAGGGACTTTTGGCGCGGTTATAAAAATGAAGCCGCCCATACCCGACAGGCGGTCACTCATAGATATCGGGTCATCAGGGCCGATATGCGGATTTATTATTGCCGTCATCGCATCCATCGTAGGCCTTCATCTGTCCGAGGTCAGGCCGACGGGAGAAGTTCATGAAGGAATTGCCTTCGGCAGTTCACTATTATTCACTTTTTTATCGAAAATTGTTTTGAATATTGATCCTGAAAAATTCGATGTAATACTCCATCCGGTGGCCTTTGCAGGATGGATCGGTCTTTTAGTGACTTCGCTTAATTTGCTTCCAATCGGCCAGCTTGACGGCGGGCACATCACATACGCGCTGTTAGGAGAAAAACATGCATTGATTTCAAAAAGCATGATTCCCGTCCTCGTTGTTCTCGGGGTTGTATTCTGGTCCGGCTGGCTTATATGGGCTGTTCTAATGATTATACTCGGGTATAAACATCCGCCGGTAGTTTACCCTGAGATCCAATTAGACAGAAAGAGAAGGCTTATCGGCTGGGTTTCTCTTGTCATCTTTATCCTGACCTTCACACCTACCCCTATTCAGGGGTTGTAAGCGCGAAAGTGCAAATGTAGGGGGGAGGCGCCTTGGATTTTGAATTAATATAAGAATGAGGCTCTTGCATAAGTATGAAAAATACCTGTATATGTCATTTCGACCAGAGGGAGAAATCTTTTGCTATCAATAAGTTAAAAGACCTCTCTCTTCGTTCGAGGTGACAAACAGAAGACTTTTGCAAGAGGCTCGAATAATATAATTTATCCCAGAATATTAAGAAGGGCTTTATGTCCTGAAGATTGATCTGAAATATCCATACCCATTCTGTATGTTAATCCATGTATCGGGGTTTTATTGATATGCACCCACCTTACCTCGTAATGCAGGCCTGTTTTTTCTCCGGCAAGAGGTTGAAATTCGAGCTTAAGTATCATCTCAGGTATAATAGATACTGCTTTCTTCCCGGCGGCTGCTATCAGATGTAACCCATATTGGGAAATATTCTCTATATATACGGGATAATTTGTACCCTTAAAGACAATCTCTGCGTCTAAACTCACGGGTTTTCTCTTCGAACGCCTTTTCTCCATCTCAACAGTCTTCACCACTTTATTTTGTATCATTTGCATATCCTAAAGGCATTTTGGTTCAATATAATTGATATAATCCAAGACAAGATATGCAAAACTTATGCTCATTTCAAACTCCTTGATTTTTAAGAATACTTATAATTTAAGCCCTGGTTAGATTGTAAAATTCTATGCCAAGAGTAAGGAATTCCGACATAAAAAGAAAGGGCGTTGCAATGCAACGCCCTTTCTTTTTCTTCTTTATTTTTTATCTTTGCTATTTGATTTTTGATCTTAACCTCAGGCCCCTTCGTACTTTTTCATTCGCCAGTATTCCGCGTTAAGTGTCTCAACAATATAATCAATCCTGCGGGTCCTGATTAATTTCCCCAGACAATCCAGAATAACTTTAGGATGTCTAAATATGATGCTGAACAGTATCGAGTAGAAGCTGATATTGCCCGAAGCCTTGAGATAATTTTTTACAAAGAACTGGTTCTGCAGGTGTCTGCGGATATCCCGGAGTTCTTCCTTGCCAAATGTTATAGCCATCAACGGAAGCTCCGGCTGCCTGTGCGCCCATATCTCCGAGAACGGAATGTGCGGGTCAAGCCATCCATTTTCAATGGCCATAGTATATATGTCCGTCCCTGGATAGGGAGTCAGAAAATAAAAGGCCGTGTAATCGGCGTCAATCTCCTTTGCAACCTTAAAACTTTCATCGATGTCTTCCCGTGTCTCTTCGGGATTACCGATAATGAAAGTTGCAAGTGTCCTGATATCCAGCTCCTTGCAAAGTTTAAAGGACTGTTTTATCTGTGATGTCCTGTCGCCCGCGCCGCCTTTGCCCAGCACTTTAAGTATCTTTTCAGAGCCGCTCTCCACACCGAAGTCAAGCTGTACAAGACCGGAATCTTTCATCCTCTGCATTAAATCCCTGTCGGTCTGGTCAACCCTTGACTGGCAGCCCCATTTAATATTCAGATTTCTCTTCTTCAGCTCTTCACAATATTCCTTAACCCATTTGGAGCTGAGCGTAAAAGTATCATCACAGTAATAAATACCCTTCATATCATAATTCTTAATCAGATGTTCAATTTCGTCAACAACATTTTTCACGGAGCGTCTTCTTGTCCTTCTGCCGAATATGTTATGACTGCCGCAGTAGATACACTTGAACGGACAACCCCTGCTTGTAACAATGGTTGTCTGGTTCTTTTCAGCATAGCCCCTTATAATTCCTGGCGGCTTCAGGTATGGAGCCATATCTATTAAGTGTCTGGCAGGAAACGGGATGGTATCCAGATCTGTGATCATATCACGTTTTTCGTTTTCAATAATTACACCGTTTTCACGGTACATAACTCCATTTACACCTGCAACGCCTTCTTTCCTTGCAAGTTTCTCACATACTTCAACTATAGTGTCTTCACCTTCTCCTATAACTATAAAATCGAGGTCAAATTCTTTTAAGGTATCATGAGGTTTAACTGTTGTATGTACTCCACCTGCACAGTAAGTCACACTAGGCAGCTCCTGTTTTAAAGTCTTACAAAGGTTAAATGCCCTCTGATAAGCTACTGTCAGGAAACTTAATCCTATCAATTCCGGATTAAATTCCTTGATCTCCTTAAGCATGGTATCCTGGTATTCGGGGTCGGCATCAAATATCTGAACAGCATGTCCGGCCTTTTCCAATACAGCGGCGATGTACATAAGTCCCAAAGGCGGTACAACATTATTGCCGTCTAAGACCTGAGCATTTACTAAAGTTACTCTCATATATCCCTACCTCGTTTCTTATTTATATTTAAACTTACTTCTCAACCGCAGGAGCAACCGCAACTGACTTCCTGGGGTTTGCTCCCTTTTAAAGTTATTGAATAAAACTCTATATATTCAACCTTCTTATAAAGGTAATTTTTCGTCATATTAACACTGGAGAACCCGGTATTTTTTGCAACTGCCTCGAACTGACTATCGGTGAGAGCTCCTGATAGGCATGCATTCCAAAGTTCCTTATCTCTCTTTAAATATCCGGGAACAGGTTTATCCGAAACAATATCCGAAATAATAAACCTTCCTCCTGGTTTTAATATTCGATATATTTCTTCCAATACTTTAGCCTTATCCTCAGTAAGATTGATAACACAGTTGGATATGACCAGATCAACCGAATCGCTCTCAACAGGCATATCCATTATATTTCCTGCCTTGAATTCGACAATGTCATACCCCAGAGCCTTTGCAACTTTCTTCGCACTTTCTCTCGCCTTTTCCAGCATTTCATCGGTCATGTCTATCCCGATTACCTTGCCCTTATCGCCGAGCTTCTTTGCGGCAATAAAGCAGTCAATGCCGCCCCCTGCGCCTAAATCAACGATTGTTTCCCCCTCTTTAATGTCTGCAAGCGCAGCAGGGTTGCCGCATCCGTAAGAAACATCGAGCACTTCATTCGGTATATGCGCCAGGTCGTTGGGAGCGTAACCCGTAGGACAGTAGTAATCAGCGACAGGGTTATAGGCGGCTTTAGAAAACTTCTTTTTCACCGTCTTGGTCACATGCCCCTTTATCTCAGGCTTGCAAACTTCTTCATCATCCTCAACGTCAACCGACAGCACGCATGAACAATGGTAGCACCCTACTTCAAAATTCTTATCAATCGATTTAATCCCTGCGCCGAGATGACCGGGCAGCTTTGAATCCATAGCATTATAGACTAGAGGAGAAGTGTAGCCTTTTCCGCTTTGAGGCGTAACTCCCTCAGAAGCCAGCTCCCAGATAATGTCCTCAAATAATGCTTTATACGTCGAGCAATAAGGATCAAGGGCCGTGACGGAACCCTTACCTGTATCTACTTCCGATGCATAATAACTATGAGATGTGCATCCGCCGCCGCAGAAGTACTCAAGATAACATTCCCTGCATTCCGGTTTGTCCTGAACACTGTTCTTTCTGCCTCTTTCCATGGTCTTCGAATTCAGCCAGATATCTTTAAGCGATTTGTTACGGACGGAACCTGCATTGAAATTTTTATCACCATTGAGTGAAGCACACGGATATACATTGCCGTCCGAATTCACACAGATTTTCTCATAACAGTTATTGCACAGGTCATTTTTCCTTCCTCTCTTTGTCCTGACCCGGACTTTCAATGATTCGACATTATCAAATATCATCTCCTTCTCTTTATATTCCTTTTTGAGTTTTTTCATCGCACGGGCAATATCATCGGAAGGCACATATAAATCACTTAAGTTACTCGCGCCCCGTCCTTTTGCATGCATCCATAGGACGTTATGTTCCTGGATACCAAGTTTAGAAATGAAGCGGGAGGTCGTGGCGATTTCCTTTTCATTCAACTGGCTGATGGCAGTTGAAACAATCGGAGTAATCCCTATGCCGATAAGCCTCTTGATGCCATCTACTGTTTTGTCAAAGCTCCCTTTCCCGCGAAGTGCATCATGAATTTCTGCATTCGGCCCTTCAAGGCTAACCTGTAAAAGGAGTTTGGGACTTACCAGTTTCTTTAAGGCTGCTATTTTCTTGTCATCAAAAAGAGTAGCGTTCGTGAGAACAATAAGTTCGCGTTTCTTAGTTTTCGTAATATATTTAATAAGGTCAAATATTCCTTCTTTTATAAAGGGCTCACCACCTGTAATATAAAACCGTTTAACCCCTAACTTAATAGAATCGTCTACGACCTTCTTGAATTCGTCATTGGTCAATTCCTTTCGCAGGCTTTTTCCGGCGCTTACAAGACAATGCCTGCACCGGAGGTTGCAGGCAAGGGTATAATATATCCAGAGTTCATCTAATTTATGGGGGGCAATTACGCTGCTTCTACCCTTATATTCAGGCCTTATAAATTGGGTATTTGATACGAATTCAAGTAATCCTGCTGCGCTCAGGAATTTAGAGATTTCATCTCTAACCTCCTTTTTGTTCGTTACCTTATATTTATTGGAAATGTAGTCCTGAATATCAGATAATGTACGTTTGCCGTTACAGAGTTTAATGATCTCTGCCGCTGTCTCGTTTACACTAATCCAGTTTGGCGACTTAGGGTCTATAAAAAGAGATATCCCGTTTTTTTGTTTCTTTAAATATTCAGGGGAATATAAGATATCATCAGAATTAAAAGCCTTTATATTAGGATCTGCAATAGACCATGCAGTAAGATCGTATTGTTTAATACGTTGTTCTCTTCCTGTATCACAACAACCTTTTGCCATTAAAATCTCCGTTAAATATTAATTACACTCTTGTGTTGTATGCAGCGTTAATTATGTTACTTGTGAATTTTCCTGGTGGATATGAATATAAATACTACTGTTAAAATGAATTTCAATTTTTTTATTATACCGTTTCATACATAAATTTCACAATTAATAATCAAAGCGTGTCAAAATCGGAGGGTCATATTATGGGGGATAAGGGGTAAGTGGAAAGTTAACTCTGCTTACCCCTTGAAAGTTCTTTAAAAATCTTTCTTACTGTTTCAGGTGTTTCCTATAAGCTAAAAAGCTGACGGCTAATAGCTTACAGCTTTTTAGTACCACGGCGCACTTGTCCACCAGCGCGTGCCAAGGATGTTGTAATCATTAGGCCCTACAAATCCGTCGCTGTCAAAATCAGCGTCGGGATTCCAGTTAGGACTTGAGGAATCAGACCACCATGCCATTCCGAAGATGTTGTAGTCATTAGGTCCCACGAATCCATCATTATCCAGATCGGAGTCGCACATGTTCCCGTATGCGTCATTGTCTGTGTTTTGCTGTCCAAGATTAGAGGTTTGAGAACAGTTGTCCTGTGAGTCGGCAATCCCGTCGCCGTCTGAATCTAAAGGAGGCACTGTAAACTCATCTGCGCCTATGTCTACATAAGACTGACCATCCCCATCTCCGTCAAAGGGTCTTGCATCTCCTTCATAGTCATATTGAAGATATACTGAACTATCGCCGGCATCTATTAAGGGTGAAGAAATGGATAAATGATAATCTCCGTTGGCTGCATCAACAAATAAGGGGTCTGCATTGATATTGTTTCCTTCGTTTGTGAATGTCCCATATACTTTCGTCGGATCAAAGTCATTGTTGAAGGCGTTAACTGCGCTTCCTCCTCCGTTATATAAATAAATGTCCGAGCCATATAAAGTGCTATTGCCCCAGATGATGTTGTTGTAAAGATCAATTGTTGATAAACCGCTGTCTATTCTGCCTATCGATCCGCCCGCGTAATTTATCGATGAATTACCTGTAATCGTGTTGTTTATCAGGCTTACGTTGCCAGGATATCCAACTGTATACGCTGTAATCCCTCCATGAAGAACAGATGATGTATTCCCAATGATAATATTATTTACCAGAACTATTTCTCCATAATCAGATTCGATATGTACTCCTCCATTGTAGATGCCATTGTTATTCATTATTATGTTGTTCGCTAATGTCGTTTTTTTACCACTAGAATAAATATATATTCCGCCGTCGCTCCCGTTCTTTATCGTTACTCCGTCAATTATCATCTCTGCATAAGTCGAAGAATAATAGTACAAGGGATTATAGTACATGTCATCGACAGATAATAAAACTCTTCCGATTCCTTCTCCGTCAAGTATCGTGCTGGATGGGTCAAGCGCCCTTGTACTGCATGTGCTGTCAGTATATCCCCCCCATATTACAAGGTCGTTTATCTCGGAGGAATTATATGAAAATGACTGATCGTTGTTCCCTGATAAACCATAAGTCCCCTGTACCAGCTTGATCACATCAATCATTCCATTCGATCTTGCTGTATTAAGGGCCGTCTGCAACTCCGCACTGTTCGTTACACAATGGGTTACTGCACAGGCATCCCCATATCCGTCATTATCCGAATCTGCCTGATCGATGTTTGATGCCAGTATGCAGTTGTCCGCATCGTTTAGCACTCCGTCTCCGTCTGCATCAGGATCACACGCATCACCAAGACCATCTCCATCTATGTCTGACTGGTCGGGGTTATAAATACTCGGGCAGTTGTCATTTAGGTCGCCCAGACCGTCACCATCTGCGTCATTGGAAGCTGTAATATATGCAGCCTTTGTTTCCGTATGTGACGCTCCATGAACATCAGTAACTGTCAAGCTGACTGTATATCCCAAGAACAGAGATAGGAACCAAATAAAAGAAGAAAACCCTCATGGTTTAAAG